>NZ_CP112880.1:6607500-6928335 GCF_028747205.1 Streptomyces sp. CA-278952
AACCCACCAGGGTTGAAAACCTGGGGGATGACCTGTGGTTAGGGGTGAAAGGCCAATCAAACTCCGTGATAGCTGGTTCTCCCCGAAATGCATTTAGGTGCAGCGTCGTGTGTTTCTTGCCGGAGGTAGAGCACTGGATAGGCGATGGGCCCTACCGGGTTACTGACCTTAGCCAAACTCCGAATGCCGGTAAGTGAGAGCACGGCAGTGAGACTGTGGGGGATAAGCTCCATGGTCGAGAGGGAAACAGCCCAGAGCATCGACTAAGGCCCCTAAGCGTACGCTAAGTGGGAAAGGATGTGGAGTCGCAGAGACAACCAGGAGGTTGGCTTAGAAGCAGCCACCCTTGAAAGAGTGCGTAATAGCTCACTGGTCAAGTGATTCCGCGCCGACAATGTAGCGGGGCTCAAGCGTACCGCCGAAGTCGTGTCATTCATACACATAGGGCCAACGCCCGTATGGATGGGTAGGGGAGCGTCGTGTGCCGGGTGAAGCAGCCGCGGAAGCGAGTTGTGGACGGTTCACGAGTGAGAATGCAGGCATGAGTAGCGATACACACGTGAGAAACGTGTGCGCCGATTGACTAAGGGTTCCTGGGTCAAGCTGATCTGCCCAGGGTAAGTCGGGACCTAAGGCGAGGCCGACAGGCGTAGTCGATGGACAACCGGTTGATATTCCGGTACCCGCTTTGAAACGCCCAGTACTGAATCAGGCGATGCTAAGTCCGTGAAGCCGGCCCGATCTCTTCGGAGTTGAGGGTAGTGGTGGAGCCGATGAACCAGACTTGTAGTAGGTAAGCGATGGGGTGACGCAGGAAGGTAGTCCAGCCCGGGCGGTGGTTGTCCCGGGGTAAGGGTGTAGCCCGTGTGGTAGGTAAATCCGTCACACATCAAGGGTGAGACCTGATGCCGAGCCGATTGTGGTGAAGTGGATGATCCTATGCTGTCGAGAAAAGCCTCTAGCGAGTTTCATGGCGGCCCGTACCCTAAACCGACTCAGGTGGTCAGGTAGAGAATACCGAGGCGTTCGGGTGAACTATGGTTAAGGAACTCGGCAAAATGCCCCCGTAACTTCGGGAGAAGGGGGGCCATCACTGGTGATAGCACTTGCTGCTTGAGCTGGGGGTGGCCGCAGAGACCAGCGAGAAGCGACTGTTTACTAAAAACACAGGTCCGTGCGAAGCCGTAAGGCGATGTATACGGACTGACGCCTGCCCGGTGCTGGAACGTTAAGGGGACCGGTTAGCTGCCTTTCGGGGTGGCGAAGCTGAGAACTTAAGCGCCAGTAAACGGCGGTGGTAACTATAACCATCCTAAGGTAGCGAAATTCCTTGTCGGGTAAGTTCCGACCTGCACGAATGGCGTAACGACTTCTCGACTGTCTCAACCATAGGCCCGGTGAAATTGCACTACGAGTAAAGATGCTCGTTTCGCGCAGCAGGACGGAAAGACCCCGGGACCTTTACTATAGTTTGATATTGGTGTTCGGTTCGGCTTGTGTAGGATAGGTGGGAGACTTTGAAGCGGCCACGCCAGTGGTTGTGGAGTCGTCGTTGAAATACCACTCTGGTCGTGCTGGATGTCTAACCTGGGTCCGTGATCCGGATCAGGGACAGTGTCTGATGGGTAGTTTAACTGGGGCGGTTGCCTCCTAAAGAGTAACGGAGGCGCCCAAAGGTTCCCTCAGCCTGGTTGGCAATCAGGTGTTGAGTGTAAGTGCACAAGGGAGCTTGACTGTGAGACCGACGGGTCGAGCAGGGACGAAAGTCGGGACTAGTGATCCGGCAGTGGCTTGTGGAAGCGCTGTCGCTCAACGGATAAAAGGTACCCCGGGGATAACAGGCTGATCTTCCCCAAGAGTCCATATCGACGGGATGGTTTGGCACCTCGATGTCGGCTCGTCGCATCCTGGGGCTGGAGTCGGTCCCAAGGGTTGGGCTGTTCGCCCATTAAAGCGGTACGCGAGCTGGGTTTAGAACGTCGTGAGACAGTTCGGTCCCTATCCGCTGCGCGCGCAGGAATATTGAGAAGGGCTGTCCCTAGTACGAGAGGACCGGGACGGACGAACCTCTGGTGTGCCAGTTGTCCTGCCAAGGGCATGGCTGGTTGGCTACGTTCGGAAAGGATAACCGCTGAAAGCATCTAAGCGGGAAGCCTGCTTCGAGATGAGTATTCCCACCCTCTTGAAGGGTTAAGGCTCCCAGTAGACGACTGGGTTGATAGGCCAGATGTGGAAGCCCGGCAACGGGTGGAGCTGACTGGTACTAATAGGCCGAGGGCTTGTCCTCAGTTGCTCGCGTCCACTGTGTTGTTCCCGGGTTGCGAACAGTTATCGCACCGGTTGAACAGTTTCACTACTTAATTGAAGAGTGTGCTTGTTCGCTAGAACCCGATAGGGTTTCGGTGGTCATTGCGTTAGGGAAACGCCCGGTTACATTCCGAACCCGGAAGCTAAGCCTTTCAGCGCCGATGGTACTGCAGGGGGGACCCTGTGGGAGAGTAGGACGCCGCCGAACAATCTTTCAAGGACCCCTGGTCCCAGCGTTCAACGCTGGGACCAGGGGTCCTTTTGTTTTTCCCGAAGCGCGTCGACTGGTCGGCTGCGCGAGAATGTCTGTGGTACCCGAAGACAGGAGTCACACCCATGTCCACCAACTCTCCCGACGATCGTCCGGAGCGCGAGCCGCGTCGCCGGGACGGCGGTGACAGGGGCGGTTACCGCGGTGGTCGTGACGACCGGTCCGGTTCCGGCGCACCTCGACGCGACAACGACCGTGGCGGCTTCCGCCGCGACGACAACCGGCCTTCCGGCGCCGGCACCGGTGGCGGTACTGGCGGTGGCTTCCGCCGTGACGACCGTGACCGCGACCGGGGCCCGCGTCGTGACGACAGCCGGCCGACCGGTGGTGGGTTCCGTCGTGACGACAGCCGTGGCGGTGGCTCCGGCGGCGGTCAGTTCCGTCGCGATGACAACCGTGGCGGGGAGCGTGATCGTGGGCCCCGTCGTGATGACGACCGTGGTGGGTACCGGGGCGGTCAGCAGCGTGACGACCGTGGTGGCCGTCCGAGCGGTGGCTTCGAGCGCCGTGACGACCGGCCGCGCGGTCCGCGCCGTGACGACGACCGGCCCTCCGGCGGTGGCTTCCGCCGTGACGACAGCCGTGGTGGTGGCTCCGGCGGCGGTCAGTTCCGTCGCGATGACAACCGATCTGCCGGTGGCGTCGAGCGTCGTGACGACCGGCCGCGCGGTCCCCGTCGTGACGACGACCGGCCCTCCGGCGGTGGTTTCCGCCGTGACGACAACCGTGGCGGTGGCTCGGGCGGTGGTTTCCGTCGTGACGACAACCGGCCTGCCGGTGGTGGGTTCCGTCGTGATGACAACCGTGGTGGGGACCGTGATCGTGGGCCCCGTCGTGATGACGACCGTGGTGGGTACCGGGGCGGTCAGCAGCGCGATGACCGTGGTGGCCGTCCGAGCGGTGGCTTCGAGCGCCGTGACGACCGGCCGCGCGGTCCCCGTCGTGACGACGACCGGCCCTCCGGCGGTGGCTTCCGCCGTGACGACGACCGGCCTGCCGGCGGTGGTTTCCGCCGTGACGACAGTCGTGGCGGTGGCTCCGGCGGCGGTCAGTTCCGTCGCGATGACAACCGGCCTGCCGGTGGTGGGTTCCGTCGTGATGACAACCGTGGTGGGGACCGTGATCGTGGGCCCCGTCGTGATGACGACCGTGGTGGGTACCGGGGCGGTCAGCAGCGCGATGACCGTGGTGGCCGTCCGAGCGGTGGCTTCGAGCGCCGTGACGACCGGCCGCGCGGTCCCCGTCGTGACGACGACCGGCCCTCCGGCGGCGATTTCCGCCGGGACGACAACCGTGGCGGCGACAGGGACCGGGGCGGATACCGCGGCGGTCCGCGCGACGACCGGGACCGTGGTGGTTTCCGGGGACGCGATGACCGGGGCGGCGACCGCGATCGTGAGCCGATCAAGCGGCTGCCGATTCCGGACGACGTCACGGGCCACGAGATCGACAAGGACGTACGCCAGGAGCTCATGAGCCTGCCGAAGACCCTTGCCGAGGACGTCGCGCGCAACCTGGTCATGGTGGCCCGGCTGATCGACGAGGACCCCGAGGAGGCGTACGCGTACGCCCGTATCGCTCTCCGGCTCGCGTCCCGCGTCGCCGCGGTGCGTGAGGCGGCCGGGTTCGCGGCATACGCGACGCAGAAGTACGCCGAGGCGCTCGCCGAGTTCCGGGCGTCCCGGAGGATGACCGGGTCCGTGGACCTGTGGCCCGTCATGGCGGACTGCGAGCGTGGGCTCGGGCGTCCCGAGCGGGCGATGGCCATGGCCGGCGAGCCCGAGGTGCAGAAGCTGGACAAGGCCGGACAGGTCGAGATGCGACTGGTGGCCGCCGGGGCACGTCGTGACATGGGCCAGATCGACGCCGCCATCGTGACGCTCCAGGGCCCCGAGCTCGCGTCCAACTCGGTGCAGTCGTGGACGCCGCGACTTCGCTACGCGTACGCGGACGCCCTGCTGGAGGCGGGGCGCGAGGACGAGGCGCGGGAGTGGTTCGAAAAGGCGCTGGAGGCCGACAAGGACGGTTCCACCGATGCGTCGGACCGGCTCGCCGCGCTCGACGGCGTGGAGTTCGTCGACGTCCTCGGTGACGACGAGACGGCCGAGGAGGACGCGGCCGACGAGGTCGCGCCCGGAGACCTCGACCACGAGGACGACGCCCGTGGCGACGTCGACCTCGATGACGAGCAGGACGAGGACGAGGACGGTTCCGGGGACGGTTCGGCCAAGGCTTAGCAGCTGGTGAAGAGGGGCGGCACTCCGGTCGGAGTGCCGCCCCTCTTCACGTTCCGGGCAGGTCGAACGTCCCCGCGTGGCTCTGCGGATCAGTCGAGGGCGAGGCTCCGCATGACCAGGCCCGTGGCCGGCTTCGGGCCGAACGACGTCGACTTGCGGGGCATGGTGACGCCCTGCCGGGCCAGGTCCCGGACGACCTCTTCGCGTACGGGATGCATCAGGACCGCCGTGGCGTCGAGCCGTTCCGCCTGCTCCACGGCTGCCGCGGTGTCGTGGATGTAGCCGATGTGTTCCGGTGCGTCCGGGATGCGCCACACGTCGTCGAGCAGCGCGGAGTGCAGGACCGTCGCGTCCAGGGTGCGCCAGGCGTCGGGGCGGTCCGTCCGAATGGTGCGGGCCAGCAGGGCGGGGTCGGGGCGGTCCACCAGGTGGAAGCCGCCGTCGCCGGCGAGGAGGAACGCGTTGCCGTCGGCCGCCGCTCCGGCCAGCGCGTCGAGGGCCCGGGGGAGTGGCCCCTCGACCGGTCGGACGCGGAAGAGGCCGGTCAGCGCCTTCAGGGCCCGGGAGACCGGCAGCCCGCGCAGCAGCCGGTGGATGGCGCGGACCTGGAGGGGATGGCGGGCCGTGTCGACGAGGAGGACGAGGCCGTGGTCCCACGGCCCGGGCGCGGTCTGTTCCCGCTGAAGCCGGAGATAGGTGGCCCAGCGGTGGTGGCCGTCCGCGATGAGCGCCTGGTGCCGGGCGAGGTCCGTCGCGATCCCGCTCCGTTCGGCCGGGTCCGTCACGGCCCAGAGGCGGTGCCGGAAGCCGTCCTCCGTCGTGGTGGCGAGCAGCGGTTCCCGCAGGACCGTGCGCTCGATCACCGCTGCCGCCCCGGCCGGTTCGCCCGTCTCGCCGCGGTAGGTCAGCAGCAGCGGCTCCAGGTGGGCCCCCGTCGTACGCATCAGCTCCGCGCGGTCCGCGACGACGTCCTCCATGACGTCCTCGTGGGGCAGCACGATGCCCTCGGAGGCGGGGGAGAGGGCCAGGGCGCCGATCAGGCCCCGCTGGAGGATCTCGTCGTTGCGCTGCTCGTAGACGTACAGCACCGGGTCCGGGTCCGGGGCGATGACGCCCTCGGCCAGCCAGCGGTCCAGTGTGGCGGCCGCCTGCCGGTGCCGGTCCCGGGCGGTGTCGGCCTGGGGGAGGATGAGGCGCACGATGTTGTGCGGATCCGCGGACTCCAGGTGGTGCAGCCCGTCGGGCCTCACGACCACGTCGTACGGGGGCGAGGTCACGGCGGCAAGGCTGCCGACCCGCTCGGGGACGTAACGCAGTCCGCGGAACGGGGAAAGCCGCAGTCCCCGGTCGACGGGGCCTGAAGTGTTCATCAGGGCATCGTATGTGTGCAGAGGGCATACGCGATGATCGGGGCAGAACGCGTGGAAGAGGAGCGAGTCATATGAGCCACCAGCAGGACAGGTCCCGGCCGTCGGGGAGCAGCACGCCGCTGAGCGAGGCGTACGACACGGCTCTCCTCGACCTCGACGGGGTCGTGTACGCGGGCGGCGAGGCCATCGGCCACGCCGTGGAATCGCTGGCCCGGGCACGGGCCGGGGGCATGCACCTCGCGTACGTCACCAACAACGCGCTGCGCACGCCGGACGCCGTGGCGGACCACCTGACGGAGCTCGGGGTGCCCGCCGAACCCTCCGACGTGATCACCTCCGCCCAGGCCGTCGCCCGGCTGGTCGCCGATCAACTGCCTCCCGGGGCACGGGTGCTGGCGATCGGCGGCGAAGGGCTGCGGGTCGCGCTGCGCGAGCGCGGGCTGGTGCCGGTGGAGTCGGCGGACGACGACCCGGCGGCGGTGGTCCAGGGCTACGGCGGACCGGACATGGCGTGGGGGCGGTTCGCCGAGGCGAGCTACGCGATCCGGCGCGGGCTGCCGTGGTTCGCGTCCAACACCGACCTGACCATCCCGGGCGCCCGGGGCATCGCGCCCGGCAACGGGGCCGCGGTCGAGGTCGTCCGGATCGCCACCGGGGCGGAGCCGCAGGTCGCCGGGAAGCCGTTGCCGCCGATGCACCGCGAGACCGTGCTGCGGACCGGGGCCAAGCGGCCGATCGTCGTCGGGGACCGGCTGGACACGGACATCGAGGGCGCGTTCAACGGGGGCGTGGACTCGCTGCTGGTGCTGACCGGGGTGACCGACGCGGCGCAGCTGCTGGCCGCCCCGCCGCAGCACCGGCCGACCTATGTGGACCGGGACCTGCGGGGGCTGCTGACCGGGCAGCCCGAGGTGACGCCCGCCGGTGACGCGTACCGGTGCGGGGGCTGGACGGCTGCCGTGCGCGGGGGCCGGCTGGTGCTGGAGGGCGAGGGCGAGGCGCTCGACGGGCTGCGGGCGCTCTGCGCGGCGGCCTGGGCCTTCGCCGGTCCGGGTGTGTGCGGGCTGGAGACGGGGAAGGCCCTCGCCGGGCTCGGGCTCTGAACCGCCCTCGGCGCAGCCCGACGGACCGCCCCCTGGGCGCCCCGCGCACCGGGCCCCGGCGCGGCCCGACGCCCTCGGCACGTGAAGGTGTTGAGCGTGGGGGCGGTGGCCCGGGACCCGTGGCCCGAAGAGGAAGATAGGTTAACCTAACCTGGTCCTGCTCGGTGGTCGGCCCGTGCCCCGCGCCGTGCCGCTCCACCTCACCGACTCCGGGAGTACGACCATGCAGCGCCTCACCGCGGAATCGGTGACCCTCGGCTATGACCAGCGGGTCATCACCGAAAACCTCTCGGTGGAGATTCCCGACCACTCCTTCACCGTGATCGTCGGTCCCAACGCCTGCGGCAAGTCGACCCTGCTGCGCGCCCTCGCCCGGATGCTGAAGCCGAGCCGGGGGCAGGTGCTGCTGGACGGGCAGGCCATCCACCAGCTGCCGGCGAAGAAGGTCGCCCGGACGCTGGGGCTGCTGCCGCAGTCCTCCATAGCTCCCGACGGGATCACCGTCGCCGACCTCGTCGCCCGCGGCCGCTACCCCCACCAGGGGCTGCTGCGGCAGTGGTCGCCGGAGGACGAGCGGGTCGTCGACGCGTCCATGGAGTCCACCGGCGTCGCGGAGCTGGCCGATCGCTATGTCGACGAACTGTCCGGTGGGCAGCGCCAGCGGGTCTGGATCGCCATGGCGCTGGCCCAGCAGACGCCGCTGCTGCTGCTCGACGAGCCGACGACGTACCTCGACATCCAGCACCAGATCGATGTCCTCGACCTGTGCGCGGAGCTGCACGAGACGCAGGGCCGCACGCTGGTCGCGGTGCTCCACGACCTGAACCACGCCGCGCGGTACGCCACGCATCTCATCGCGATGCGGGACGGGGACATCGTCGCGGAGGGACCGCCCTCGGAGGTGGTCGACGCGGCGTTGGTGGAGCGGGTGTTCGGGATGCGGTGCCAGGTGATCGACGACCCGGAGACGGGTACGCCGCTGGTGGTGCCCGCCGCCCGTAAGGCTCGGAAGGCCGCCGCCGCGTAGGGGGTGGGCCGGGGGTGCGGTGGCGGGTGCGGGGTGCGCCCCGGTGCGCGCTCTGTCCTCAACCGCCGGACGGGCTTGATGGTGCCGTCGCTCGTCCGTGACAGTGCGGGCCGGGACGGGCTCGAAACACCTACAGCAGCGATCTCAGTTTCAGCAGGTCGCGGAAGCCCGCCTCCAGGCGTACGCGGCCCGAGCCCCACGCCTTCGCGAAGTTCAGGTCGCCGTCCACCAGCGCCACCAGGTCGTCGCCCGTCATCGCGAGCCTGATCTCGGCCTTCTCCCGGGGCGGGCCCTCGACCGTGTCCCGCACCTGGATCCGGCCGTCGGACAGCCTGCCGGTGAACGTGATGTCGAGGTCCTTGATGTGACAGCTCAGCGAGCGGTCGAGGGCGCTGTGCCGCGCACGTCGCCCTCGGCGGCTGCGAGGTTGTCGGAAAGTCGTGTCAGTGCGCTGCGGCACTCAGCCATGGTCGCCATCGTGCTCGACGGTACACCGGCCCGTCGATGTAGCGTTTCGGCATGAGCGACTGGACGCCGGAGGCGGGGACACCGCCCGTGAGCACGCCCGCCGAGCCCGTACCCCTGGGGGTCGTGCGCACCCCCACCGGCCATGGAGCGGTGGACGTCCGGCTGGAGCGCCTGGCCGATGCGGACCACCTCCCGGCGGACGGGCACATTGAGGTGTACGAGGATGTACACCGTGGGCTGCGGGCCGAGCTGACCTCGCTGGACACCCGTCCGGCCGCCGTACCCGGTCCCGTACCCACGTCTTCGCAGCACACGCATCACGACAACAGGAGCTGAACCGAACGTGGCAGGAGTGGCACGTCGCCGCCTCGACGCCGAGCTGGTACGCCGCAAGCTCGCGCGCTCGCGCGAGCACGCGAGCCAGCTGATCGCCGCGGGGCGCGTCACCGTCGGCCGCACCACCGCGACCAAACCCGCCACCCAGGTCGAGACGGCCGCCGCGATCGTCGTCACCGAGGACGACGGCGACCCGGACTACGTCTCGCGCGGCGGCCACAAGCTCGCCGGGGCGCTCGCCGCCTTCGTGCCGCTCGGGCTGACCGTTCAGGGGCGGCGGGCGCTGGACGCCGGCGCCTCGACCGGTGGGTTTACCGACGTGCTGCTGCGGGCCGGGGCCCGGCAGGTCGTCGCCGTCGACGTCGGCTACGGGCAGCTCGCGTGGTCGTTGCAGTCCGATGAACGAGTCGTCGTCAAGGACCGTACCAACGTGCGGGAGTTGACCTTGGAGGCCATCGACGGCGAGCCGGTCGACCTGGTGGTGGGGGACCTGTCCTTCATCCCGCTGGGCCTCGTGCTGCCCGCCCTCGCCCGCTGCGCCGGGCCCGAGGCCGACCTGGTCCTCATGGTCAAGCCGCAGTTCGAGGTGGGCAAGGAGCGGCTCGGCAGCGGCGGAGTGGTGCGGAGCCCGGAGCTGCGCGCCGAAGCCGTGCGCGAAGTGGCGCGCCGGGCCTGGGGGCTCGGTCTCGGTGTACGGGGGGTGACGGCCAGTCCGCTGCCCGGCCCGTCGGGGAACGTCGAGTACTTTCTGTGGCTGCGGGCCGGCGCACCTGAGCTGGATCCCGCGGATGTCGACCGTGCAGTGGCGGAGGGGCCCCGTTGACGACGAATGTGACCACGAATGCGGCACGAACTGTCTTTCTTCTGGCGCACACCGGCCGGCCGGCCGCGATCCGCAGCGCGGAGCTCGTCGTGCAGGGGCTGCTGCGCAACGGGCTCGGCGTGCGGGTCTCGGCGACCGAGGCGGCCGATCTGCCGCTGCCGGACACCGTGGAGACGGTCACCGACACCAGCCCCTCCGCCGTGGACGGCTGCGAGCTGCTGATCGTCCTCGGCGGTGACGGCACCCTGCTGCGGGGCGCGGAGTTCTCCCGGGCCTCCGGGGTGCCGATGCTCGGTGTCAACCTGGGACGCGTCGGCTTCCTCGCCGAGGCAGAGCGCGACGACCTCGACCAGGTGGTCTCCCGGGTCGTCACCCGCGACTACGAGGTCGAGGAGCGGATGACCATCGACGTCGTCGTGCACAGCAACGGCGACGTCGTGCACACCGACTGGGCGCTCAACGAGGCGGCCGTACAGAAGGTGTCGCCCGAACGGATGCTCGAAGTGGTCCTGGAGATCGACGGCCGTCCGGTCACCGGGTTCGGCTGCGACGGGATCGTCTGCGCGACCCCGACCGGTTCGACCGCGTACGCCTTCTCGGCGGGCGGGCCCGTCGTCTGGCCCGAGGTCGAGGCGCTGCTGATGGTCCCGATCAGCGCCCACGCGCTGTTCGCCAAGCCGCTGGTGACCTCGCCCACGTCCGTGCTCGCGGTCGAGGTCCAGCCGCACACCCCGCACGGGGTGCTCTGGTGCGACGGGCGGCGGACCGTGGAGCTGCCCGCCGGGGCGCGGGTCGAGGTGCGGCGCGGTGCGGTGCCCGTACGGCTGGCACGGCTGCACCAGGCCTCGTTCACCGACCGGCTGGTGGCGAAGTTCGCGCTGCCCGTCTCGGGCTGGCGGGGCGCCCCTCACTGACGGTTCCGAGGACGCGCCGCGGCCCCCGCGACCCTCGGGAGAGTGAATCCGGGAGCGGGGGCCGTCGCGCGCCCGGCCCGGGACCTCGTAAGGTCATGTCCGTGCTGGAGGAGATGCGGATACGGTCGCTCGGAGTCATCGACGACGCGGTGGTGGAGCTGTCACCCGGTTTCACCGCGGTCACGGGTGAGACCGGCGCGGGCAAGACCATGGTCGTCACGAGCCTCGGGCTGCTGCTCGGCGGGCGCGCGGACCCCGCTCTCGTACGGGTCGGGGCCAAGGCCGCGGTCGTCGAGGGCAGGATCACGGTGTCCGAGGGCGACGCGGCGGCGCTGCGGGCCGAGGAGGCCGGGGCGGAACTCGACGACGGCGCGCTGCTCATCAGCCGTACGGTCTCGGCGGAAGGACGCTCACGGGCCCATCTCGGCGGCAGATCCGTGCCGGTGGGGGTCCTGACCGAGCTGGCGGACGAGCTCGTCGCCGTGCACGGCCAGACCGACCAGCAGGGCCTGCTCAAGCCCGCGCGGCAGCGGGGGGCGCTCGACCGGTACGCCGGGGACGGCGTGGCGGTCCCGCACGCCGCGTACACGGCGGCCTACCGGCGGCTGCGGACCGTCGCCGCGACCTTGGAGGAGCTGACCACCCGGGCCCGGGAGCGGGCCCAGGAGGCGGATCTGCTGCGCTTCGGCCTGAACGAGGTCGCCGCCGTCGAGCCGCTGCCGGGTGAGGATGTCGAGCTGGCAGCCGAGGCGGAGCGGCTCGGGCACGCGGAGGCCCTCGCCTCCGCCGCCTCTCTCGCGCACACCGCGCTGGCGGGGAACCCGGAGGATCCGGAGAGCGTCGACGCGACGAGCGTGGTCGCCGCCGCCGGGCAGGCCCTGGAAGCGGTGCGGGCCCACGACCCGGCGCTGGCCGCGCTGGCCGACCGGATCGGGGAGATCTCCATCCTGATCGCCGACGTCTCCGGCGAGCTGGCCGGGTACGCCGACCAGCTGGAGGCCGACCCGCTGCGGCTGTCCGCCGTGGAGGAGCGCCGGGCCGCGCTGACCACGCTGACCCGGAAGTACGGCACGGACATCACGGCCGTGCTCGCCTGGGCCCAGGAGGGCGCGGGCCGGCTCACCGAGCTGGAGGGCGACGACGAGCGCATCGGGGAGCTGACCACCGAGCGTGACGGGCTGCGGGCCGAACTCTCCGTGCTCGGACAGGCGTTGACCGACGCGCGCACGGAGGCGGCGGCCCGGTTCGCCGAGGCGGTGACGGGCGAGCTGGCCTCGCTCGCCATGCCGCACGCCCGGGTCTCCTTCGCCATCCGGCAGACCGAGGCCGCGGACGAGGCGTCCGGCATCGACATCGGCGGGCGCAGCGTCGCCTACGGCCCCTCCGGAGCGGACGAGGTCGAGCTGCTGCTCGCCCCGCACCCGGGCGCCCAGCCCCGGCCGATCGCCAAGGGCGCTTCGGGCGGTGAGCTGTCCCGGGTGATGCTCGCGGTCGAGGTCGTCTTCGCGGGCTCCGACCCCGTACCGACGTATCTCTTCGACGAGGTCGACGCGGGCGTCGGCGGCAAGGCGGCCGTCGAGGTCGGCCGGCGGCTCGCCAAGCTCGCCCGGTCCGCCCAGGTGGTGGTCGTGACCCATCTGCCGCAGGTGGCGGCCTTCGCCGACCGGCAGCTGCTGGTCGAGAAGACCGTGGACGGCTCGGTGACCCGCAGCGGCGTCACGGTCCTGGAGGGCGAGGACCGGGTCCGGGAGCTGTCCCGGATGCTGGCGGGCCAGGAGGACTCCGAGACGGCCCGCGCCCACGCCGAGGAGCTGCTGGCCACGGCCCGCGCCGAGTAGCCGCTCGTGGCGGCGGCCGTACGGGGTACGGGCGGGGGATTCCTCCCGCCCGTACCCCGTACGGCCGTACGGGCCGCCCCTACGTGCTTCCGGTGGGCGGGCGTCGACAACTTCGCGCCTCGGGATTCACCCGTGAGGGTGGTGCGGTGCGGTCGGTTGTCGCCATGAGTGCGGCAGCAACGTTACGCCGGTCCCGGAACGTGCGTACGGGCTGGCATCCTTGGCGCTGTACTTTCCGCCGACTCCGGAGCCCCGGGGAGCCAATCAACGTGTCACAACTGCGTACGGTCCAAGTCCTGGGCGGCGGCAGTGCGGGCAGCAGCGCGCACGTCGGTTCGCTGGCCGCCGGGCTGGTGGCGCGTGGGGTGCGGGTGACCGTCTGCGCCCCGTCCGCGGTGGACCGCGCCTACGACTTCACGGCGACAGGCGCCCGCTTCCTTCCGGTGCCCCGGCGCAGCGACCCGGCCGCCGTCGCCGCGCTGCGGGCCGCCTGCGCGGGTGCGGACGTCGTCCACGCCCATGGGCTCCACGCGGCCGCCCGCACCGCCCTCGCGCTGCGCGGCCGTGCCGTGCCCCTGGTGATGACCTGGCACACGCGGCGGTACGCGGAAGGCGCCCGCCGCCAGATCCTGCACCTGCTGGAACGGCGCGCCGCACGGGCGGCGGCCGTGGTCCTCGCCCCCTCGTCCGACCTGGTGGACCGGGCCCGCGAGCGGGGCGCCCGCGATGCCCGGTTCGCCCCCGTCGCGGTTGCGCACCCGCGCCCCGCCGCCGTCGGAGACGAGGACAAGGCCCGGTCCGAACTGGGGGCGGTGGACCGGCCGTTGCTGATGGCAGTCGGCAGTCTCGTACCGCATCACGGCTTCGACGTCCTGCTGGACGCGGCCCGCGTCTGGCGGTGCCTGGACCCCGTCCCGCTGCTCGTCATCGCGGGGGAGGTGCGCGACCGGGGTGCTCTGCAACGGCGGATCAGGGCCGAGGAATTGCCCGTCACCCTCATCGGAAGCCGGGACGGAGCCGGGGAGTTGCTGGCCGCCGCCGATCTGGCCCTGCTGCCGAGCCGGTGGGAGGGCCGCGCCCTGCTGGCGCAGGAGGCGCTGCGGGCCGGGGTGCCGCTCGTCGCCACGGCGGTCGGCGGGGTGCCCGAACTGGTCGGTCCGGCAGCCGCATTGGTGCCCTATGGCGACGCCGAGGCGCTCGCCCGTACGGTCGTGAGGCTGCTCGGCGACCCGGCGGAGCGCGCCCGGCTCGCCGAGGCCGGGCGGGTGCAGGCGGCGGGCTGGCCCACCGAGGACGACACGATCGCCCATGTGCTCAGCGTCTACGACGAGTTGGCGCAGCCGCTGGCGACAGGGCGGGTGCGCTGAAGCGGCCGGCTCCGGGGCCCGGTCCGCCCGCTCTCAGGAGGTGTGGCGGCGGGCCCGCAGTGCCAGGCTCAGCGCCAGGACCGTCTGCGGGTCGTCCAGGTCCGTGCCCAGCAGTTCGCCGATCCGGGCCAGGCGGTTGTAGAGCGTCTGGCGGTTGAGGTGCAGCTCGCGGGCGGTCTCCGCCTTGCGGCCCGCGTGCGCCAGATACGCCTGGAGCGTCGGGAGCAGCGGCGGGCGCGAGGTGCGGTCGTGCTCGCGCAGCGGACCGATCGCCCGGTTGACGAACGCCGCCAGGTCCGGATGGTCCCGCAGCCGCCACAGCAGCAGGTCGATGTCGAGGCGCCGGGCGTCGTACCAGGGCCGGTCGTCCAGGCCCTGCGCGGCCGTCGCCGTCTCCGACGCGTGCCGCAGCCCCGCGCCCACCGCGGCCCAGCCGCCCGCGACGCCGGCCACGACCACCGGCGGCCGCGATCCGGCGCGGTCGAGGCCCGCCCGCTCCACCCCTGCCCGCAGCGCCGCCGCCACCCGGTCCGCGACCGCGGTGCGCTCGCCCTCCGAACGCAGCCCGACCAGCAGCGGAACCCGCCCCTCCACGGGCCGTACGCCGAGCAGCACCGGCACCCCGACCGAGGCCAGCTCCTCCAGGACCGCACGGGCCAGCACCGCCCAGTTGCCCGACGGGGACAGCTCCGGGGCCAGCCGCATCACCACCGGGAGCAGCGGGGTGTCGCCGGGCCGGAAGCCGAGCACCCGGGCCTGGGCGGGGGCGTCCTCCGGGGCGATCCGGCCCTCCGCGAGATCGGTCAGGAAGTCGCCCCGGCCCCGGGCCGCCAGCTCCTCCTCCTGCCGGGCCTGCATCAGCACGACGGCGAGGAGGCCCGCCGCGCGCTCCACCGCCATCCGGTGCACGGTCGCCAGCGGACCGGCCACCGCGAGCAGCACCAGCCGGGCCCGTACCGCACCGGTCTCGGGCCCGCCGCCGGGAACGTCCACCAGCACCGCCCCGGCCGGCGGGCTCTCCCGGGCCGCCCGGTCGCCGCGCATGCCCTCCCAGACCTGGAGCGGGTCCGCGCCCACCGGGCCGGTCCCGGTGGACGCCGCGTACAGGAGCCGGCCGTCGGGCGTCTCCAGGAAGACCGGGTTGGCGGTGAAGTCGGCGAGGATCCCGAGGACCTGCGGCACCCCGCCGCCGTCGAGCAGTGCCCGGGTGGCGCGCCGGTGCACCTCCTCCGCCTGCTGGAGCAGCGCGTAGTGCCCGTTGACGATCTCGGTGTGCACCTCCTCGGTCACCGCGACGAACGGCACCTCGCGGTGCAGCTGGACCAGCGGGAGCCCGGCCGCGCGGGCGGCGTCCACGATGGAGGCGGGGAGCCGGCCGAAGCGTGGGCCGAGCTCCACCACCAGGGCCGCGATGGATCGGTCGGCGAGGCGGCGGACGAAGGCGCGCTGTTCTGCGGGGCGGGCGCCCAGGCCCAGACCGGTGGTCAGGAGCAGCTCGCCGCCCTTGAGGAGGGAGGCGATGTTCGGAACCTCTCCCGCGTGCACCCAGCGCACCGTACGGTTCAGCCGGTCGGCGCCGGCCACCACCTCCGGGAGCCCGGCGCGCAGCCCCGGCAGCTCCAGCGCCCGCTGCACGGTGATTCCGCTGTGGCTCTCCACGTACCGGCCCGCTTCCCTCGTGCCCCGCCCGTCGATCGGGCGGTCGTCCTGTTCAGGACGCTACCGCCCGGGGTGCGGGGCGCGCACCGCAGGGGAGGAGCGCGGACGCGCTACCGCACCGGGCCCGCCGGTCAGGGCTTCGTCAGCAACCCCGCGAGCGCGCCCCGGCTCAGCCGCAGCGACTCGATCCGCTCGTCCATCACCGCCAGCTCCCCGCCGAGGATCTCCCGCAACTCCGCGCACCAGTCGAACGCGGGCCCCTAAGGGCTGTCCCGCAATTCCCGGCGGGCGCACGACGACAGCTACGGCACCTCGCCGCGTTGTCGGAACATCCACATACATCCAGTATGCGGACGTCCCTCCGCCTTGCGATGCACCGCATCTGACGCCGCGCGCTGATCCACCGGGAATTGCGGGACAGCCCTTAGCCCCGGGCACACGGCAGCACCTGGGCGATCACCTCGGTGGACAGGCCCGCCCGCAGCAGCGCGCGGATCTGCGTGACGGTCACCACGGCCTCCTCGCCGTAGGCGCGATAGCCGTTCGCGCCCCGCCCGGCCGACAACAGCCCCTGCGCCTCGTAGTACCGCAGCGACCGCGCGCTGACGCCCGTCCGCCGGGACAACTCCCCGATCAGCGTGTGCCCGTGCCCCGTTCCCTCTTGACCTTGTCACCGGTGTCAGGCCCTAACGTCCCGACCATGAACCAGGATTCCCCGTACATCGTGCAGGTGAACGGCCGGACGGCCACCACCGGCGACCTCGCGCCGCTCGCCTTCGCGGGCCACGCCCACTTCACCGCGGTACAGATCCGCGGCGGCCGGGCCCGGGGCCTCGACCTCCACCTGGAGCGGCTGCGGACCGCGTCGGTCGAGCTGTTCGGCCGGGCCCTGCCCGAGGAGCTGGTCCGGTCCCACCTGCGTACCGCACTCCGGGACGGGCCTGCCGACCTCTCGCTGACGGCCACGGTCTCCTCCACGGCCGGAGAGTTCACCGCGGCCGACGCGGAGCTGGCACTGCTGGTACGGACCGGGCCGCCGTCCACCGGCCCCCGCGGTCCGCTGGCGCTCGCCGCCGTCGAGCACGAGCGGTACCTGCCGCACGTCAAGCACGTCGGCGAGACAGCCAAGACCCACCTCCTCCGGCAGGCCGTCGCCGAGGGCTTCGACGACGCCGCGTTCCTGGACCGGGAGGGCCGCTTCAGCGAGGCGACGATCTGGAACCTGGCCTTCTGGGACGGCGAGGCGGTGGTGTGGCCCCGGGCCGAGGTCCTGACCGGGACCACCATGAGCATCGTCCGCCGGCAGCTGGACCGGCTCGGGGTCCGGCAGCGGACCGCCGCGATCACCCCCGACGACCTGCCGGCCTTCGCCGGAGCGGTCGTCATGAACTCCTGGACGCCGGGCGTGGCCGTCCACCGGATCGGCGCGGTCGAGCTGCCCGCCGCGCCCCGGTTCCTGGCGGAGCTCCACCGGGCGTACGAGGCGGAACCGCTCGCCGCACCCTGAGACGCGCGGTGGCTGCCCCCGGAAGAGAAGGGGCAGCCACCGTCAGGACGATCCGGGCCTCAGCCGACGTACGCGCCGCTCGCCGTCAGCCGCAGAGCCGTGTCGATCAGCGGGACGTGGCTGAACGCCTGCGGGAAGTTCCCCACCTGGCGCTGGAGGTTGGAGTCCCACTCCTCGGCCAGCAGGCCCAGGTCGTTGCGGAGCGCCAGCAGCTTCTCGAACAGCTGGCGTGCCTCGTCGACCCGGCCGATCATCGCGAGGTCGTCGGCCATCCAGAACGAGCAGGCCAGGAACGCGCCCTCGTCGCCCGCCAGACCGTCGACGCCCGCGTGCTCGCCCTCCGTCGGGTAGCGCAGGATGAAGCCGTCCTCCGTGGACAGCTCCCGCTGGATCGCCTCGATCGTGCCGATGACCCGCTTGTCGTCCGGCGGCAGGAAGCCCATCTGCGGGATGAGCAGCAGGGAGGCGTCCAGCTCCTTCGACCCGTAGGACTGGGTGAAGGTGTTGCGCTCCTTGTCGTAGCCGCGGTCGCAGACGTCCCGGTGAATGTCGTCGCGGAGCTGGTACCACCGCTCCAGCGGACCTTCGACGTCCCCGGACTCGACCAGCTTGATCGTCCGGTCGACCGCGACCCACGCCATCACCTTCGAGTGCACGAAGTGCCGGCGCGGCCCGCGCACCTCCCAGATGCCCTCGTCGGGCTCCTCCCAGTGCTTCTCCAGATACTCGATCAGCTTGAGCTGGAGGCCCATGGCGTAGTCGTTGCGGGTCAGCCCGGTCATGTGCGCCAGGTGCAGTGCCTCGGTGACCTCGCCGTACACATCGAGCTGGAGCTGGTTGGCCGCGCCGTTGCCGACCCGGACCGGGCCGGAGTTCTCGTAACCGGGCAGCCAGTCCAGCTCAGCCTCGCCGAGCTCGCGCTCGCCGGCGATGCCGTACATGATCTGGAGGTTCTCCGGGTCGCCCGCCACCGCCCGCAGCAGCCACTCGCGCCAGGCGCGGGCCTCCTCCCGGTATCCGGTGCGCAGCAGCGAGGAGAGGGTGATCGCGGCGTCCCGCAGCCAGGTGTAGCGGTAGTCCCAGTTCCGTACGCCCCCGATCTCCTCGGGCAGCGAGGTGGTCGGGGCCGCGACGATACCGCCGGTCGGTGCGTACGTGAGGGCCTTCAGCGTGATCAGGGAGCGGACGACCGCCTCCCGATAGGGCCCGTGGTACGTACACTGATCGACCCATTCGCGCCAGAACAGCTCGGTCGCCTCCAGAGACCCCTCGGGTTCGGGGAGGGCGGGCGGCCCGTGGTGCGAGGGCTGCCAGCTGATCGTGAACGCCACCCGGTCGCCGGGGCCGACGGTGAAGTCGGAGTAGGTGGTCAGGTTCTTGCCGTACGTCTCCGTCTCGGTGTCCAGCCAGACGGAGTCCGGACCGGCGACGGCGACCGTGCGGTTGTCGACCTTGTGCACCCAGGGCGTCACCCGGCCGTAGCTGAAACGCATCCGCAGTTCCGAGCGCATCGGCACCCGGCCGCTGACGCCCTCCACGATCCGGATGAGCTGCGGCGCGCCATCACGCGGGGGCATGAAATCGGTCACCCGTACGGTGCCGCGCGGCGTGTCCCACTCCGATTCCAGGACGAGGGAGTCACCGCGATAGCGCCGCCGGTCGGCGAAGGCCGGCTCCGTTCCTTCCGCTCTCGCGGGGCTCATGCGCCAGAAGCCGTGTTCCTCGGTGCCCAGAAGCCCCGCGAACACGGCATGCGAGTCGAAGCGGGGCAGGCACAGCCAGTCCGCTGTGCCGTCCCGGCAGACCAGGGCTGCGGTCTGCATGTCTCCGATGAGTGCGTAATCCTCGATGCGCCCGGCCACGTGCGTCTCCAGTCGAACGGCCATGTCGCCCTGTCGAAGGGCGCTTACTGCTGGTCAAGGGGGTCGTAGGGTCTTTCACCCGGGAAGATCCGACGAGTCCTGTACCGGTGGGCGGCCTGGGTGGCGCCGCCGCCCGGCCGTCTCGGCAGCGAGTGTTTGAGCAGGATACGACGCGCCGCGAAGATCCGCGCGACGGTCTCCGCAAGATCTCCCAGCTGACCGAGTGGGACGTGGAGTGGCTGGGGTGAAGGTGTGACGCCCCTGTGCAGGGTGTGGCCGGAAGCAGCCTCCCGCCGTCGCTGTTACCCTGGTAGCCCGTGGACCGGTGGTCGTTCGCGACAGCGCACGAGGCCCCCGAACCGCAGCGACGGCGCCCCCGGAATCCCCGGTTGGGCGGCCGGTACGCACCTCAGAATCGCGACCACGGGAGCCCCCTTTGGCTATGCAGCCCACATCCACGACGACCAAGCACATCTTCGTCACCGGGGGTGTCGCCTCCTCCCTCGGCAAGGGTCTGACTGCCTCCAGCCTGGGTGCCCTGCTCAAGGCGCGGGGCCTGCGGGTCACCATGCAGAAGCTCGACCCCTACCTCAACGTCGACCCGGGCACGATGAACCCCTTCCAGCACGGTGAGGTGTTCGTCACCAACGACGGCGCCGAGACCGACCTGGACATCGGCCACTACGAGCGCTTCCTCGACGTCGACCTCGACGGCTCCGCCAACGTGACGACCGGCCAGGTCTACTCGCAGGTCATCGCCAAGGAGCGGCGCGGCGAGTATCTGGGCGACACCGTCCAGGTCATCCCGCACATCACCAACGAGATCAAGCACCGCATCCGCCGCATGGCCGCCGAGGACGTGGACGTCGTCATCACCGAGGTCGGCGGCACGGTCGGCGACATCGAGTCGCTGCCGTTCCTCGAGACCGTCCGCCAGGTCCGCCACGAGGTCGGCCGGGACAACGTCTTCGTCGTCCACATCTCGCTGCTGCCCTACATCGGCCCCTCCGGCGAGCTGAAGACCAAGCCCACCCAGCACTCGGTGGCCGCCCTGCGCAACATCGGCATCCAGCCGGACGCCATCGTGCTGCGCGCCGACCGTGAGGTCCCCACCGCCATCAAGCGCAAGATCTCGCTGATGTGCGACGTCGACGAGACCGCCGTGGTGGCCTGCCCGGACGCCCGGTCGATCTACGACATCCCCAAGGTGCTGCACACCGAGGGCCTGGACGCCTACGTCGTGCGCAAGCTCGACCTGCCGTTCCGGGACGTCGACTGGACCACCTGGGACGACCTGCTGGACCGGGTCCACAACCCCGACCACGAGGTCACCGTCGCGCTGGTCGGCAAGTACATCGACCTGCCCGACGCCTATCTCTCGGTCACCGAGGCGATCCGCGCCGGCGGCTTCGCCAACAAGGCCCGGGTCAAGGTCAAGTGGGTCACCTCCGACGACTGCCGGACCGCGGCGGGCGCCGCCGAGCACCTCGGGGACGTCGACGCGATCTGCATCCCGGGCGGCTTCGGCGAGCGCGGTGTCGACGGCAAGGTCGGCGCCATCCGCTACGCCCGCGAGAACAAGGTCCCGCTGCTCGGCCTCTGCCTCGGCCTCCAGTGCATCGTGATCGAGGCGGCCCGCTCGCTCGCCGAGATCCCCGACGCCAACTCCACCGAGTTCGACGCCGCCACCTCCCACCCCGTCATCTCGACGATGGAGGAGCAGCTCGCCTACGTCGAGGGCGCGGGCGACCTGGGCGGCACCATGCGGCTCGGCCTCTACCCGGCCAAGCTCGCCGAGGGCTCCCTCGTCCGCGAGGCCTACGACGGCCAGCCGTACGTGGAGGAGCGCCACCGCCACCGCTACGAGGTCAACAACGCCTACCGGGGCGAGCTGGAGAAGAAGGCCGGACTGGTCTTCTCCGGCACCTCCCCGGACAACAAGCTCGTCGAGTACGTCGAGTACCCGCGCGAGACGCACCCCTACCTGGTCGCCACTCAGGCGCACCCGGAGCTGCGCTCCCGCCCGACCCGCCCGCACCCGCTCTTCGCGGGTCTGGTGAAGGCCGCCGTCGCGCGCCAGGTCGCCGCCGCGAAGGGCGCGGACGCGTAACGCCGAGGCATTACGGTTGACCGGGGTACGGATCCTGCGCGGATCGGTACCCCGGTTTCCGTTGGTTCGTGGGAGGACGTGGACGTACATGGGTATCCAGGACAAGCCCGAGGAGTGGCAGGTCACCGCGACCGCGACCCCCTTCACCGGCGCCAAGACCAGCGTCCGCACCGACCAGGTGGTGATGCCCGACGGATCCGTCCACGGCCGTGACTACCAGGTCCACCCCGGCTCCGTGGCCGTCCTCGCGCTCGACGACGACGACCGGGTCATCGTGCTGCGCCAGTACCGCCACCCGGTGCGCCACCGGCTCTGGGAGATCCCGGCCGGACTGCTCGACGTCCCCGGCGAGAACCCCCTGCACGCCGCTCAGCGCGAGCTGTACGAGGAGGCGCACGTCAAGGCCGAGGACTGGCGGGTGCTGGCCGACGTCTACACCACGCCCGGCGGCTGTGACGAGGCCGTGCGCGTCTTCCTCGCCCGCGATCTCTCCGAGGCGGAGGGCGAGCGGTACGCGGTCTCCGAGGAGGAGGCCGACATGGAGCACGCCCGGGTGCCGCTGCCCGAGCTGGTCCGCTCGGTGATCGCGGGGGACGTGCACAACAACTGCCTGGTCGTCGGGGTGCTCGCGCTCTCCGCCGTACGCGCGGGCGACGGCGTCGACTCCCTGCGCCCCGCCGAGGCGCCCTGGCCGGCCCGGCCCTTCGAGGCCTGACGGGCAGTCTGGACCCCTGCCCCACCCCCCGGTCGGTCATTAAAAATGAAGAAATGCTGATCCGATCGGGGGATGTTCCCCGCGCTCCGCCCCACTCCGCAGTGATCGTCGTCACCGCTGAACTACGCTCGAAAAGCACCCGACCGGAGTTCCGGCGGGCACCGCGTGCAGCGAAGTGGAGCGTGGCTCGTGACCGATCAGGCGGTGGACACCAGCGGCCCGGCAAAGGCCCCGGGGGCCGAGGAGCCGTCCGGCACCGCCCCGCCCCGATTCTTCGGCCGCGAACGTGAGTTGAAGGCCCTGCGGGCGGACATCGAGCGGGCCGGCCTCGACACCCTGGCCGGCCGTAAGACCCCCCGCGCCCGAGTCCTGCTCATCGCGGGCCGGCCCGGCTCCGGTCGCAGCGCACTCGCCGAGGAGCTGGCCGGAGCGCTCACCGGAACAGACGCCGCCGGGGCCGCCGCCACCGCCCCGGGCGTACTGCCCTGGGCCGTTCCCGGCACGGGCTCCGGCGACTACCCCGACGGGGTGCTCCGGGTCGGCCTCACCGACCCCGGCGGCGGACGCGTCCCCACCGAACGCACCGCGGGCGAGATCCTCGGCCTCCTCGGGGTGGCGGTCCCGCCCGGCGCCGATCAGGACGAACTCTCCGAGATGGTCCGCGAGGCCCTCGCCGTACGCCGGCTCGTCCTGGTGCTCGACGACGCGGCCGACGCCGAACAGGTCGACCCGCTCCTCCCGGAGAACCCGGACTGCCTGGTCCTCGCCACCGCGACCGGACCGCTGACCGGCATCCCCGACGTACGGCCCTGCACCCTCGGCGGACTGGAGGCGGGGGCGGCGGTGCGGCTGCTCGCCCGCGTCATCGGACAGGTCCGCATCACCGTCGACCCCCGCACCGCGGAGAGCCTGGCCGAGGAGTGCGGGGGGCAGCCCGCGGCGCTCGCCCTGATGGGCGGCCTGCTCGCCGCGCACCCCATGGCCTCGGTCGCCGACGTCGCCAAGCAGTTGCACGATCTCCCCGACCCCGGCGAGCAACTGCCCACCGGCGCCCGCCCGCTGGCCCGCGCGCTCCGGCTCGTCCACGACTCCCTGCCCCAGGCCGCCGCCCGGATACTGCGTCTGCTGGCCCTCGCCCCCGCCGGGCTCGCCGACGCCCACACGGCCTCCGCGCTGGCAGGCTGCTCGGTCTCCGCCGCCCGCTCCACCCTCGACGACTTCGTGAAGCTCGGGCTGCTGCGGACGGACAGTGCGGCCCACCCCCAGTACGCGGTGCCCGGCTGCCTCGCCCCGATGCTGCTGGCCCTCCTGGAGGACCGGGACCGGCCGGCCGAGATCCAGCTCGCCCGCGCCCGGATGCTGGAGCGGACCGTGCGCCGGCTCCAGTCCTGCCGGGCGGTCACCGAGCCGGAGAGCTCCACGGCCCGCCGCAAGCTCGCCGGCCTGCCCCGCTCGCTGCGTTTCCCGAACGCGGACGAGGCGGGCGCGTGGCTGCGGGTCCGCCAGCCCGCCCTGCTCGCATCGGCCCGGCTCGCCGTGGCGGACGGCGAGCTCGACACCCTGGCGCGGCGACTGGTGGCGGCCCTGGTGCGGGCGCTGGCCGCGCACCGGGGGACGGAGCAGGCCGCCCCCGAGCTGTACGGGCTGCACGGCCTCGTCCTGGACGTGGCGCTCCGCCGCGAGCTGCCCCGCGAGCAGGCGGCCGCCCTGCTGAACCTCGCGGACCTGGACGCCCGCACCGGCCGCACCCGGCACGCGCTGACCCGCTACCGGGCCGCGCTGGACGCCGGAAAGGCGGCGAAGGACCTGTACGCCACCGGCCGCGCGATGGAATCCGTGGGCGGCGCGTACGAGGAGCTGGGGGACTACCACCGGGCCGCCGACTGGTACGGCCGGGCGCTCGCCCAGCGGCTGACCCAGGGGGAGCGCGCCGACGAGGCCCGGCTGTACGGGCGGCTCGGCGCGGTCCACACGTACGCCGGTCGCTACGGCGAGGCGCTGCGGAACTGGCGGGCCGCCGCCGCGGGCCACCGCAGGCTCGGCGATCCGGCGGCCCAGGCGCGGGCGCTCAGCGAGGCCGCCCGGGTCCAGGAGTACGCGGGCCGGCCGCACGACTCGCTCCAGACCTGCAAGGAGGCCGTCGACCTGGCCAGGCGCGCCGGTGACGTGCGGCTTCAGGCGGCGCTCCAGCTGCGGCTTGCCGACACGCTGGACCGGCTCGGGGACCCCGCGGCGGCCGGGTTGCACCGGAGCGCGGCCGATAGATTGCTGGGCGAGGAGGCTCCTGCCTACGAAATCCGTAGTGCTTCGTTGGAAAGTTAATGCTTTGTAAGGCTAGACAGCGCGAAGTCCTTCATTAGACTGGCTCTGCCGCGTTCCTCCGTGGCGTCTCCATTTATGCTGTATATGTCCGGGTGTGCACCGTTCTGCCCGGATGACCCTCCGAGCCAAGGACCGTGATCGACGTGAAGGTCGGCATCCCCCGCGAAGTCAAGAACAACGAGTTCCGGGTGGCGATCACCCCCGCCGGAGTGCATGAGCTCGTCCGCCACGGCCACCAGGTCGTCATCGAGCACGACGCCGGTGTCGGCTCGTCCATCCCGGACGAGGAGTACGTCGCCGCCGGCGCGCAGATCCTCGCCACCGCCGATGAGGTCTGGGCCGCCGCCGACCTGCTGCTGAAGGTCAAGGAGCCGGTCGCCGAGGAGTACCACCGCCTCCGCAAGGACCAGACCCTCTTCACGTACCTGCACCTCGCCGCCTCCCGCGAGTGCACCGACGCGCTGCTGGCCTCCGGCACCACCGCCATCGCCTACGAGACGGTCGAGACGGCGAACCGCGCCCTCCCGCTGCTCGCCCCGATGTCCGAGGTCGCGGGCCGCCTCGCCCCGCAGGTCGGCGCGTACCACCTGATGCGCTCCGTCGGCGGCCGCGGCGTGCTGCCCGGCGGCGTCCCCGGCACCGCGGCGGGCAGGGCCGTCGTCATCGGCGGCGGTGTCTCCGGCTGGAACGCCACGCAGATCGCCGTGGGCCTCGGCTTCCACGTCACGCTGCTCGACCGCGACATCAACAAGCTGCGCGAGGCCGACAAGATCTTCGGCACCAAGGTGCAGACCGTCGTCTCCAACGCCTTCGAACTGGAGAAGGCCGTCGTCGAGGCCGACCTCGTCATCGGCGCCGTGCTGATCCCCGGAGCCAAGGCCCCGAAGCTGGTCACCAACGAGCTCGTCGCCAAGATGAAGCCCGGAAGTGTACTTGTCGACATTGCAATCGACCAGGGTGGCTGCTTCGAGGACTCGCGTCCGACGACCCACGCCGAGCCGACCTTCCAGGTCCACGACTCGGTCTTCTACTGCGTCGCCAACATGCCCGGCGCGGTGCCCCACACCTCCACCTACGCGCTCACCAACGCGACGCTGCCCTACATCGTGGAGCTCGCGAACCGCGGCTGGGCCGACGCCCTGCGCCGCGACGCCGCGCTCGCCAAGGGCCTCAACACCCATGAGGGCCAGGTGGTTTACCGTGAGGTGGCCGAAGCGCACGGACTCCCGCACGTCGAGCTGAGCACGCTCCTCGGCTGACGGGTCAACTCCCTCCGTCAACATCGCGCGTCCGGCCGGACCTTGCCGAGCAAGGTCCGGCCGGACGTGTATCGGGCCCTGTGGGGCCCTTGCGCAACTCGTGCCGAACGTAGCCCTTTACCCGTTTCGTGCTGCGGTGAAATGTGCGGCTTGGTCGCTGTGCACCCTTGACAGCGAGGCGTTCGATTGCCGACACATCGGGCCGGGTCCGGCGGATTGTGTTGCTGCGGACCGGTGACACGCCATAGAGTCGCCAATCGTCGGCATGGTGCCACGCTGACCTATCGATAAGTTTCCTGGTCACGTCCAAGGAGGTAAGACGACTTGTGAATGAGTCGACAATTACTCCCGGGGGTGGTCAACCAGGGATGCCTGCACGGGGTCTGAGCCCGATCGGGCTCGAAGCTGTCGGCTCCGTCGCTGTCCGCACCTTCGCCACCCAACAGCACATGACGACAGCCCCCCAGATGATGGACGGCCTACACGTGAACGCCACGGCCGGCAACGAGAGCAGCCGGGACACCGACCGCTTCGCCGACTTCGCCGAGGTGCCCGAGGGGCACTTCTACGACCCCGACGCCGAGTACGAGCCCGATCCGGAGTACGCGGCCACCCTCGCGCCCGACGCCGCGCGTCAGCGCCGCGAGCGCATCGGCCCGACCGGGCGGCCCCTGCCGTACTTCCCGATCCCGGGCCCCCTGACCGACCACGGCCCCGCGAAGATCATCGCGATGTGCAACCAGAAGGGCGGCGTCGGCAAGACCACGTCGACCATCAACCTGGGCGCCGCGCTCGCGGAGTACGGACGCCGGGTCCTGCTCGTCGACTTCGACCCACAGGGCGCGCTCTCCGTCGGCCTCGGGGTCAACCCGATGGAGCTGGACCTCACCGTCTACAACCTGCTGATGGAGCGGGGGATGACGGCCGACGACGTCCTGCTCAAGACCGCGGTCCCCAACATGGACCTGCTGCCCAGCAACATCGACCTCTCCGCGGCCGAGGTGCAGCTCGTCAGCGAGGTGGCCCGCGAGTCCACGCTCCAGCGCGCCCTCAAGCCGCTGATGGCCGACTACGACTACATCGTGATCGACTGCCAGCCCTCGCTCGGCCTGCTCACCGTGAACGCCCTGACGGCCGCTCACAAGGTCATAGTGCCGCTCGAGTGCGAGTTCTTCGCCCTGCGCGGGGTGGCGCTGCTCACCGAGACCATCGAGAAGGTCCAGGAACGGCTCAACCCGGAGCTGGAGCTCGACGGCATCCTCGCCACCATGTACGACTCCCGTACGGTGCACAGCCGCGAGGTCCTGGCGCGCGTCGTCGAGGCCTTCGACGAGCACGTCTACCACACGGTCATCGGCCGCACGGTCCGCTTCCCGGAGACCACGGTCGCCGGCGAGCCCATCACCACCTACGCCTCCAACTCGGTCGGCGCAGCCGCCTATCGTCAGCTCGCCAGGGAGGTGCTCGCCCGGTGTCACGCCGAGTGAGTCTGCCGGGGGCCGACGAGCTGTTCCGTACCACCGGAGGCGGGATGGGCCTCCAGCCGTCCTCGCCGGCGGAGCGGCGGCGCAGGGCGAACGGCGAGCCGCGGGTGCCCGCGCCCGCCGGGGAGAGCGACCCCTCCGGCCAGGCCCCGCCGGCCGACCGTGAGGAGCACGCGGCGGCCGACGCCGACGGCGGCGACTCGCGGGGCCGCGGCGGCGAGGGCGAGCGCCCCCCGTCCGCCAGGGCCGCCTCCGGCGAGCGCCCCGCGCCCTCCGCCGCCCCGGCCGAGCAGCCCCCGGCGGTCCAGCAGCAGCGCAGACGCGGCGGCGGACGCGGCGCGAACCGCCGCCCCAGCGGCCGGGAACGCCACGACGAGAAGATCACGGTCTACGTCTCCGCCGAGGAGCTGATGGACCTCGAACACGCCCGGCTCGTCCTGCGCGGCGAACACGGCCTCGCCGTCGACCGCGGCCGCATCGTCCGCGAGGCGGTGGCGGTGGTCCTGGCCGACCTGGAGTCCCGGGGCGACGCGAGCATCCTCGTACGGCGGCTGCGCGGCCGCTGAGCGGCACGGCGCGGGTAGCCTGCACCGCAGGTCCCGCCGGCCGGCGGGACCCGCCCGCGCCGCCGCCCCACCCCTGGACCACCATGCCCACGCCCGACGACCCCGCCACCCCGCGCCGCCGCGCCCTGGGGCGGGGGCCGGGTGCGGTGGCGCCCCCGGTGGAGGCGGCTCCCGTACAAGAGCCTGGGCCCGTACCCGTGCGAGACGCTGTGCCGGAGCGGGCGCCGGGGCCGGAAGCGGACGACAAGCGCTTCACCGTCCGGCTGGTGAACTTCGAGGGCCCCTTCGATCTGCTCCTCCAGCTGATCTCCAGGCACAAGCTGGATGTGACCGAGGTCGCCCTGTCGAAGGTCACCGACGAGTTCATGGCGTACATCCGCGCCATGGGCCCCGACTGGGACCTCGACCAGACCACCGAGTTCCTCGTCGTCGCCGCCACGCTGCTCGACCTCAAGGCCGCCCGGCTGCTGCCCGCCGCCGAGGTCGAGGACGAGGCGGACCTCGCGCTCCTGGAGGCGCGGGACCTGCTCTTCGCGCGGCTGCTCCAGTACCGCGCGTACAAGCGGATCGCCGAGATCTTCCAGGGCCGCCTGGAGTCGGAGGCCCGCCGCCACCCCCGTACGGTCGGCCTGGAGGACCAGCACGCGGCGCTGCTGCCCGAGGTGGTCATCAGCATCGGGCCCGAGGGCTTCGCCCGGCTCGCGGTGAAGGCGATGCAGCCGAAGCCCAGGCCCCAGGTGTACGTGGACCACATCCACGCCCCGCTGGTCAGCGTCCGGGAGCAGGCGGGCCTCGTGGTGGAGCGGCTGCGCCGGGCCGGGGCGGCGGTGAGCTTCGCGGTGCTGGCCGGGGACGCGCCGGACACCCTGACCGTGGTGGCCCGGTTCCTGGCCCTGCTGGAGCTGTACCGCGAGAAGGCCGTCACCCTCGACCAGGACGAGGCGCTGGGCGACCTGCTGGTGACCTGGTGCGGCGGGGCGGAAGCGGAACCGGGGGTGACGGACGAGTTCGACCGGGAGCTCAACGGGCGCGCTGACGAGGAGGACGTACGGGAATGAGCGAGCAGCCGACGCGGGAGACCGACGAGGGCGCGGTCGCCGCGCTCGATCTGAAGCCCGCCCTGGAGGCGGTCCTCATGGTCGTCGACGAGCCCGCCACCGTCGACCACCTGGCCAAGGTGCTCCAGCGGCCCCGCAGGGCCGTGGCGGACGCGTTGCGGGAGCTGGCCGACGAGTACACCGTGCAGCGCCGGGGCTTCGACCTGCGGCTCGTCGCGGGCGGCTGGCGGTTCTACACGCGCCCCGCGTACGCGGCGGCCGTGGAGGGCTTCGTCCTGGACGGCCAGCACGCCCGGCTCACCCAGGCCGCGCTGGAGACCCTGGCGGTGGTCGCCTACCGGCAGCCGGTGAGCCGCTCGCGGGTCTCGGCGGTGCGCGGAGTGAACTGCGACGGCGTCATGCGGACCCTCCTCCAGAGGGGCCTGGTGGCGGAGGCGGGCGCGGAACCCGAAACAGGTGCGATCCTGTACAGGACGACGAACTACTTTCTGGAGCGAATGGGCCTGCGAGGCCTGGACGAGCTCCCGGAACTCGCGCCCTTCCTCCCCGAGGCGGACGCGATCGAGGCTGAGACGCTAGAGGGTGTGCCGTCGTTCGATCCGGACGCACCGGACACCCCGGATACTCACGCAGACGACAAGACGGAATTTTGATGCGAAGCAGTGGCAGGAACAGCGGAAGCGGCAGCGGCGGCAGCGGCCGGAGTGGCGGAGGCGCGGGCAGCGGCGGCCGCAGTGGCGGCGGCTCCTCCCGCCAGGGCCAGGGCGGCGGCGGCCAGGGCGGCCGTCCCGGCGGCCAGGGCGGCGGACGCGGCGGCAGCAGCAGCCAGGGCGGGCGGCCCGGAGCCCCGGGCGGCCGTCCCGGCGGTCAGGGAGGTCGTCCCTCCGCTCAGGGCGGGCGCGGCGGCAGTCAGGGCGGCCGTCCCGGCGGCCAGGGTGGGCGTCCCACCGGCCAGGGCGGGCGCCCGGGCTCCCAGGGCGGACGCCCGGGCTCTCAGGACGGGCGTTCGAGCTACCAGGACGGACGTCCGAGCTACCAGGGCGGCCGTGACGAGGAGCAGCGCCCCCGCCGTCCCCGCCCGGAGGAGCGCCGCTACGACGTCGGCAACGACGCCCCCGGAGCCCGCGAGGCCCGCGAGCAGGAAGGCCCCCGCAAGGGCCGTGGCTCGGCCGCCCGCGGCGGGGCCAAGGGCGGCCCGAAGCCCGCACAGGGCGGCAGCGGCCGCACCGGCGGTTTCCGCCGCGCAGCCCCCTCGCGCCCGCGTGAGCTGGACGCCAAGATCGAGCAGCGCAACCGCGACCGGTATGCGAACAAGCCCGTGATCAACCTCCCCAAGACCCACCCGGGAGCCGAGGAGGAGGGCGAGCGGATCCAGAAGGTCCTCGCCCGGGCCGGCATGGGCTCGCGCCGCGCGTGCGAGGAGCTGATCGAGCAGTCCCGCGTCGAGGTCAACGGCGAGATCGTCGTCGAGCAGGGCAAGCGCGTCGATGTGCACAAGGACGAGATCAAGGTCGACGGTCTGACCGTCGCCGCCCAGTCCTACCTGTTCTTCGCGTTGAACAAGCCCGCGGGCGTCGTCTCCTCGATGGAGGACCCGGACGGCCGCCAGTGCCTCGGCGACTACGTGACCAACCGCGAGACGCGGCTGTTCCACGTCGGCCGGCTGGACACCGAGACGGAGGGCATCATCATGCTCACCAACCACGGTGAGCTGGCCCACCGCCTGACCCACCCCAAGTACGGCGTCAAGAAGATTTACCTGGCCGCCATCCAGGGCCCCCTGCCGCGCGACCTCGGCAAGCGGCTCAAGGACGGCATTCAGCTGGAGGACGGCTACGCCCGCGCCGACCACTTCCGCGTCGTCGAGAACACCGGCAAGAACTACCTGGTCGAGGTGACCCTCCACGAGGGCCGCAAGCACATCGTGCGCCGGATGCTGGCCGAGGCCGGCTTCCCGGTCGAGCGCCTCGTGCGGACGTCCTTCGGGCCGATCCCGCTGGGCGACCAGAAGTCCGGCTGGCTGCGCCGCCTCACCAACACCGAGGTCGGCATGCTGATGCGCGAGGTCGGCCTCTAGCCCGTATCCGTACCCACGCGAAGGCCCGCGGCCGGTTCTGTTCGGAAAGTTCGAACAGAACCGGCCGCGGGCCTTTTGCCGTCCCCGTCCAGCCTTTATAGTCAGAGTGACTATAAAGAAGGAGGCGGGAGTGAGTCTCGCGGACGTACTCGATCCCCTGCAACAGCCCCTGGTGACGATCCTGGACACCCCGGTCAGCTGGACCGAGGTGCTGGGCTTCGGAAGCGGGGCGCTGTGCGTCTGGCTCGTGGCCCGCCAGCACCTCGCCAACTGGCCGATCGGCATCGCCAACAACCTCTTCTTCATCCTGCTGTTCGCCCAGTCCGGTCTGTACGCCGACGCCGGCCTCCAGATCGTCTTCATCACCCTCGCCGCGTACGGCTGGTGGACCTGGACCCACGGGGGTGGACCAGGAACCGCCGTCCTGCCGGTGCGCAGAACGACCCGCACCGAATGGACCTGGCTGCTCGCGGCGGGGGTGGTGGGGACCCTCGGGATCACTCTGCTGCTGTCCCGGGCCACCGACTCCACCGTCCCGTTCTGGGACGCAGCTACGACGTCCCTGTCGCTGATGGCGACGTACGGACAGTGCCGGAAGCGGCTGGAGTCCTGGTGGCTGTGGATCGCCGCCGACGTGGTCTACATCCCGCTGTACGCGCACAAGGGGCTGTATCTGACCTCGCTCCTGTACGCCGGGTTCCTCGCGCTCTGCCTCGTCGGCCTGCGTAACTGGCACCGCGACCTGACCGCACGCGACACCCGGACCCCGGAGGTGGCCGCGGCATGAAGCGCTACGAACACGGCTTGGTCCTCGGCAAGTTCTACCCGCCGCACGCCGGCCACCACCACCTCGTCGAGACCGCCCGGGACCGCTGCGAACGGCTGACCGTGCTGGTCTGCGCCGCCTCCGTGGAGTCCGTCGCGCTCGCCGACCGCGTCGCCTGGATGCGCGAGGTCCACCCGGACGTCACCGTGGTGGGCGCGGTCGACGACACGCACATGGACGTGGCCGACCCGGCCGTCTGGGACGCGCACATGGCGGTCTTCACCGCGGCCGTGCCCGAGCGGGTGGACGCCGTCTTCACCTCGGAGGCGTACGGGGAGGAGCTGGGCCGCCGCTTCGGCGCGGCGTCCGTCCTCGTCGACCCCGACCGCACCCTCTTCCCGGTCTCCGGCACCGCCGTGCGCCGGTCCCCGGCCGACTGCTGGGACTTCCTCCGGCCGCCGGTGCGGGCCGCCCTCGCCCGCCGGGTCGTCGTCCTCGGCGCGGAGTCCACCGGCACCACCACCCTCGCGCGGGCGCTCGCCGCCCGCTACCGCGCACGCGGCGGCGTGTGGGCGCGCACCGGCTACGTCGCCGAGTACGGGCGCGAGTACAGCGAGCACAAGCTCGCCGCCCTGCGCGCACGGTGGCCCGGGGCCGCCTGGGAGGACGTCAGCTTCACCACCGACGACTTCCCGCTCATCGCGCAGGCCCAGAACGACCGGGAGGAGGAGGCCGCCCGCGCCGGGTCCCCCGTGCTCTTCTGCGACACCGACTCCTTCGCCACCACCGTCTGGCACGAGCGGTACGTCGGCGGCCGCAACCCGCTCGTCGAGGAGATCGCCGACCGCGCCGCCCACCACCTGTGGCTGCTCACCGACCACGAGGGCGTGCCCTTCGAGGACGACGGACTGCGCGACGGCGAGGAGCTGCGCCCCTGGATGACCGACCGCTTCCGCGCCGAACTCACCCGCACGGGAAGGCGGTTCATCGAGGTCACCGGCCCGCCCGAGGCGCGGCTCGCCGCCGCCGTCGCCGCCGTCGACGAACTCCTCGCCACCGGCTGGGACTTCGCCGCACCCCTTCCGGAGAAGCGATGAGCACCCCCGTACCCGAGGGCTACGACCCGCATGCCTTCGCCCCGTTCGCGGTCACCGTCGATCTCGCGGTCTTCACCGTCCGTGAGGCCCGGCTGCACGTGCTGCTCGTCGAACGCGGCCAGGAGCCCTTCCGGGGCCGGTGGGCGCTGCCCGGCGGCTTCCTGCTGCCCCGCGAGTCCGCCGAGGACGCCGCCCGCCGCGAACTCGCCGAGGAGACCGGCCTCGGCCAGGGCGCCGTCGGCGCCCTCCACCTCGAACAGCTGCGCACCTACACCGCCCCGGACCGCGACCCGAGGATGCGGGTCGTCTCCGTCGCGTACGCCGCACTCCTGCCGGACCTGCCCGAACCGCGCGGCGGCGGCGACGCGGCGAGCGCCCGGTGGTGGGACGCGGACTCCACCGGACCGCTGGCCTTCGACCACGACCGGATCCTCGCCGACGCCCACGACCGGATCGGCGCCAAGCTCGAATACAGCTGCCTGGCCACCGCGTTCTGCCCCGCCGAATTCACCCTCGGCGAGCTCCAGCAGGTCTACGAGACCGTCTGGGGCGTCGAGCTCGACCGCCCCAACTTCCGGCGCAAGGTCCTGAACGCGCCCGGCTTCGTCCAGGCCGTCGAGGGCCCGCCGCGCCGCACCGGCGGCCGGGGCAAACCGGCCGCCCTCTACCGGGCGGGCGACGCCACCGCCCTGCACCCGCCGCTCCTGCGCCCGCCACGACCGGACGCCCCGGGGGACCCGTTGTGACCCGCGGCCCCGTCGTCATGCGCAGACCCGCGCGCGATCCGCAGCTCCGCGCGTACGCGTAATCCGCAGCCCCGTCGCACTCCGTACCGGAAGGACGAGACAGATGACCATCGCCACCCCGCCCCTCACCAAGCAGGCCGCCACCGGCGTGCTGACCGGACTCGCGCTCGGCGACGCCCTCGGCTTCCCCACCGAGTTCAACGACGTGCCCGCCATCCTCGCCCAGTTCGGCCCCTGGCGGCAGCTTCCCCTCCTGACACCCGCCGTCGTCTCCGACGACACCCAGATGACGATCGCCCTGGGCCGGGGCATCCGCACCGCCATGGACAGCGGACTGCTCACCCCCGAACGGCTGGTGGACCCGGTCCGCGCCGAGTTCGTCGCCTGGTACCACTCACCGGACAACAACCGGGCCCCGGGCAACACCTGCCTCACCGCCTGCCGCCTGCTCGAACACACCCGGGTCTGGCAGGAGGCCAGCCAGACGCACTCCAAGGGCTGCGGCGCCAACATGCGGGTCGCCCCCATCGGCCTGGTCCCCGGCCTCAGCGAGGAACAGCGCGCCGGGGCCGCCCAGCTCCAGGCCGCCCTCACCCACGGCCACCCCACCGCGCTCGCCGCCTCCGACCTGCTGGCCCGCGCGGTGTTCCTGCTCGCCCAGGGCGCCGAACCTCTCGGCCTGATCGGACAGCTGCGCAGCTACGCCTACGAGAACCGGGGCCGCTACCACACCCGCTGGCTCGGTGACCTCTGGCGCCACGCGGGCGACGCCACCCCGCAGGGGTACATCCAGCGAGGCTGGGACGAGTGCCTGACCGCGCTGGGACGCGTCCAGGACGCGCTGCGCGATCCGTCACCGGAGACCGACCCGTGCGAGCGGACCGGGGACGGCTGGATAGCCGAGGAGGCCCTCGCCACCGCGTTGCACTGCTTCCTGCTGTTCCCCGAGGAGCCCGTCACCGCCCTGCGCCGGGCCGCCTGCACCCGGGGCGACTCCGACTCGATCGCCTGCCTGACCGGGGCGCTGGCCGGGGCGCACCTGGGCGCGGCGGCCTGGCCCAAGGAATGGTCCGAGCGCATCGAGTACCGCAGCGACCTGCTCTCCCTCGCCGCGCTCTGGGACGCCTGAGCCGTACCGGCCGGCGGGTGCGCGTCATCGCCGCTCCTGGCGGGAGTGCCCCGAGTGAGCGGAGGACGACCGGGTACGAGAGGGCGGACCTGTTCCCGTACGAAGGCCTGGTGGTATCCGTGTCCTCCTCACTCGTCGAGACCGTCGACATCAAGGCGCCCGTGGCCGTCACCTGGTCCCTGTGGAGCGATGTCACCCAGTGGCCGAGGTTTCTGAGCCACGTCCAGCGCGTCGATCCGATCGACGAGCGGCGCTTCGCCTGGCAGCTCTCGCTGCCCGGTGCGGACAAGCAGTTCGTCGCGGAGCTGACCGAGGTGGTCCCCGAGGACCGCATCGCCTGGAAGACGACCGAGGGAGTCCACCACGCGGGAGTGGTCACCTTCCACCGGCTCGACGAGACATCGAGCCGGGTCGCCCTGCAGATCGAGTACGACCCCCAGGGATTCATCGAGCACCTGGGGGCGCTGACCAACCTCGACTCCGCGCTGGCCAACTACGACCTGGGCGAGTTCCAGAAGCTGGCCGAGCTCACGGCCGCCTCGGGCGGGCCCCGTACGGTGTGAGCGCGGTCGGTTCGGGCGGCCCGGTCGGCGCCTGATCGCGCGCCGCCGAGGCCCGCCGGGCCCGGACGAGGAGGTCCTCCACGGCCGCCCGGTCGGGTTCCGGCGGCAGCGGGGAGCGGGTCGCCGCCTCGTCGTTCTCCTCGCCGAGGCGGTTCATCCGGCGCTCCACCTCCGGCCAGGGAACCTCGCCCCGCTTCACCGCCAGCAGCTCCTGACGGGCCTCGCCGACGTCGATGCGCAGCTCGCCCGTGCGCAGCAGGTCCCGGCTGCTCGCCAGCAGCCGCAGCAGATGCATCGCGTGCTTCCAGCGTGGCGAGCCATGGACCCGTACGTCGGCCTCCAGCTTCCTCCGTTGGCCCAGCGCGTACCGGACGAACGTGCCGTGCGCGAGGAGCGACAGGAACGCCCCGCGCAGTGCCAGCAGCTCGCGGCCGGTGTCGTCCACGGATTCCACCAGCGGGGAGTGCAGGCACTCCAGCACGTTCGGGTTGGCCCGCAGCGCCAGCTCGCAGAAGCGTTCCAGCTCCCAGGAGAACTGCTCCGGCGCGGGGCCCTCCACATGCGTCGGGGGCTTCTCGAAGCGCCAGAACAGCGGGGTGGGCGCGAGGAACACCCCGCGCCGGTCCGTATCGCTCTCCTCCGTGGCCAGTCCGAACGCGCGCGAACCCATCACGCAGGCGTAGACCGTGTGGTCGCGCACGAGTGTCTCGTCGTCTGTCTCGTCGGCGGCGGCGGCGGTGATCATGCCCGCGAGCGTACGTGCGCGATGGCCGCCGCGCCTCGAAGATTCCCGCCCGCTCTCAGCCCAGCCGGATGGCGCCCCCCGATACGGTGATCCGCTCGGCGGGCAGCGGCCGGGTCGCCGGGCCGGCTTCGACCGCCGCGTCCGTGACGCTGTACTTGCTGCCGTGGCAGGGGCAGTTGATCGTGCCGTCGCTCACCGTCGAGACGAGGCAGCTCGCATGGGTGCAGACGGCGGAGAACGCTCTGAACTCGCCCTCCTCCGGCTGTGTCACCACCACTTTGCGCTCCTTGAAGACGGTGCCGCCGCCGACCGGGATGTCCTCGGTCCTGGCCAGCTCCGCCCCGTCCGAGGCGCCCGGCGACGCCCCGTCCGACGCCCGGTCCGACGCGGTCGGCGACGCCCCGTCCGATGCGGTCGGCGTCGGGCTCGCGTCCCCGTCGCCGTTCCCGTCGGAGGATCCGCAGCCGGTGGCCAGGGCCGCGGCGCCCGCCGCACCAGCGGCCAGCACCGTCCTTCGCCGTGCGTTCATGGGCTCTCCTTCGATGGCGGTGGGTCGGGGGCCATCGTGGCGGCGGCGCGCCCCCGGGCGAAGCAACCGCGCGGACCGTGCCCCCGACCGAGTGGCGGATGGGACTCCGACGGCTGCGGCCCGCCCGTCTCACGGACGGAACGCCGTGATCAGGTCCACCGCTGCCGATCTAGGCTGAGGTGAGCAGCCGGCCGCGCCACGGAGCGCCGGGCCGGAGGCGCGGACGATCGGCGAAGAGCGAGGAGCACGACGTGGCGGTACGAGCGGTCCGGGGCGCCGTCCAACTGGACGAGGACGAGGCCGGGCACATGGGCCGGCGGGTCGGTGAGCTGCTGACGGCCGTCCTGGACCGGAACGAACTCGTCGCCGACGACCTGATCAGCATCTGGTTCACCGCCACCCCCGACCTGCACAGCGACTTCCCCGCGGCCGCCGCGCGCGGGCTGGGGATCGTCGACGTACCCCTGATCTGCGCCCAGGAGCTGGACATCGAGGGGGCCATGCCCCGGGTCGTCCGTATCCTCGTGCATGTCGAGACCTATCTCTCGCGCGCCGAGATCAGCCACGTCTACCTCGGCGCCACCGCCGCTCTGCGCAAGGACATCGCCCAGTGAGAACCGCCCTCGTCATCGGAACCGGGCTCGTCGGCACCTCCGCCGCCCTCGCGCTGGCCGGCCGCGGCGTCCATGTGCACCTCGTCGACCACGACCCCGACTCCGCCCGCACCGCGGCCGCGCTCGGCGCCGGCACGGAGGAGGCGCCGGGAGGCCGCGTCGACCTGGCGATCGTCGCCGTGCCGCCCGCGCACACCGCCGCCGTCCTGGCCGGGGCCATGCGCGACGGGGTGGCCCGCGGCTACCTGGACGTCGCGAGCGTCAAGGGCGGCCCGCGCCGCGAGCTGGAGGCGCTCGGCCTCGACCTCACCCCGTACATCGGTACGCACCCGATGGCGGGCAAGGAGCGCTCGGGGCCGCTCGCCGCGACCGCCGACCTCTTCGAGGGCCGTCCCTGGGTCCTCACCCCGACCCGGGACACCGACACCGAGGTGCTCAACCTGGCGCTGGAGCTGGCCGCCCTGTGCCGGGCCGTGCCCGTCGTCATGGACGCCGACGCCCACGACCGGGCCGTGGCCCTCGTCTCGCACACCCCGCAGCTGATCTCCTCGATGGTCGCCGCCCGGCTGGAGGAGGCCGACGAGACCGCCGTACGGCTGTGCGGCCAGGGCATCCGCGACGTCACCCGGATCGCCGCGTCCGACCCCCGGATGTGGGTGGAGATCCTCTCCGCCAACCCCGGCCCGGTCGCCGACGTCCTCGCCGGGGTCGCCGCCGACCTTGCGGAGACCGTGACCGCGCTGCGCGGCCTGCACTCCGCCGACGAGGAGAAGCGGCGCGCCGGCACCGAAGCCATCGAGGACGTCCTGCGCCGCGGCAACGCGGGCCGCGTCCGGGTCCCCGGCAAGCACGGCGCGGCCCCCGCCGCCTACGAGACCGTGGCCGTCCTCATCGGCGACAAGCCAGGTGAGCTGGCCGCGATCTTCGCCGACGCCGGCCGGGCCGGCGTCAACATCGAGGACGTCCGCATCGAGCACGCCACCGGCCAGCAGGCGGGCCTCGTCCAGATCATGGTCGAGCCCAGCGCCGCCCCGGTGCTCGGCGCGGCCCTCCAGGAACGCGGCTGGTCGATCCGCGACTGAGCCCGGACCCGTACGACGGGGCGGCGCCACCCCCGCCCGGGTGGCCCGCCTCCCCCGTACGGGGTACAAGGGCCCGCCCGGTACTCGGTAACCTGGTACGAGGCCGTCTCCCAGGCCCGTCCGTCCCCGCACCGTGTACCAGGAAGGTGTCCACCACCGTGGAAACCGCACGCTCCTCCGTGATCGTCGCCATCGACGGGCCCTCGGGCACCGGCAAGTCGAGCACGTCCAAGGCCGTCGCCGCCAAGCTCGGCCTGAGCTACCTTGACACGGGCGCGCAGTACCGGGCCATCACCTGGTGGATGCTGAGCAACGGCATCGATGTGGGCAACCCGGCCGAGATCGCGACCGCCGCCGCCAAGCCGGTGATCGTCTCCGGTACCGACCCCGCCGCCCCGACGATCACCGTCGACGGCGAGGACGCCTCCGGCCCGATCCGCACCCAGGAGGTCACCTCCAAGGTCAGCGCCGTCAGCGCGGTCCCCGAGGTGCGCACACTCATCACCGAGCTCCAGCGTTCCATCGCCGCGGCCGCGACCGGCGGCATCGTCGTCGAGGGCCGGGACATCGGCACCACCGTGCTGCCCGACGCCGACCTCAAGATCTTCCTCACCGCCTCCCCGGAGGCCCGCGCCGCCCGTCGCAGCGGTGAGGTCAAGGGCTCCGACCTGACCGCCACCCGTGAGGCCCTCATCAAGCGGGACGCCGCCGACTCCGGGCGCAAGACCTCGCCGCTCGCCAAGGCGGACGACGCCGTCGAGGTGGACACCACCGAGCTGACCCTCCAGCAGGTCATCGAGTGCGTCGTCACCCTCGTCGAGGGGAAGCGGGTCGCCGCGTGAGCGATGCCACAGGCGCGCCCACGCCGCGCGGAGCGGCCGTCGGGCGGTCCATCGGCATCGGCCTGATGTACGGGCTGTGGAAGCCCAGGGTCCTGGGCGCGTGGCGCGTGCCAGCCGCCGGACCCGTCATACTCGCGGTGAACCACTCCCACAACATCGACGGACCGATGCTGATGGGCACCGCACCCCGGCCGGTGCACTTCCTGATCAAGAAGGAGGCGTTCGTCGGCCCCCTCGACCCGTTCCTGCACGGAATCGGGCAGATCGAGGTGGACCGCCGATCCGTCGACCGCACCGCCATCACCCACGCGCTCGGCGTGCTGGAGGACGGCGGCGTCCTCGGGATCTTCCCCGAGGGCTCCCGGGGCGAAGGGGACTTCGCCTCGTTGCGGGCCGGACTCGCGTACTTCGCGGTACGCGGCGGGGCTCCGATCGTCCCCGTGGCCGTTCTGGGAAGCACCGAGCGGCGCGGACGGTTGATACGGGGGCTGCCCCCGCTGCGCAGCCGGGTCGACGTCGTCTTCGGCGACGCGTTCGACGCGAGTGCGGGCGACGGGCGGCGGACGCGCAGGGCGCTGGACGAGGCGACCCTGCGGATCCAGGCGAAGCTGACCGCCCACCTGGAAAGTGCCAAGCGCCTCACCGGGCGATAGGCGAGACTTGAGTAGTGGACCACGCTGATCGCGGTCCATCGATGATGATGCAAAGAGGAACGGACTTCATGAACGACCAGATTCACTCCGACGGCTCGGGCCACGAGCACGGAGCACTTGGCGATGCCGAGTTCGCGGAGTTCATGGAGCTCGCCGCGCAGGAAGGCTTCGATCCCGAGGAGGTCGAGGGCGCCCTCGACGAGGCCGGTCACGGCCCGCTCCCCGTGCTCGCCGTCGTCGGCCGCCCCAATGTCGGCAAGTCGACCCTGGTGAACCGGATCATCGGCCGCCGCGAGGCCGTCGTGCAGGACAAGCCCGGCGTCACCCGCGACCGCGTCAGCTACGAGGCCGAATGGGCCGGACGCCGCTTCAAGGTCGTCGACACCGGCGGCTGGGAGCAGGACGTGCTGGGCCTCGACGCCTCCGTCGCCGCCCAGGCCGAGTACGCCATCGAGACGGCCGACGCGGTCGTCTTCGTCGTCGACTCGACCGTCGGCGCCACCGACACCGACGAGGCCGTCGTCAAGCTGCTGCGCCGGGCCGGCAAGCCCGTCGTCCTCTGCGCCAACAAGGTCGACGGACAGAGCGGCGAGGCGGACGCCAGCGCCCTGTGGTCGCTGGGCCTCGGCGAGCCCTATCCGGTCTCCTCGCTGCACGGCCGCGGCACCGGCGACATGCTGGACGCGGTTCTGGAGGCCCTGCCCGACGCCCCGGCGCAGAAGTTCGGCACGGCGCTCGGCGGCCCCCGCCGCATCGCCCTGATCGGCCGTCCGAACGTCGGCAAGTCCTCCCTGCTGAACAAGGTCGCGGGCGAGGACCGGGTCGTCGTCAACGAGCAGGCCGGCACCACCCGCGACCCGGTCGACGAGCTGATCAAGCTCGGCGGCATCACCTGGAAGTTCATCGACACGGCCGGCATCCGCCGCCGCGTCCACCTCCAGGAGGGCGCGGACTACTACGCCTCGCTGCGTACGGCCGCCGCCGTGGAGAAGGCCGAGGTCGCCGTCATCCTGATCGACTCCAGCGAGTCCATCAGCGTCCAGGACCAGCGGATCATCACCATGGCCGTGGACGCCGGGCGCGCCATCGTCGTCGCCTTCAACAAGTGGGACACCCTCGACGAGGAGCGCCGCTACTACCTGGAGCGCGAGATCGAGACGGAGCTCGCGCAGATCGCCTGGGCCCCGCGCGTCAACGTCTCGGCCCTCACCGGCCGGCACATGGAGAAGCTGGTCCCGGCGATCGAGACCGCGATCGAGGGCTGGGAGACCCGGATCCCCACCGGCCGGCTCAACGCCTTCCTCGGTGAGATCGTCGCCTCCCACCCGCACCCGATCCGCGGCGGAAAGCAGCCGCGCATCCTCTTCGGCACCCAGGCGGGCACCAAGCCCCCGCGCTTCGTGCTCTTCGCCTCCGGCTTCCTGGAGCACGGCTACCGCCGCTTCGTCGAGCGCCGTCTGCGCGAGGAGTTCGGCTTCGAGGGCACCCCGATCCACATCTCCGTCCGGGTCCGCGAGAAGCGCGGCCGCAACAAGTAGCACCGGCGGGCGCGACAAACAGCACCCGTACACGGCGAAGCCCCGGGCCGCTCTCGCGAGAGCGGCCCGGGGCTTCGCCGTGTCGTGCGGCTTCCGTCCTCGGGCCTCAGGAGTCCCGTGACCCCGGGGGCAGCGCCGCGGGCCGGGGGCGCCCCGCATGCCGCCCCACCCGCTGCCAGGAGCCGAGGCCCCCGGTGTGCTGGCTCTGCCCGCCACTCCCGCCCTGGCCGTTGTGCCCACCGTTGCCGCTGTGCCCGGAGGGGGCGGGGTGGCCGCTCAGCGCGGTCCTGGAGGCGAAGAGACCGGCGCCGAAGGCCGGGAAACCGAGATTCTCCTCGCCGCTCCGGTCGCCCGGCAACGCCCGGAACGAGCGCCGGTACTCGGAGTACAGCGCGTCGTAGATCGGGGTGGGGGACACGCCCCCCGACGGATCCTGCGAAGGCCGCATGGCAGGGATCTGACTCTGATGCTGGCGGGAGGAGTCGTATGAGTGCACGTAGGTGCCAACGACCTCACCGCCCGTCGGATGCGGCTCCGCCGGAGAAATCGCTGTTCGGCGGGGGCGTCCGAGCCGGCCGGACACGATCAGGTCCCGGCCAGCGGCATCGATGCGGCGACCAGCAGCCCGTTGACCGCCGCCTTCTCCAGGGCGTCCCGGAGCAGGTCCTCGCGCGGCTGCTGGCCGATGGTGCCGGCCGGGGCGGCGAAGACGAGGACCGTCTGCGACTTGTTGGCCGCGGCCCGCCAGCCCTCGGTCACCTGGAGCGGCTGGTGGGCCTGCCACCAGGCGACCGGGTTGCCGCCGCCGGCGCTCGGCTGCAGCACGGCGTGCAGCTGGCCCACCGCCAGCAGCACGGACCAGCCCGCGAGGACCTCCGGCAGCCGGTTCAGGTCGGGGGCGGTGCGGAAGCCCTGCTCCAGCAGCAGCTGGAGGAACTCGTCGCCCCCGCTGCCGGCGGTGCCGGGCCGGGCGACCGGACCGGTCGGCTCCACGACCAGGGCCGGGCGGAGATCGTCCTCGATGAGGACGAGTCCGCTGGTGATGCCGAGGACGGCCTGTTCGGGCATGCGCCCCTCCGTATCCTTCTGCTCGCTTCCGGTGATGCTGCGCACCGCGCCCTGGAGCTGGTCCTCGGCGACCTTGACGACCTGCGAGGGGATGCACGTCGCGTGGGCGAAGGCGAGAACGGCGGTCTCGTCGCCGATGAACAGCACCGTGCTGGTGCGTTCCTGGTCGGAGTCGCCGGGGGTGCGGCAGGAAGTGCAGTCGTAACTGCCCGGGGCGTTGTCGCCGACGAGCAGCCGGTCGGCTTCGTCGTCGCCGATCTCGGCGCGTACGTCCTGGCTGACGTCGAGCATGCGCGGCACGGGGACTCCTCGAACTCGGTGCGTGGGCCGGGTGGTTCCCGGACTCCATGAAGAGACAACGCGGCATCCGTGGCCGGGGTCACGCACCGGGGCGCACGGAAGTGCGGCACAGGTCGACACATCGGTACGTCGAGCAGTCGACGTACGGCTCCCGCGTTCCGCCGGGAAAGTTTTTACCGGGGCGCAGGCAACCCCGCGGCATTCTCCTACGTCAAGCTCGAAGGAAAGTCCTGGTGAACGGATGGCGGTAGCCGTCCGGGTTGCCACACCGGTGGCCCGCACACGCGGTCCCGTTACTTCCGGGGCCTGCCGCTATCCGGATTGAATGCCTCCAGATAGCCGCAGGTCAGCGGTGGTCCGACGCCGGGGCGGGCATACCGTGAGGGATGTCGCGGATGCTCCGGGATTTCCTGGTGTATTTCGGGCGGAAAATCGCCGGGAAGCGCAGACTTGACAAGGCCGGGCCGACAGGGGAAACAGCGAAACCATGCATATTTCTTTTCTTCTGCACAATGCCTACGGAATCGGAGGAACCATTCGGACGACGTTCACGCTCGCCCGTACGCTCGCCGAGCAGCACGACGTCGAGATCGTGTCCGTCTTCCGGCACCGTGACGCCGCCGCCCTCGGCGCGCCCGAGGGCGTGACGCTGCGCCACCTCGTGGACCTGCGGAAGAAGAGCGCGACGTACGACGGCGGCGACGCCGAACACGCCCGGCCCGCAGCGGTGTTCCCGCGCGGGGACAGCAGGCACAAGCAGTACAGCAGGCTCACCGACGCCCGCATCGCCGACCATCTCCGGACGACCGAGGCGGACGTCGTCGTCGGCACCCGCCCCGGGCTCAACGTCCACCTCAGCCGGGGGACCCGCCGCGGACCGGTGCGCGTCGGGCAGGAGCATCTGACGCTCGACAGCCACAACTACCGGCTGCGCCGCGAGATCGCCCACCGGTACACCCTGCTCGACGCGCTCACCACCGTCACTCGTGCCGACGCGGACGACTACCGAAGCCGGCTGAAGCTGCCGGGCGTACGGATCGAGGCGATCCCCAACGCCGTTCCCGAACCCGCCTGCCCGCCCGCGAGCGGCGACCTGAAGTGGGTCGTCGCGGCGGGCCGGCTGCACCGGGTCAAGCGCTACGACCTCCTGGTGCGGGCCTTCGCCCAGGTGTCCGCGGCCCGCCCGGACTGGCGACTGCGCATCTACGGCGGCGGGGACGCGACCGGCGACGAACAGGCGTCGCTGCGCACCCTCGTCGACGAACTCGGCCTGCACAACCACGTGTTTTTGATGGGCTCGGCCAACCCGATGGAAGCCGAGTGGCCCAAGGGGTCGATCGCCGCCGTCACTTCGGACCGCGAGTCCTTCGGCATGACGATCGTCGAGGCGATGCGCGGCGGTCTGCCGGTCGTCGCCACCGACTGCCCGCACGGGCCGGCCGAGATCGTCGAGGACGGCGTCGACGGGCGGCTGGTCCCGGTCGGCGACCCGGACGCGATCGCCGCCGCGCTGCTCCAGCTGATCGAGGACGACGAACTGCGCCACCGGATGGGCGGGGCCGCGCTCACCGCCTCGGCCCGCTTCGACCCGGCGCGGATCGCCGAGCGCCACGAGAGCCTGTTCGCCGAACTGGTCGCCCGCGGCGCTCAGGGGCACGGGCACGGCGTCCTGCGCACCGCGCTGCACCGCACCCGGGGCAGCGTCCTCGACGGGGCCTACGCCCTGCGCTACAAAGCCGCCGACGTGCTCCGCAAGGGAAGGGCCGCATGACCCCCGCCATAGCCACCGTACGGGCCGACTGCGTCGCCGATCCGGCCGGGACGCTCACCTTCGAGCTGACCGCCCCCACCCCGTCCCCGGCCCCCACGCCCGCGTCCGTGCTGCTCCTGCGGCGCCGGGGCGCGGCCGGCGGCAGGCCCGGCGGCACGGTGCGGATCCCGCTCAGCGGGTCTGGCCCCGGGCGGCTGCGGGGGGTGCTCCCGGCCTCCACCGAACTGTCCGAGGGGCGCTGGGACGCCTATGTCGAGGAGCCGGGATCCGAGACCGCCCGGACCGTGGAGCCGGGGCTGCGGGACCTGCGGGCCCTCGTCGACCGCAGCCCGGACACCGGAGCCGCGAGCGTCAGCGCCCGGGTTCCCTACCCGACCACCGACGGCCGGCTCGCCCTGCGCTGCTGGGTCCGCGCCCCGCACGCCGAGGCGGGAGCCGTCGTCGTCGGCCCGGCCGGCATGACGGTCGAGGGCGTGCTGTACGGCGTCACCGTGGGGGAGGGGGCCGCCGTGGAGGCCCGGCTGCCGGGGGACCAGGACCGGGCGCACCGCTTCCCGCTCACCCCCGCCGGAGGGGCGCCCGGCGCCTTCGCCTTCACCCTGCCCTACGGCCCGCCGGCCGGGGGACCGGTGGACGGGGCGCAGCTCTGGCAGCTGTGGCTGGTCCCGGCGTCGGGCGCGCCCGGGGTCAGGATCTCCCGCATCCTCGACGACGTCTGGTCCCGCGGCAAGTCCTTCGTCTACCCGACCCGGGCGCCGGTCCCCGGAGTGCTCGCCACCCCCTGCTACACGGCGGACAACGACCTCTGCCTCCGGCTGGAGCCCGGACCGGCGGACCGCTGAGAAAGGGGATCGCGGACGGAGAGGCTCGCTGAGGGAGGGGCTCACGGACGGAGGGATCGCGGACGGAGGGATCGCGGGGTGAGGGGTTGCAGCCGAGGGGATCGCGGCCGAGGCGATTGCGGACCGGAGCTGTCCTCAACCCCTGGCAGACTCACCCGCATGTTGGAGACCTCGGCACGACTGCTGCGCCTGCTCTCACTGCTCCAGGCCCACCGGGACTGGTCCGGCGCCGATCTGGCCGACCGGCTCGGCGTCACCCCGCGCACCGTGCGCCGGGACGTCGACAAGCTGCGCGACCTGGGCTATCCGGTGAACGCCAGCAGGGGCACCGGCGGCGGCTACCAGCTCGGGGCCGGCGCCGAGCTGCCGCCGCTGCTGCTGGACGACGAGGAGGCCGTCGCGGTCGCCGTGGGCCTGCGCACGGCCGCCGGGCACGGCATCGAGGGCATCGGCGAGACCTCCGTACGCGCGCTGGCCAAGCTGGAACAGGTGCTGCCGCACCGGTTGCGCCGCCGGGTGAGCGCGATCGGCGCGTTCACCGTGCCGATGCTGCACGGGGCCGACGACTCCGCCGTGGACCCCGCTGTGCTCACCGAGCTGGCGGCCGCCTGCCGCGACGCGGAGCGGCTCCGGTTCGCCTACCGGACCCACGGCGGGGAGGTCTCGCGCCGGACCGTGGAGCCGCACCGGCTCGTCTGCACCGAGCACCGCTGGTATCTGGTGGCCTGGGACCCGGACCGGGCGGACTGGCGCACCTTCCGGGTGGACCGGATCACTCCGACCCCGCCGCACGGCCCCCGCTTCACCCCCCGCCCCCCGCCGGCGGAGGATCTGGCGGCGTACGTCTCCCGGGGCGTCGCGGTCTCGGCGTACGCGGCCCGGGCCGTGATCCTGCTGAAGGCGCCGCTGGCCCAGGCAGCCCGGCGGGTGTCACCGTCCGCCGGGGTGCTGGAGGCCGTGGACGCGGACACCTGCCGGCTGACCGCGGGCGCGCCGGACCTCACCGTGCTGGTGATCCACGTGCTGATGATGGGGATCGATTTCGAGGTGATCGAGCCGCCCGAGCTGATCGAGGTCATGCGGGAGGCGAGGGACCGGCTGACGCGCGCCCTTGACGGGCCGTGAGACTCCGGGTGTGGTGCCGGGCCGCCGTTCCGCACCTCGGCGGGCGGGTGGGGGAAGCGTGCGATCAAGGAAAGGCCGGTTTACGGGGGCGGGAATTCCCGGTGTCGCGGCCATTCGGGCGGTACTCCCCGCCGATGGGAAAAGAAGCAGGTCATCCCATGATTCCGGAAGCCTTCCGACACCCCCTCACGCCGGTGACCGGGGTTTCCCGTTAATACGCGCCGATGCTTCCGAACAGACCGTTCGAGTGAATAGGATCGCGTATAGACGTGTGGGGATCCTGTGACACAAGCGTGACCGTCACGGCATGTGGGGATGCAGGGGAACGTCCTCCCGGCCCGGCCTTCCGCCACCGTCCGGGGCCGCCTACGGTGAAGGCATGGCATCTCTACCGACCCCTCCAGCCCAGCCGGACGACGCCGCCGAGTCGTACGTCGGTCTCACCGCCGACGCCGCCGAACGACAGGCCAGGAGCCGCGGCTGGGACACGGTCCGGGCCGTTCCCCCGGGCGCGTTCCTCACCATGGAGTTCCGTCACGGCCGCATCAACTTCCAGGTCGAGGACGCCACGGTGACGCGCTGCTGGGTGGGCTGACCCGGCTGACCCACCGGCCGCACCGGGCCGGGCCCCCGACGGCCGAAGGCCCCGACCGCGGTCGGGGCCTTCGGTGCGTGCGGGTGAGGATGAGGATGAGGATGCGTGCGGGGGAGGATGTGCGCCCCCGTCCCCGCGTTCGCGGGAAAGCGGGGTCAGCCGCCGGTCATCGGTCGCGCCGCACTGCCGGTGCCGGTGCCGCGCGCGCCCCGCTCCGTGTGCGGCGGCGGACGGCGGACGCCCGCCGGGGCGACCGGCATGGAGCCCGGACGCACGGGGTGCCCGCCGTGGGCCCGCGCTCTGGCGCCCGGGGCCGGATGTCCGGCGGGGAGCACCGGCTCGGCCGCGGCGGTCACGGTCTCGGCGGCGAGGCCGTCGGCGGCCATCGACTGCGTGAGCAGCACCGGCTGCGGTTCTGTCCCTGTCCCTGTCCCGGGACCGGTCACGGTTGCCGGACGGGCGCCGTCGCGACGCTCGCGCCACTGCTCGCGCATCGCGAAGATCCAGGCCTCGGTCCGGGCGATCAGCGGCTCGAACCAGGGCAGCGCCAGCAGGATGAGCAGCCCGGCCGCCCACCCCAGCACGACGTCGCTGAGCCAGTGCGTACCGATGTACACGGTGGTGAGGCCGACGCCCAGCGAGACCGTCGCGGAGACCGCCGACAGATAGCGCCTGGCGCGTGGCGTGGTGGCCAGATAGGCGAGGATTCCCCAGGTCACGACGGCGTTCGCGGTGTGCCCGGAGGGAAATATATCGCCGCCGGCGAACATCTCGGCCGAGCCGATCTGTGTCGCGTAGTGCGGGCCGAGCCGCCCGAGCCCCAGCTTGACCGCGCCCACCGTCACATTGAGCAGCAGCAGGGACGTGCCGAGGACCAGCAGCGGCCGGAGCGTGTGCTGGCGCCAGGAGCGCCAGCCCAGCCAGCAGGCGACCATCACCGCTGTGGGGCCGCGCTGGCCGAGCACGACGTAGTAGTCCAGGAAGGCGTGCAGTTCGGGCCACTGCTGGTAGGGCCGGAACAGCATGACCTTCCAGTCCAGGGCCACCAGCCAGGACGTGATCAGCACCGCCCAGACGATGGCGAGATAGAACGCCAACGTCCCGCCGAAGAGGGCGATGCGGTGACGGCTCATCCGCGGTGCCACTATCTTCGGCGGTTCCGGCTCCCGGTCCAGCCGGGCAAAGATGTCGGTACGCACCCAATCGACGTTACAGCGAGTGAGTGTGCGAGCAGGCCAATCCGGGCTCTTTGTGATGACGATGTGATGTGGACTTTGTCTCGGAACGGCGTCTTTTCCGGGCGCGGAGAAGAATCTCCGTGATCTTGTGGCCAATTGCCCGCCGGTTCCGTTCGTAAGCGTGTTTGATCTCTCGGAAAAAGAGGCGCACCGGAATCCGCGGCAATTGATCCCGCCATTCGGGGGAGGCGCGCGCCGTCGCGCCGCGCCCCCCGACGCCCGCCGGGACCCCCGCCACGGCGGGCGTCACGGCTCCTCGGACGGGAGCCCCCCGGCCGGTTCCGGAAGGGCGTGGGCCACACTGTGCGGCGGAGCGCGGTATGACGTGGACCACAGGTGACCTCGCCGGACTCGCGTACGCTGACGGCTCACTCGCCCGTCGATGCCGGGCCCCAGGGACGCGCACCCCACGTCACCGTCGGTCCGCCGAGCGCGAGGGACTCATCGGGAGGTACGTAGATGTCCGGGACGACCACGGCCGGGGCCCGGCTGCGCAAGGCCGCCGACGACGCCAACCGCTGGGTCGTCCTCGTGGTCCTCTGCCTCAGTCTCCTGGTCGTCGCACTCGACGCGACCGTGCTCCACGTCGCCGTCCCGGCGCTCACCGAGGACCTGCGTCCCAGCGGCACCGCCCTCCTGTGGATCGTCGACGCCTACCCCCTCGTCTGCGCCTCGCTGCTCATCCTCTTCGGCACGCTGGGTGACCGGATCGGCAGACGTCGCGTGCTGCTCCTCGGCTACGCGCTGTTCGGCGTCGCCTCCGCGCTCGCCGCGACGGCCGACACCCCGGCCGTCCTGATAGCGGCCCGCGCCCTCCTCGGCGTCGGCGGCGCGATGATCATGCCCGCCACGCTGTCGATCCTGCGCCAGGTCTTCCCCGACCGCCGGGAGCGGGCGCTCGCCATCGGCGTGTGGACTGCGGTCGCCGCGGTCGGCGCCGCCACCGGACCGGTCGTCGGCGGCTTCCTGGTCGAGCACTTCTGGTGGGGCTCGGTCTTTCTGATCAACATCCCGCTGATGGCCGTGATCCTGCCGCTGGGCCGCTGGCTGCTGCCCGAGTCGCGCGGCGGCGGCGACGGCCCGTGGGACGTGCTGGGCGCGCTGACCGCCGCGGCGGGAGTGCTCGGCGTCGTCCTCGGCGTGAAGCGTCTGGGCAGCGGCGGGGGGCTCCTGGATCCTCTCTCGCTGGGCCCGTTGGCCCTCGGGCTCGCGCTCCTGATCCTCTTCGTACGCCGTCAGAAGCGCCGCAGGCATCCGCTGATCGACGTCTCGATGTTCGCCCGCCCGGCCTTCTCCACCGCCGTCGGCTGCATCGTGCTCGCCATGCTGGCGCTGGTCGGCCTCCAGCTGATCGCCGTCCAGTACCTCCAGCTGGTGCTGGGGCTCAGCCCGCTGGAGACCGGGCTGCGGCTGCTGCCGCTGACCTTCGCGGCGATGGCCGCGGGCGCCACCGGCTCGCACACCCTGCGCCGCGTCGGGCCGCGCCGGATGGTCGGCTGGGGCTTCGTCCTCACCGCGACCTCGGTGCTGCTGCTCACCTCGATGGGCCAGCACGACCGGCCCACCCTGCTGACCTGCGCTTTCGTCCTGCTCGGCTTCGGCCTCCAGACCACGCTCTTCGGGGCGTACGAGTCGATGCTCAGCGACGCCCCGCCGGAGCGGGCGGGTGGCGCGGCGGCCATAGGGGAGACCTCCTACCAACTGGGCGCGGGCCTCGGCATCGCCCTGCTCGGCAGTGTCATGAACGCCGCCTATGCTCCCGGCCTCGCCGGTCTGCGCGACAAGGGCGTCCCCGCCCGCGCCGGGGCGGAGGCCTCCCATTCGCTGGGCGAGGCCTATCAGGTGGCCGCGCAGCTGGGCGGCCCGATGGGCGACCTGCTGCGCTCCACGGCCCGGCACGCCTTCATCGGCGGACTCCACGTCACGCTGTTCGTCAGCGCGGGGCTGCTGCTGCTCGGGGCGCTGGCCGCCCTGCGGCTGCCGAAGGCCATGGAGTGTCCGCCGAAGGAGGCGTGGAGCCGGGGCGAGGCGGACGACGCCGTAACCACGGCCGTGCCCACAGCCCCCTTCGCGTCCCCGGCTGCCGCGTACGGGGCTTCCGCCCACGGGGCGGGCGAGCACCAGGTCACCGGCGCCCCCCGTCCGTCCGGGCTGGACCGCCCCGCCGGGCCGGACCGGCCGGCCCCGCGCCCGATGGTGCCCGCGCGGCGCGAGCCGGCCGAGGCGACCGGCTCTGGACGAGCGGCACACTGAGCCGTAACGTCAGCACGAAGCCCTGACTACCACTGCTAGTTTTCGGAGGGCGGGCGTCTCCCGGTCCCTCCGAGCACCGTGCGAGCCGCCGGAGGCACCCTCATGTCCAGCACCGAGTCACCGAAGCCGTCGAAGCTCCCGCCGTTCGACGCGTCGGATCCCCTCGGCATCGACGACCTGCTCGGCGCGGACGACCTCGCGATCCGCGACACCGTCCGCACCTGGGCCGCCGACCGCGTCCTGCCGCACATCGCCGAGTGGTACGAGAAGGGCGAGCTGCCCGGAATCAGGGAGCTGGCCCGGGAGCTCGGCGCGCTGGGCGCGCTCGGCATGTCGCTGGACGGGTACGGCTGCGCCGGGGCGAGCGCCGTCCAGTACGGGCTCGCCTGCCTGGAGCTGGAGGCCGCCGACTCCGGGATCCGCTCACTCGTCTCCGTACAGGGGTCGCTCGCCATGTACGCGATCCACCGCTTCGGCTCCGAGGAGCAGAAGCGGCGGTGGCTGCCCGGCATGGCGTCCGGCGAGGTCATCGGCTGCTTCGGCCTGACGGAGCCCGACCACGGCTCGGACCCGGCCGGGATGCGGACGTACGCCAAGCGCGACGGCGAGGACTGGGTCCTCACCGGCCGCAAGATGTGGATCACCAACGGTTCGGTCGCCGGGGTCGCCGTCGTCTGGGCGAAGACCGGTGAGGGCGAGGACGGGCGGGGCATCCGGGGCTTCGTCGTGCCGACCGATGCCCCCGGCTTCTCGGCCCCGGAGATCCACCACAAGTGGTCGCTGCGCGCCTCGGTCACCAGCGAGCTGGTCATGGACGAGGTACGGCTGCCCGCCGACGCGGTGCTGCCGGACGCGAGCGGGCTGCGCGGTCCCCTCAGCTGTCTGAGCCATGCGCGCTACGGCATCGTCTGGGGTGCCATGGGGGCGGCGCGGGCCAGCTTCGAGTCGGCCCTCGACTACGCGAGGAGCCGGGAACAGTTCGGCCGGCCGATCGGCGGCTTCCAGCTCACCCAGGCCAAGCTGGCGGACATGGCCCTGGAGCTGCACAAGGGCATCCTGCTCGCCCACCACCTGGGCCGCCGCATGGACGCGGGCCGGCTCCGGCCGGAGCAGGTCAGTTTCGGCAAGCTCAACAACGTGCGGGAGGCGATCGAGATCTGCCGCACCTCGCGCACGATCCTCGGGGCCAACGGGATCTCGCTGGAGTATCCGGTGATGCGGCACGCCACGAACCTGGAGTCGGTGCTCACCTACGAGGGAACGGTGGAGATGCACCAGCTGGTGCTGGGCAAGGCGCTCACCGGTCTCGACGCCTTCCGGTGAGCGGGACGCGCCGGTACGCGCGCGCCGACCGGATGCGTTGACCGGATCCTTCCGGCGAGCGCCCTGCTCAGCTCTGGTTGAAGAAGCCGCCGGCCTTGCGGCCGGCGGCTTCGCCCGCCACCACCTGGGTGTCGGCGGGGGACAGCAGGAAGACGCGGGTGGCCACCCGGTCGATCGAACCGCGCAGGCCGAAGATCAGCCCGGCGGCGAAGTCCACCACGCGCTTGGCGTCGGCGGGGTCCATGGCCGTGAGGTTGACGATCACCGGGACGCCGTCCCGGAACAGCTCGCCGATGGCGCGTGCGTCCCGGAAGCTGTCCGGGGTCACCGTGGCGATCCGGCGGTCCTGCTCCTCGGCCGTCTCCGCGGCCACCTGCACCCGCGGGTCGGTGACCCAGGCCTGGTTGCCCGTACCGGTCTCCGCACCCTCGGCGTACTCGTCGTCGTAGTACCGCTCGTCGTTGTCCTCTACGAGGCCAAGCCAGGCACTCGCCTTGCGCACCGATCCCATGGACGCCTCCTCTCACCGCGGTTCCTTGGTGTTCCGCATCTCTTTCGTATCCCTATGGTCGTCCATGATGCGGATACCGCGCCAAGTGGATAGTCGGCTCGCAGGCGATTCGTGACGCTACTGGTGCAGAAGATGTGGCGATTCGTCAGGGTTCCTCCTACGTAAGGGGGCTTGTAGAAGGAAAATATGATGCTCCGGCCGTACGGGTGATCCGGGGGACGTACGGGTGAACGGGTCACTCGATACGATGCACGACGCTCCGGTGCGCGAGCGTCGCGCACCGGCTGAACGGCTCACGGGGGATCGTCGTGTTCGGAATCGTCAGGCCCTGTACCCATCGGCTCTCCGAAGGTCTCAAGGTCGAGTGGATGGCCCATCTCTGCGGTCTGTGCCTGGCCCTGAGGGCGGATCACGGACAGTTCGCCCGTATCGTTACGAACTATGACGGCCTGATCGTCTCCGTCCTGACGGAGGCTCAGACGGGGCGGGCGCCCGACGGCCGGCGCACCGCCGGGCCCTGCCCGCTGCGGGCCATGCGCACCGCGCCGGTCGCGACGGGGGAAGGGGCGCGGCTCGCCGCGGCCGTCTCGCTCGTCCTCGCCTCGGCCAAGGTCCGCGACCACGTCGCCGACCGGGACGGGCTGTTGGCCCGCCGCCCGGTCGCCGCCGCCGCCCGCCGGGTGGCCGCCGGGTGGGACCGGGCGGGCGCGCGGACCGGGGCGGCCCTCGGCTTCGACACCGCCCTCCTGGTCGACGCGGTCGACCGGCAGACCGGGATCGAGACGCTCGCCGGGCCCGGCACCCCGCTGCTGACGGTCACCGAACCGACCGAGACCGCCACGGCGGCCGCTTTCGCGCACACCGCCCAGCTCGCCGGGAAGCCGCAGAACGCCGCTCCGCTCGCGGAGGCCGGCCGGCTCTTCGGGCGGCTCGCCCACCTCCTGGACGCCGTGGAGGACCAGGAGGCCGACGCCGCAGCGGGCGCCTGGAACCCGCTCACCGCCACTGGCACCCCGCTGTCCGAGGCGCGCCGGCTCTGCGACGACGCGCTGCACGGCGTGCGGCTCGCACTGCGGGAGGCGGAGTTCACCGACGGCAAGCTCGTCCACGTCCTCCTCGCCCATGAGCTGCGGCGCTCGGTCGACCGGGCGTTCGGCACCTCCTCCTGCTCCCATCAGGGGCAGCAGGGGCTTCAACTGCCCGAGGGCGCCTTCGGGCCGCCGCCGGGAAGTCCCTACGGCGCGCCGCCCGGTCAGCCGTACGGCCCGACGCCCGGACATCCGTACGGTCCGCCGCCCGGCGGCCCGGGCTCGCCGCCTCCGCCGCGCCCGCCCCGCGACCGGCGCGGGCTGATCGCCGGATGCCTCGTGTGGGCCGGGCTCGCCTGCACCTGCCAGATGTGCTGCGGGAGCTTCGAGGACCCCTGGAGCCGGGAGCAGCGGCAGTCGCCGTGCCAGAGCTGCGGCGACTGCTGCGAAACCTGCAGCTGCTGCGGCGAGGGCTGCTGCTGTTGCGGGGACTCCTGCGGCTGCGACTGCTGAACGGGCGCCGCCCGCCGGTGCGGCGGGCGGCGCCGGCGTCAGGTCACTCCGGAGCCGGTATGGAAAGGTTGACCGCATGAGCACAGACGCACAGCGGCAGGGGCAGGGCGGCGGGCCGGACCCCGCACAGGACTGGCAGCGGTGGCACGAAGGGCGCGTCGTCGCCGTCGCCGCCCCGTACGGCCCGCTCTCCCTGACCGGAACCCACTGGCTCTCCGACTACCCGGAAGGGCGAATTCCGGCCGTCCCGGGGCAGTGGCGCGAGGACGGCGACGAGGTGGTCCTCACGGCCGCCGCCGAGGAGGGCGTCGTCGTCGACGGCAAGCCGCTGACCGGCCAGGTCAGGCTGGGGGCGGACCGGGGGGCCGTCGACGACTCCCGGGTCGCGCAGAGGGAGCGGCGGCTGGTGGTGCTCCGCCGCGAAGGGCTCTGGGCGGTACGGGTCTTCGACCCGGGATCACCGGCCCGGCACGCCTTCTCGACCATCGAGGCGACCCCGTACGACCCCCGCTGGGCGCTGCCGGGGATCTTCCGTCCCTACGGCGACGACCGGACCGTGCGGGTGGTCAACGCGGACGGGGTCGAGCGCGGTCTCGGGCTCGGCGGTGAGATCGCCTTCGCGGTGGACGGCGACGAGCACACGCTCCAGGTCGCGGTCGAACCCGACGGGACGCTGTGGGCCGTCTTCGCCGACGCGACCAGCGGGAACGGTAGCTACCGCTTCCGTTTCCTGCGGCCCGCGGCGCCCGCCGCCGACGGCCGCGTGGAGGTCGACCTCAACCGCGCGCTGCTGCCGCCGTGCGCCTTCGCCGATCACTTCATCTGCCCGTTCCCGCCCCCGGGCAACACGCTCTCCGCGGCGGTCCCGGCGGGGGAGCGGAACCGGATCGACGCCTGACCCGCGAGCGGTCCCTCCGGCCCCGGCAGCCCCACGGCTCCCGGGGCCGGAGGCGTGTGTGACCCGCGTGGCCGAAAGACATTCTTGCGCCCCCTGTCCGGACCCCTCGATACTCCGGTCAGCGATTGTCAGGGGCACGGCAACTCCGGAATCCGGACAGGCCCCCGACTGCGCCTCACGGGCCCGCCACCCCACAGGAGGGCCCCCGATTCCCCTCGGAGGAACCCGAAGTGAGGATCAAGCGCACCAACAACCGCTCGAACGCGGCCAGACGCGTCCGTACCACGGCCGTACTCGCGGGGCTCGCCGCCGTCGCGGCGATGGCCATTCCCACCGCGAACGCCGAAACCCCCCGGACGTTCAGTGCCAACCAGCTGACCGCGGCGAGCGACGCCGTGCTCGGCGCCGACATCGCGGGCACCGCCTGGAACATCGACCCGCAGTCCAAGCGCCTCGTCGTCACCGTCGACAGCACGGTCTCGAAGGCGGAGATCAACCAGATCAAGAAGTCGGCGGGCGCCAACGCCGACGCGCTGCGCATCGAGCGCACGCCGGGCAAGTTCACCAAGCTGATCTCCGGCGGCGACGCGATCTACTCCAGCACCGGACGCTGCTCGCTCGGCTTCAACGTCCGCAGCGGCAGCACCTACTACTTCCTGACCGCCGGCCACTGCACGGACGGCGCGACCACCTGGTGGGCGAACTCGGCCCGCACCACCGTGCTCGGCACGACCGCCGGGTCGAGCTTCCCGAACAACGACTACGGCATCGTGCGCTACACCAACACCACCATCCCCAAGGACGGCACGGTCGGCGGCCAGGACATCACCAGCGCCGCCAACGCCACCAACGGCATGGCCGTCACCCGCCGCGGCTCCACCACCGGCACCCACAGCGGTTCGGTCACCGGACTCAACGCCACCGTCAACTACGGGGGCGGCGACGTCGTCTACGGCATGATCCGCACCAACGTGTGCGCCGAGCCCGGCGACTCCGGCGGCCCGCTCTACTCCGGCACCCGGGCGATCGGTCTCACCTCCGGCGGCAGCGGCAACTGCTCCTCCGGCGGAACGACCTTCTTCCAGCCGGTCACCGAGGCGCTGAGCGCGTACGGCGTCAGCGTGTACTGACCGGTCCCACCCAGGCCGGGTACGGAGCAGTCCGTACAAACGTGCCCCCGTCCGGAATTCCGGACGGGGGCTCCCGCTCGCCGGGGAGCTCTTGAGAGGATGTCGCCACGACGGGTCGCCGCTACGGGGCGACGGGGGGCGGGGCGACGGGGCGGGCGCGCCCCCGGCCGCGCTCCGCTGGCATCAGGGGGTAGCAGGTCCGTGAATCGCATCGGAGTGACCGGTCACCGCTCCATCCCCGCCGAGGCCCAGGCCCATGTGCTCGCGGGTCTGCGGTCCGCGCTGTGCGGCCTCGACGGCGCGACGCACGCGCTCTCCAGCCTGGCGGTCGGCGCCGACCAGCTCTTCGCCGACCTCGCCCTCGCCTGCGGCGCCGAACTGACCGCCGTGATCCCCAGCGGCGACTACGAGGCCTGCTTCGAGAACGCCGTCGACCTCGCCCGCTACCGGATGCTCAAGGCGCGCGCGGCGCGGGAGGTCCGGCTCGACTTCCCGCACTCCACCGACGAGGCGTACTACGCGGCGGGCGCCTACATCGCCGACCACTGCGACCGGCTGCTCGCCGTCTGGGACGGTCTCCCGGCCCGCGGCCTCGGCGGCACGGGCGACATCGTGACGTACGCCCGCACCCTGGGCCGCCCGGTCACCGTGATCTGGCGCGACGGAGTACTGCGCGGCTGACCGGCGGGCGCCCGCCGAACAGGCCGTACGGAGAGGGACGCTCCCGACCCCGTACGGCGGCCTCACCGGCTCACACGCGATGTCTGACCAGCCAGTCGGTGTGCTCGGGCGACACGATCCGCTCGGTCTCGAACACCGCCGCCGGCCAGTGCCGCTCGGTGAGGGTGGTCTCCATGGCGGCCTGCATCGACTCCAGGTCCTTCTCCACCAGCGAGTGCGCCGAGATCAGCGGATGGTGCCGGCGCATCTCGTTCCAGGCGAGACAGGCCGCCGCCGCCGCGGAGAACGCCCCGGTCAGGCCGAACGAGCGCCCCACCCCGAAGGTCTGGAACACGCTCAGCGCCAACGCCGGCAGCGTCAGCGCGACAATGGCGCCCGACCACAGGATCGCCCCGCGCCGGGAGGCCTGCTGACGTCTGCGGTACCAGCGCCGCTGTTCGATGAGCCGGTCCCGTACATACGTTTCCTTGCGGACCGTGTAGGCCTTGTTCCGTAACGCGCGCATGGATTCCGTGATGAGGCCGCCGGAATCCGGCAGTTCCTCGCGCGGGTCGGCCCAGCCCACTTTTCGCAGCTCCTGGAGGCCGTCCTCCAGGCGATTGGCGAACAGCGCCTCCGGGTGCTCGGACGCGCTGTCGAACGGCGCGCCGTGGACCGCGTAGCGCCAGCAGTTGGACTTGATGAACTCGGCCGCCGAGCGGTTCAGTTGCCAGTGCGACTTTGCTTTGCGGTGAGAGGCGAGGAAGGTCGCGAAGAGCACGCCCAGATAGGCCAGCACCGCGGCGCCGTACAGGGCACGGGCCGCCGGGCCGTCCTCGGTGTGCCAGGGGAGCGCCGCGGGCACCGTGCCCGCCACGAGCAGCGCGAGCTGCGCCCGGGTGGTGTTCACGGCCTCACGCTGGCGGGCCACGGCGACCGCGTCCGTGTGGTGGAACAGCGCCGGCAGGTCGTCGTTCCTGAAGACCATGGACCTCAGCGGCTCGGGCAACGCCGTCATGGACGCCTCCGTCTGCAGTTGTCGTATGACCCGGCCGGCCGTGGTGCCTGCCCCGCCCGGGCCACGAGAGTAGGGGGGAGCACCCGACGCGGCAAGAGCGTCCCGGCACCTCGGACGGTCACCACGACAGGGTTCGGCCACGTGCGGGCGGGTGTCCTTCCTCACATCGCGGGGCTGTGGCAAGGTGGTGCAACTGGGTTGAGCGAACAGTGAGTTGCGGCCCCCGTGCGGTGGGCGCGACCACCTCCGTGCGGGGAGGGGCCATCGAGGGTGACCGGGATGGTGGGCGTCTGCTCGCAGCGGCGAGCCGAGCGGGTCGACGCACCGCGCGCCCGGGCCCGGGCCGCGGGTGCCGCGGGCGACGGCCACGAACCCGCCCCGGACCGCGTGCGCATGGCCCGGGACGGAACACGATCTCCCTGGCGAGAGGCTGGTGAACGGGTGAACCGCCGTCCCGCCGGAGCCTCCCGCCGCCCGCCGTCCGGGACCCGCGCGGTGCGCGCGCCCGGCACCTGTGCCGGCGGTCTCGCCGGTGGCGGGAAGCCTCTCACCTGCGCGGGCCGGCGGCAGCGAGGCCGGCCCCCGGGGCCGCCGGTTCCGCCGCTCGTCCCCCGCTCACCCGAGCGGCCGAGCGGAAGGTGCGTTTCGAGTTTCGAATCCAGGTGTGAAGGCCGCTCCGCCGGCATGTGGAAGAGCCTCCGCGGTAGTAAAGTGCGCGTGCCGGGACGTGTGATGACATGCAATCCGGCAGCGTTTCAATGTCCGGAAACAGACCCCTTCAGGATCCCCCTAGGACGGCCGTGAAGACCTACGGAACCACCCCCGCCTTCGCCTCCGCGAAGACCCGCGCGACCCTCTCGGCGACCGACGTCCACAGCGCCGAGGCCGCCAGGAAGATCAACCGCGTATGCGGTGCGACAACGGCCAGGTCCACCCGCATCTCCACGTTCAATTCGGCTCTCTGAGTCGATGTCAGAAGCGGCTAGAATGGCGGGATGACAGGACCCCTGGTCCCCTTCCGTGAATTCGTGCTGAAAGTGCACAGCAGGTGCGATCTGGCCTGTGATCATTGTTATGTCTACGAACATGCCGACCAGAGCTGGCTGACACGCCCCAAGACCATCTCTGACGAGGCGATTTCCTGGACTGCCCGGCGCCTGGCCGAGCATGCGACGACTCATGCGCTTCCCTCCGTAACAGTGATCCTGCACGGTGGGGAACCGCTCCTGGCGGGGCCCGCGCGACTGCGACGGGTCTGCGAGGAGCTCGGCTCGGCTCTGAACGGCATCGCTGAGCTGGACCTCAGGATCCACACCAACGGCGTCCAGCTCAGCCCCCGTTACCTCGACCTCTTCGACGAGTTCCACGTCCGGGTCGGGATCTCGCTCGACGGCGACCGCGCGGCCAACGACCGCCACCGCCGATTCGCCGACGGACGCAGCAGCCACCCGATGGTGCTGCGCGCCGTCGAACTGCTCCGCGAGGAGCGCTACCGCCACCTGGACCTCGGCCTGCTGTGCACGGTCGACATCCACAACGACCCGGTGGCCGTGCAGGACGCTCTCGCCGGACTCGAACCCCCACTCGTCGACTTCCTGCTGCCGCACGCCACCTGGGACGACCCGCCCCCGCGGCCGGACGGATCGCCCACCGCGTACGCCGACTGGCTCCTGACGGCCTTCGACCGCTGGACGGAGCAGGGCCGCCCCATGCCCGTCCGCTTGTTCGCCTCGGTGCTCTCCAGCCTGAACGGCGGCCCCAGCCTCACCGAGTCCCTCGGCCTGGCCCCCACCGACCTCGTCGTCATCGAGACCGACGGGCAGCTGGAACAGGTCGACTCGCTCAAGAGCGCCTACGAGGGTGCCGCCGCCACCGGGTTCGACGTCTTCCGCAACACCTTCGACGAGGTCGCGGCCCACCCCGGCGTCCGGGCGCGGCAGCTCGGTCTGGCCGGGGTCAGCGAGACCTGTCGCCGCTGCCCCGTCGTGCGCTCGTGCGGCGGCGGGCTCTACACCCACCGGTACCGCTCCGGCAGCGGCCCCGAAGGTCTCGACAGCGGCTTCGACAACCCGTCGGTCTACTGCGCCGACCTGGCCGCCCTGATCCGGGGCATCGAGGAGCGTACGGCCGCGGCCACCGAGTCGCCCGCCGTCCGGGCGCCGGACGAACTGCTCGCCGCCCATCAGGACCTGACCCGGACCCTGCTCGCGGCTCTCCACGACACCCTCGACGGGCAGGGCGGGGCCCTCTGGGACGAGGCCTGGCGGCTCGCGGCGACGCTGGAGGCGGACGCCCCGGGCGCCGAGGCGCTCGACACGGTGCTCGCCCACCCCTACACCCGCACCTGGCTGGTCGACGCCCTGGCGGACGTGGAGGCGGGACGCGGCCTGGCGGAACCCGCCGCCGAACGGCTCGGCGCCACCGTGGCCGCCGCCGCCGTCCGCGCCGGACGCGACCTGGCCGTGCCGGTGGCGTACCGGGACGGAGGCCTGTACCTGCCCACCCTCGGCACCGTGGTCCTCGGCGGCCCGGGGGAGCGGGGAACGGCCGTGGTGCGCGCCACGGGGGACGGATTCCTCGTCCGCCGGCCGCGGGACACGCCCGGCACGGAGCTGCGCATCGCCCCCGATGAGCCCGAGGGCCCGCACTGGCTGCCCGTACACGTCCTGCGCCGGGCACCCGCCCCCGTACTCCTGCTGGACGACCTCGACCCCCTCCGCGACTGCTTCGACGCCCCCGCGACCGACCGCCTGGAAGCGGAGGAGGCCGACGCCTGGGCGCACCGGGTCGGCGAAGCCTGGTCGCTGCTGGCCGACGCCGTACCCGGCCAGGCGGCCGAGGCGGCCCTGACGTTGACCACGCTGACCCCGCTGTCCACCGGGGACGCCGAGCCGGGGCGCCACGGGCCCGGCGCGCTCGGCGTCGGGCCGTCGGTGGAGCCGAACGAACTGGCACTCGGCCTGCTGAGCGGATTCCGCCGGGCGAAACTGCGGGCGCTCGGTGAAGTGACGGATCTTTACGCCTTGGACGGTACCTGGGAACATCGGACGCCCTGGGGGAACGAACACGTGACGTTCTCCCGACTGCTGGCCGAGACATTCGAACGGGCGGGGCTCGGGCTTTACGACCCGCGCTTCCTCACGGGTGTTCCGGAAGCTCTCGACAAGATCGAAAACGCGGCGGAGGTGACGGTCGACGGAAAACAGCTGATCTCCGCTGTCCGCAAGGAGATCAGCGGAACACGGAGTGCGACCGAGAAGAATCGCGGCAGGAGCTTCCCGCCGTCCGGTCATGCGGCGAACGTCCGGGGATCTGACCAGAAAGTGACGTTCGAATGACCGAACGGCAGGGGGGTGGAAAGCGGTCCGCTCCGGAATGATGAGTTCGCTTCCACTCCCTTCCTCCTTCCGGGATGCGAGTGCTCACACAGGACGGGGGTCGTGTGCACGCATCGACGCAACAGCGAGCGGTGGGCCATCGGCCGTATTTCTTTCTGAGTTACGCCCACACGCCGGGGTACGGCGGCGGCACGGACCCCGATATGTGGGTCGAACGGCTTTTCCAGGACCTCTGCGGCCACGTGATGGCCATGACCGACTTACCCGCGGGCGCGCCGGCGGGCTTCATGGACCGGGAGATACGTTCCGGAGAGGGCTGGTCGGAACGGCTCGGCGATGTCCTCGCCACCTGCCGGGTCTTCGTCCCGCTGTTCTCGCCGCGCTACTTCGCCAGCGAGATGTGCGGCAAGGAGTGGTACGCCTTCGAACAGCGCGCCATCCACCACCGCGCCCGCTCCAACCAGCCCGCCGAGGCCATCGTCCCGGCACTCTGGGTACCGGTGCCGCCGAGCCAACTGCCCGGCTCCGCGGAGCGGTTGCAGTTCAACCACCGTGATTTCGGGGAACGGTACGTCAGCGACGGCCTGTACGGCCTGATCAAGCTCAGACTCTTCGCCGAGGAGTACGAACGGGCCGTCTACGAACTGGCCAAACGCATCGTGAGCGTCGCCGACTCGGTCCGCATCGACACCGGCCGGCCCGTCGACTACCGCCTCGCGCCCAGCGCCTTCGGCTCCCCCAGCAGCGGAGTCGGCGCCCCCCGGCCGATGCAGATCACCATCGCGGCGCCGACGCGCCACGATCTGCCCGAGGGCCGCAACAGCGACCACTACGGCGACCACCCCCAGGACTGGAACCCCTACTACCCGGCCGCCGCGCGCCCGCTGGCCTATGTGGCGGAGGAACTGGTCCGCTCCCTCAACTACCAGGCCGTCATCACCTCGTTCGACGAGGACCGGCACGACGGCAAGACCCCGCCCACCACCCCGGAGATCCTGCTCGTCGACCGCTGGGCCCTCCGGGACGAGGACCACCGCCGCAGGCTCGCCGCCTTCGACGCGGAGAACCGGCCCTGGGTGACCATGGTCGTGCCGTGGAGCCGCGACGACCACCAGAGCAGAGCGGCGGAGAGCGAGCTCACCCAGACGCTCGAAGCGACCATGCCGATCAAGATGGGCCAGGGCCGGGCCCTGTGCCGGGCCGCCGCGAAGGGAGTGCCCACCATGGAGGCGTTCGGTCAACTCCTGCCCCAGGTGGTCGAGGTGGCCGCCCAGCAGTACCTCAAGCACGCCAAGGCCTACCCTCCCGGATCCGGCGGCGGCTCCGGTGAGCGGACCCGGCTCACCGGCCCCATGGGCAGCACGAGTTACATCCCCGACCCGCACGACCCTGCGACGGAAGCGGAGGACCTATGAGTGCCGGTCGTGACGGGCGCATCGTCACCTTCTACTCGTACAAGGGCGGTACCGGGCGCACCATGGCGCTCGCCAACACCGCCTGGATCCTCGCGGCCAACGGCAAGCGGGTGCTGGCCGTCGACTGGGACCTGGAGGCCCCCGGGCTGCACCGGTTCTTCCACCCCTTCCTCGACCCGGCCACCCTCGGCGCCACCACCGGCGTGATCGACCTGATCACCGAGTACGCCTGGGCCGCGACCAGCCCCGCCCAGCGCCCCGAGGACTGGCACCGCGACTACGCCCGCATCCAGCCGCACGCCGTGTCGCTGACCCCGGAGTCGCTCGGCTGGGAGTTCCCGCAGGGCGGGACGCTCGACTTCGTCTCCGCCGGACGGCAGAACCGCGAATACTCCGCGACCGTCTCCACCTTCGACTGGGACAACTTCTACGACCGGTTCGGCGGCGGCCACTTCTTCGACGCGCTGCGCGACGACATGAAGGCCAACTACGACTACGTCCTCATCGACAGCCGGACCGGCCTCAGCGACATCGCCGACATCTGCACCGTCCACCTCCCGGACGTGCTCGTCGACTGCTTCACCCTCAGCGACCAGTCCATCGACGGCGCGGCCTCCGTCGCCCGCCAGATCGCCGAGCGCAACACCGGCCGCCCCATCGCCCTCTACCCCGTCCCGATGCGCATCGACGAGGGTGAGAAGGAGAAGGCGGACGCCGGGCGGGCGCTGGCCCGGCTCAAGTTCGACCGGCTCCCGCGCGACCTGTCCGGCGACGAACTCACCGCCTACTGGGGCGCGGTGGAGATTCCCTACCGGCCCTACTACGCCTACGAGGAGACGCTCGCCACCTTCGGGGACGAGGCCGGGCTCTCCAACTCGCTGCTCTCCGCCTTCGAACGGCTCGTCGCGGTCATCACCGACCGGGAGATCACCTCGATGCCCCCGATCGGCGAGGAGGTCCGCCTGCGGATCCGCGACGCCTTCACCCGGCGCAGGCCCGCCCTGCCCGCCGATCTCTTCCTCAGCTATGTGGCGGAGAACCGGATGTGGGCCGACTGGCTCGAATCGATCCTCACCCGGGCCGGCTTCCGGGTGGTCCCGCGTGACGTCTCCGCCGAACGCTCCCCCGACGAGCCAGCCGACACCACCGCGGAGAGCGCCGCCCGCACCGTCGTGCTGCTCTCCAGCGCCTACCTGAAGTCCCAGCGCGCGGTCGAGCTGTGGGAGCGGACCGCCGCGGAGGCCGTCGGCAGCGGCCGCCGCCGACTGGTCCCCCTGCGGGTCGGGGACGTACGCCTGAGCGCCCCCTACATCGACCGCAACCCCGTCGACCTCTTCCGGCTGGACGAGGTGCACGCCACCACCGCCGTGATGCGGGCCCTGGATCGCCCGGTGCAGGTGGCGGACGGGGTCTCGCCCGGGCCCCGCTTCCCCGGCACCGTGCCGAGGATCTGGAACGCGCCGCCCCGCAACCCCGGCTTCACCGGCCGCTCGCTCGTCCTGGAGCGGATGCGCGACCAGCTCGGCGGCGGCCTGGCCGTCGTCCTGCCGCAGCCGCAGACCCTGTACGGACTCGGCGGCGTCGGCAAGACCCAGGTGGCCCTGGAATACGTGCACCGCTTCATGGCCGACTACGACCTGGTGTGGTGGATATCGTCCGAGCAGACCGACGACGTGGTCGCCTCGCTCGCCGAGCTCGCCGTCCGGCTCGGCGCCCAGGGCGGCGACGACATGGCCGCCGCCTCCCAGGAGGCCGTCGACCTGCTGCGGCGCGGCGTGCCCTCGGACCGCTGGCTGCTGGTCTTCGACAACGCGGACGACCCCGAGCAGCTGCGCCGCTACTTCCCGCAGGGCGGCTCCGGCCACATCCTGGTGACCTCCCGCAACCAGAGCTGGTCCCAGCACGGGGACGCGCTGCCCGTGGACGTCTTCCTGCGCGAGGAGTCGATCGAACACCTCCAGCGCCGGGCGCCGGGGCTCAGCGACGAGGACGCCGACCAGGTGGCGACCGCCGTGGGCGACCTGCCGCTCGCCGTGGAGCAGGCGGCCGCCTGGATCGCGGAGACCGCCACTCCCATCGACGCCTATCTCGAACAGCTCGCCCGGCAGGCTCCCCAGGTCCTCGGGCTCAACCAGCCGGCCGGCTACCCGGAACCGGTCGCCGCGACCTGGAACATCTCCATCGCCCGGCTCAAGGAGCGCTCGCCCGCCGCCGTGCGGCTCCTCCAGCTCTGCGCCTTCTTCGCCCCGGAACCGATCTCCGCGAACCTCCTCTACAGCAAGGAGATGATCGACGCGCTGAAGCCGTACGACTCCTCGCTCCAGGAGAAGCTGGTGCTGGGCCGGGTCATCCGGGAGATCGGCCGGTTCGCCCTCGCCAAGGTCGACCAGGTCTCCAACTCCATCCAGGTCCACCGCCTCGTCCAGGCCGTGATCAAGGCGCAGCTCAGCGAGGAGGAGCAGCGCGAGGCCCGGCACGTCGTCCACCGCATCCTGGCCGGCGCCCGGCCCGACGACGACGAGCCGATCGACAACCCGGAGACGTGGCCGCGCTTCGCGACGATCTGGCCGCACCTCGGCCCCTCCGACGCCCGCAACTGCAAGGAGCCGGAGACCCGCAGGCTCCTGATCGACCGGGTCCGCTACCTCTGGAAGCGCGGCGATGTCAGGACCGCGGGCGCGCTCGGCGACGAGCTGCGGGAGATCTGGCGGGAGAAGCTGGGGGAGCGGGATCTGCAGTACCTCTACCTCTGCTTCCACCTCTCCAACATCCTGCGCACCCGCGGGCGTTACGTGGAGGCGAAGGAGCTGGACGAGTTCACCCTGGAGCGGCAGCGGGCGGTGCTGGGGCCCGAGCACCCGCACACGTACATGACCACCAGCAGCCTGGCCATCGACCTCGGTCTGCTGGGCGACTACGCCCGGGCGATCGAGATGGCGACCGAGGCCCACGAGGGGTTCGGGCAGATCTTCCACGACTCCCACCCCCGGACCCTGGCCGCCGCCAACAACCTGGCCCTGAACCTGCGCAGCGTCGGCCAGTACGCCCGCGCCCGGGAGATCGACCAGGACGTCTACGACCTCCGCTCCCAGGTGCTCGGACCGGAGCACCCCTACAGCCTGTCCTCCGCGATGAACCTCGCCCGTGACCTGCGGGAGGTCGGACGGTACGAGGACTCGGTGGGGCTGCTCAGTACCACGTACAACAGCTTCAAGGAGACGATGGGCCGCAGCTTCCCCACCACGCTGAGCGCCGCGAAGAGCCTCGCGGTGTCGTTGCGCAGGGCGGGCCGGCTGGAGGACGCCCGCCGTCTCACGGTGGCGACCCGCGCCCGGTACCGGGCGAAGTACACCACCGCCAACCCCGATTCGCTCGCCTGCGACCTCAACCTCGCCGCGGACCTGTTCGCGGCGGGCGAGAGCGTCGAGGCGAGGGACACGGCGCAGGAGGTCGTCGACCAGTTCATGAAGGTGCCGGGGGAGAGGCACCCGTACACCCTGGCGGCACAGAACAACCTCGGCGTCTATCTGACGGGGGCCGGGGAGACGGAAGCGGCGGAGCGGGTGCTGAAGCTGGTCGTCGCCTCCATGCGGGAGACCTTCGGCCGCGAGCACCCGAACACCCTGTTCTGTGTGATGAACCTGGCCAGCGCGACGGCGGACCGGGGGGAGCTGGACATCGTGCTGAAGACGGAGCAGCGGCTGGCCGGACAGCTGCGCGAGGCGCTCGGGGCGCACCATCCGGAGACCCTGGCCATGTCCTCGAACATGGCGGTCACGCTCGCTGCCGTGGGGCGGGAGGACGAGGCGGTGCAGTTGCGGGCGGAGATCGTCCCCGAGCTGTCGCGCCAGCTCGGCGACGACCATCCGCTGGTCCGGATGGCCCGGACCGAGGAGCGGTTCCGGCGGGAACTGGAACCGATGTCGGTGTGACCGGACGGCCGGGAGGGCTCACCCTCCCGGCCGGCCGGCCCGCACGGTCCCGTCCGGGGGCTCCCGCTCGTCCAGCAGCCAGTCCAGGACGCGCGGGAGCATGGGGAACGCGTCGAAGTGGGCCGCCTCCGGTTCGAGTACGGCGGTGGCGCCCGGTATCTGCCCGGCCAGCCAGCGGGAGTGGCCGACCGGGGAGAAGACGTCCTGCACTCCGTGCCAGAGCAGCACCTTGCCGGTGATCCGGCCGGGATCGAACCCCCAGGGGCTGCAGAACGCGATGGCGTCGTCGATCCAGCCGTACGCCGAGGTGCGCAGCCCCTCGCTGTAGTTGCGCAGCAGCATGGAGCGGATCCCCGCGTCGTTGACCACCACCCGGTCGGAGTCGGTCAGCTCCCGGCGCAGGTCGTCCAGGAGCCTGACCGGGTCCCGGCGGATCTGCGCCGAGCGCATGATGAAGGACTGCGCAAGGCTCTCCGGGTCGTCGGCCGCCGTGGAGTACGCGAGCACATTGGACGCGGTCATCCCGTCGAACCAGTCGAGACCGGCCGCGTCCGGGGGCGCGAGACTGACCAGTGCCGCGGTCCGGGTGATCCGTTCCGGCATCAGCGCCGCGCAGGCCAGGGCGTGCGGGGCCCCGCCGGAGCGGCCCACCACGGCGAAGCGCTTCAGGCCCAGGGAGTCGGCGATGGCCCGGACGTCCTCGACGACGTCCTTGATCCGGCGGCCCTCGTGCCGGTCGCTGCCGCCGTATCCCGGGCGGTCGTAGGTGATCAGCTGCGTATGGCGCTGATACAGCACCATGCCGCGGGGAGCGGGCCCGAGCCTGCTGCCCGGGGTGCCGTGGAGGAGGAAGACCGGTCTCCCCCGTGGGTCGCCCATCCGCTCCACCATCAGATGCCGCCCGTCCGCCGCGAGCACCCGATTGCGCACCCGTTCCTCCTCCGCTCGGTCACCCGGCCGGCCCGGGCACGGTGCGCCCGGCGTGTGCTGCCCTTTCGATGATGACCCATCAGGGGCGTTACCGGGACGGTTGAGCGTCAGGAACTGTGAAGGTACGGGGAGGCTCCCGGCGGACGATTTCCGTCGGCATCCGGACGGGTCGGCACACCATCCGGACCGGCACCGGCGAATACCGGACAGGACTAGTCCTCACCCAGGGGCCGTCGACGGTTGCACCGGGTGTTCGCGATCGGAACCGACGTGGCAGGACCCGGGGTAGGTGAACACCTCGCGGGCGAAGCGTCGCTGTCGTGTGCACGTCTGGAAGTCGACCTTGTGTGCGTTTCCCCGCGTCGGAATAGTGGGCGCCCCATCCTCCGTGTACGAGCACCCCACTTGCTCCGTGCGCGGCCCCACAGGAGGTCGAAGTTGAAGCATCGACGTATATCCAGGAAGCGCGCGACGCTGGCCGGCACGGCCGTCGTCGCCCTGGTCGCAGCGGGATTCACGTTCCAGACTGCGAACGCCAGTGACGATGTGCCGGCGTTCGCGGCCAAGACCCTCAGCGCGGACGCGGCCGGAGAACTGGCCACCGCCCTGGACCGGGACCTGGGCGCGGACGCGGCAGGCTCGTACTACGACACCACGGCGAAGAACCTCGTCGTGAACGTCGTCGACGAGGCCGCCGCCGAGCAGGTCCGCCAGGCGGGCGGCAAGGCCAGAATCGTGGAGAACTCCCTCGCCGAGCTGAAGTCGGCCCGGGGGACCCTCACCGACAGGGCGACGATCCCGGGCACCTCCTGGGCGGTCGACCCGGTGAGCAACAAGGTGCTCGTCACCGCCGACAGCACGGTCGACGGCGCGGCCTGGAAGAAGCTCTCGGCCGTGGTCGAGGGTCTCGGCGGCACGGCCGAACTCAACAGGACGGCGGGTGAGTTCACGCCGCTGATCGCGGGCGGCGACGCGATCTGGGGCTCCGGCTCCCGCTGTTCCCTCGGCTTCAACGTGGTCAAGGGCGGGGAGCCGTACTTCCTGACCGCCGGCCACTGCACCGAGTCGGTCACCAGCTGGTCGGACACCCAGGGCGGCGCGGAGGTCGGGGCGAACGAGGGGTCCAGCTTCCCGGAGAACGACTACGGCCTGGTCAAGTACACCTCGGACACCGCGCACCCGAGCGAGGTGAACCTCTACGACGGCTCGACCCAGGCGATCACGCAGGCGGGCGACGCGACGGTCGGCCAGGCGGTCACCCGCAGCGGCTCCACCACCCAGGTGCACGACGGTGAGGTCACCGCGCTGGACGCCACGGTCAACTACGGCAACGGCGACATCGTCAACGGCCTCATCCAGACGACGGTCTGCGCCGAGCCCGGCGACAGTGGCGGCGCCCTCTTCGCGGGCGACACCGCGCTCGGTCTGACCTCGGGCGGCAGCGGCGACTGCTCCTCGGGCGGTACGACCTTCTTCCAGCCGGTACCGGAGGCGCTGGCCGCCTACGGCGCCGAGATCGGCTGACGTTCCACCGCGTCACGGAGAGGCCCCCGGCGTACCGGGGGCCTCTCCCTTGTGCGGTGCGGGGTGGAGCGGGTGGCGTGGCCGGGCAGGGAGGTCAGGCGGCCTTGGGCAGAATGTCGGCGTCCGCCTTGGCCGGGGAGACGCCGAAGGCTTTCACGGCCTGGTAGTAGGTCCAGGCCGTGCCGTTGCACGAGGTCTTCGTCGCGCCCGAGTAGCGGGCGCACACGCGCTTGAGGTCCTCGTAGAAGGCGGAGTCGACGCGGGCCTTGTTGGCGGAGAACGTACCGGCGGCCTTGTAGTTCCGATAGCCGAAGTCATGGCGGGCGCAGGAGGTCTGGAAGGGGAAGCCGAACGGGTTGTCGGGGGAGCTGCTGCAGTAGTCCGTCGACCAGTTGAAACCGAACGCCGACCAGGCGCCCTGGTTGTTGCGGGCGGCGTTCCAGGCGTTGTAGCTGGAGGCGCTCGTCTGGGTCCAGGAGCTGAGCACCTGGGGCTTGTCGGCGGGGGCGGCCGCGGCGGAGGCGGCGGTGATCAGGCTGAGCGGGAGCGACAGGGCGACCGCGGCGAGCGGAACCGTGAATCGACGACGCATGAGCGACCTCCGTGAGGTGAAAGGAGTGGTCCTGGCCGTGCTCCTCGTCGGGTGGTACGAGGCCGCTCCAGCATGTCGTCATGCCCCTGTCATGACTAGGCGTCGCGCTGACCGGACATCAAGAATTGGTGCGCACGTCAGATGGGGCCGCCCGGCAGGGCGGCCCCATGAACGTTTTACCGAGCGGAAGCGGGAGCGGGCGTCAGGCTGCCGTCGATCCGCCCGCCGCGCGTGCCGTCTCCGTACCGTCGTCGTCCCGCCCCGCCCGGTGCCGCATCGACAGCAGCAGGGTCAGCGCCGTGCCGACGACCGCCCAGGCCGAGAGCACCAGCAGGGGCCCGGTGACCGCGTTGCCCCGGAAGTAGGCGATCGAGCGGGCCACCCAGGTGCCCGCGCCCGGAGGGAGGGCCGGGCCGATCGTCCGCCAGAAGTCCGGGAGCATCGGGAGCGGGAAGGCTCCGCCCGCGCTCGGGTTGCCGGCGATGACGATGATCAGGACGGCCAGGCCGATGCCGACGATGCCGGTCAGCGCCTCCAGGGCGAGCGTGATCATGCCGACCGAGAAGACGACCAGGGCGCCGAGGCCGGCCAGGCCCCAGAAACTGCCCGGCAGCGCTCCGAGGATCGGGCCGATGATGACCGCGCCGCCGATGCCGCCCGCGATCGCGTACAGCGCCATGACCAAGGTCCGGATCGTGGCCCGCTGCCGGTTGGCGGGTTTCGTGCCCGCGCTGATCGCCAGGATCGAGGCGCAGAGATAGCCGCCGACGCACCAGCCGACCACCAGGTAGAAGGACGAGAGTCCGTCGAAGTCGTCGGCGGAGGCCGGCGCCACGTCCACGGTCCGCACCGCCCGCTGCTGGGAGCCCTCGACCTGGGCGATGATCTTCTCCAGGGCGCCGGACAGCACGGTCCCGCCCCCGGAGGCGACCAGCAGGGTGTCGGTGCGGCCCTTCGGCGAGACGATCAGGGCGCCGTCGATGTCGCGGTTCGTGATCTGCTCGCGGGCCTCGGCGGCGCTGCTCACCGCACGGGGGTCGAGCGGCCCGCCGGGGAGCCCGTCCAGCCGGTCGACGAGCTGCTGGGACATCTGCCGCGGGGCCACCACCCCGAAGGCCACATCCGTCGGCGTGGGCTTGTGCAGCGCTCCGACGTAGGAGGCGATGAACAGCAGTTGCAGACCGAGCACACCGATGACGAGCAGGGCGGCCCGTGGGGTGACGGCGTTCTTCACCTCGTCGACGAAAGTCATGCCCCCACCGTCCCGGCGTGACGGCGTCCGCGCAGGCGGGGCGGGGCCGAACGGCGTAGCGCGGGGCGGGCGGGCCTAGGGCTTTCCTTTCGTAAGGGCATGCTCTGCGGTAAGTTCCAGCCGTGGACGTGAGCTCTGAGGTCAAGGACGAGAAGGCCGTCGCGATGAGCGACGCATTCACGGCGGACTGCCCGGCCCGCACGGTGCTGAATCACGTCAGCAGCCGATGGGGCGTGCTGATCCTGGCCGCGTTGCAGGAGGGGCCGATGCGCTTCTACGTGCTGCGGGACAGGATCGGCGGCATCAGCGAGAAGATGCTGTCCCAGAATCTGCGGGTGTTCGTGCGGGACGGACTGATCGCCCGTGAGGTCGAAGCCACGGTGCCGCCCCGGGTGACCTACTCGCTCACCCCTCTGGGGCGGGAGCTGGCGGTGACACTGGGCGGCCTGGTCGAGTGGATCACGCATCGGATCGGAGATGTCCTCGCCGCGCGCGAGCGCCATGACGACGTGAAGTGAACCCGCTGTCCGTCCGGCGCCCCGCTCCCTGTGGAGCGGGGCGCCTTTCCCTGTCGGGCGACTTCTCGAAAGTTTCCCCGGGCCCGGCGGTCCGGCCTGCGCGCTATCGGCCCGGTCCGGGGCTGACCGACAGGTAAGCCCTTACCCATCGAAAGCTTGAAACCTAGGGTAAGCCCGACGGGTCGAGTGGCCCGGAAGGGAGAATTCGGTGGATACGGAAACCGCGCCGCGCGCCGGGGTGCGCGAGTGGATCGGGCTGGCGGCCCTGGCGCTGCCCGCGATGCTCGTGATCATGGATATGAGCGTGCTCCATCTGGCGCTGCCGACCCTGAGCCGGGATCTGGAGCCTTCAGGGGCGCAACTGCTCTGGATCACCGATGTCTACGGGTTCGTCATCGCCGGCGCGATGATCACCATGGGTACGCTCGGCGACCGCATCGGCCGTCGCCGGATGCTGATGATCGGGGCCGTGGCCTTCGGCTCCGCCTCGGTGCTCGCCGCCTACGCTCCGACCGCGGAGACGCTGATCGTGGCCCGCGCCCTCCTCGGCCTCGCCGGTGCGGTGCTGGGCCCGTCGACGCTGTCGCTGATCAGCGCCATGTTCCACGACGCCGAGCAGCGCGGTTTCGCCATCACCGTCTGGATGACGAGCTTCATGCTGGGCGGCGCGGTCGGCCCGTTGGTCGGCGGCGTCCTGCTGGAGGCGTTCTGGTGGGGTTCGGTCTTTCTCGTGGCGGTGCCTGTCATGGTGTTCCTGCTGGTGGCGGGCCCGTTGGTGCTCCCGGAGGTCCGTAATCCGGACGCCGGCCGGCTTGATCTGACCAGCGCCGCGATGTCGCTGGCCGCCATCCTGCTGGTCGTCCTCGGCGTGAAGGAGTTCGCCGGGGAGGGCGTCACCTGGCCGGCGTTGTTCGCCCTGGTGGCCGGCCTCGTGATCGGCGCCCTCTTCGTCGTACGGCAGCGCCGGCTCACCGACCCGCTGCTCGACATGAGGCTCTTCGCTGACCGCGGCTTCAGCGTCTCCCTCGGAACGCTGACCCTGACCGTGGTGTTCATGCTGGGCAGCCAGTTCCTCATCGCCCAGTACATCCAGATGGTGCTGGGCATGGAACCGCTGGAGTCGGCGGTGTGGAGCCTGCCGATGGTCGTCAGCGGGACCCTCGCGATGTTCGTCGCCCAGGGTGTGGCGGCCCAGGTGGGCAAGGCGTACGTCTTTGGCGCCGGTCTCACGATCGCCGCCATCGGCTTCGCCGTGCTCTCCCGGGTGGACAGCGGATCCGGGATCGGAACCGTCGTCACGGCGGCGTCGCTGCTGTTCGCCGGTCTGATGCCGGTCTCGTCCCTCGGGATCGGGATGATCGTCGACGCCGCACCGCCCGAGCGGGCGGGTTCGGCGGCCGCGGTGGGGGAGACGACCCAGGAACTGGGCGGCGCCCTCGGCATCGCGGTTCTCGGCAGCGTGCTCAACGTCGCGTACCACGGGGGGATGACCGGCTCGGTGCCGGACGGCGTACCCGCTCCCGCCCGGGAGACGGTCACCGACAACCTGCCCGCGGCCCTCGAGGTCGCCGGTCGGATGCCTGCGGAGACAGGGGCCCAACTCGTCTTCGTGGCAAGGGACTCCTTCGCCCAGGGCCTCTCCTGGATCGCGATGGGAGCCGTCCCGGTCATGCTCGCACTGGCTGTCACGGCCACGGTGCTGCTCCGGAACGTGGGGCGCGCCGATGGGGGCACGGGCCAGGAGGGGGAGGCGGGGGAAGCGGGAGAGGTCGGCAAGTCGACGTCTACGGCGGGGGCGGCGTCGTGAACTGACCCGACCCCTCGTCATGCGGCCGGCCATGGGTCGCCCTCTTCGGGGGGAGACGGATGGCCGACCGCGTCGGCGGCCGAGAACGAGCACTGCCGCCCCGCCAGTTTTTACCGACGCGTAACTTCCCTCGCCTCCTTACTCGTGCGTAATTTGGCATGAGCACATAAAGCTTGTGGTCCGGGCCACAGGGCGCACCGCCATCGCACCTCCCTTGAGCCGCAAGGAGACCACACGATGCTGCCCTGGATCCGTGCTGCGCGCGTTCCCCGCACGCGCAGTCTGCTCGCCGCCCTGCTCCTCGCCCTCACCGTTCTCGTCGCCCCCACGGCGACCGCGACCGCGGCGACCCCGGCCGCCGCCGAGGCCACTTCGCGTGGCTGGAACGACTACTCCTGCAAGCCCTCCGCCGCCCATCCCCGCCCCGTCGTCCTGGTCCACGGAACCTTCGGGAACTCGATCGACAACTGGCTGGTCCTCGCCCCCTACCTGGTCAACCGGGGCTACTGCGTCTTCTCCCTCGACTACGGCCGGCTCCCCGGCGTGCCGTTCTTCCACGGCCTCGGCCCCATCGACAAGTCGGCCGAACAGCTCGACGTGTTCGTCGACAAGGTCCTCGACGCCACCGGAGCCCCCAAGGCCGACCTCGTCGGCCATTCGCAGGGCGGCATGATGCCGAACTACTACCTGAAGTTCCTCGGCGGCGCCGACAAGGTCAACGCCCTCGTCGGCATCGCCCCGGACAACCACGGCACCACGCTGCTCGGCCTCACCAAGCTGCTGCCGTTCTTCCCCGGCGTCGAGAAGTTCATCAGCGACAAGACCCCCGGACTCGCCGACCAGGTCGCGGGATCGCCCTTCATCACCAAGCTCACGGCGGGCGGCGACACCGTCCCCGGCGTCCGCTACACCGTCATCGCGACCCAGTACGACCAGGTCGTGACCCCGTACCGCACGCAGTACCTGGACGGGCCGAACGTACGCAACGTGCTGCTCCAGGACCTGTGCCCGCTCGACCTGTCCGAGCACGTGGCGATCGGGACCATCGACCGCATCGCCTTCCACGAAGTGGCCAACGCCCTCGACCCGGCACGCGCCACCCCGACCACCTGCGCCTCGGTCATCGGCTGACCGGCCGCGCAACGACGGGCCGGGGCCCGGCGTCCGACGGTGCGGACGGCGGACCCCGGCCCGTCACGTCCTGCCGCGCCCGACGTCCCGGAGGGACGCGGCAGGGGTATGGGGAGGGGTGCTGCGACGGTCAGCGGCTGTGGCGGCCGGCAGCGGCGGTGGCCCGTCGGCGCTGCGAGGCGAACAGCACGGCCGCACCGGCGGCGAGGACCCCCGCGCCGCCGATCGCCAGATACGTGCTGCTGGTGGACCCGCCCGTCTCGGCCAGCACCTCGTCGGAGCCCGCGGCGTTGACCTCCGGGGCGTTGCCCTCAGCCTTCTTGGCCGGGGCGGCCGGGGCGGCGGCGGTGACCTTCGCCCCGGTGTTCGCGTCGTCGTCCCCGTGGCCGTTGTGCTCGACCGACGACTTCTCGGAACCGTCGGCGATGGCGTCCTCGGACGGTGCGGAGGGGGCTGCCGCCGGGGCCTCGGCACCGGAGTCACCACCGGGCCCCTGCTGCCCCTCCTCCTTCTCCGCCCCACCGTCCTGCGTCCCGCCGCCGAACGTCACGTCGGAGCAGGCGTAGAACGCCTCGGGGGAGTCGGAGCGCTGCCAGACCGTGTAGACCAGCTGCCGGCCCGAGCGCTCGGGGACCGTCCCGTCGAAGACGTACGAACCGTTCTCCAGCGCCGGGTCCGTGGCCTCGGCGAAGGGCTTCGCCTCCAGGTCCGACCAGGCCAGCGGCTTCGTGGGGTCGTACCCGGGCTTGGTGAGGTACAGCTCGAACGATCCCCGGTGCGGGGCCGTCGCGCGGAACCGGAAGGTGTGCTCGCCCGCGGACATCGCGGTGGCCGGCCAGTCGGCGCGCGGGAGGTCCAGGCCCTTGAACTTGTCGTTGGCCGCGCTGCACAGCTTGCCGTCCGGGATCAACTCACGGTGCTTGCCCGCCGCGTTGGCGATGTTCACCCCGTTCCAGTCGTACAGCGCCTGCGTCCCGCCCGCCGCGACCGCCGCCCGGCACGCCGCCGACTCCGGGCTCTCGGGCCCCTCCGCGAAGCACGCGGACACCCGGCTCACCGGGTCGGTGAGCGAACCGTGCGCGACGGCCGGGGCGGAGGCCAGCCCGGCCAGTGCGAGCGGGGCCAGACCGAGGGCGAGGACACCGGCGGCCTTGCGACGAGCGGTCATGGATGGATCTCCTTCGAAACGGCACAGCTGTGAGGGTGGCGCTCAGCAAGCTAGCCGCTCCGAAGGCCGAAAACGCCTGATGGGAGGGGGTGGTGATGATCCTTATGGTGGCTTTAAGGCGCCGCTAAGTGGGCGCTCAGGTGGAGGGCCGGGATGTGCCGCCTCACCCCGTCCACCGGTACCGCCGCTCCGGCCGCCCCGTGCCTCCGTAGCGCAAGGTCACCTCCGCGCGCCCCGTACCGGCGAAGTACTCCAGGTAGCGGCGCGCGCTCACCCGGGACAGTGCTCCCACCTCGGCGCACTCCGAAGCGGACAGGCCCTCGGGGTGGTCGCGCAGGGTGCGTTCCACCAGGTCGGCCGTGGGGGCGGCCAGGCCCTTCGGCAGCTCGCGCGAGCCGGGCGGGCGGGTGCCGAAGATCTGGTCGACGTCCTCCTGGCGGGCCTCTCCCAGCCTGTCCAGGCGGGTACGCAGCGAGGCGACGTGGCGCATCTGCTCCTGGAGCGCGGACCGGCTGAACGGCTTGATCAGATAGTGCAGGGCCCCCGCCCGCAGCGCCGCCCGGATCACCCCCGCGTCCCGGGCCGCCGTGATGAACAGGGCGTCCGCGCTGGGGCGCGAGGTGTCCCGCTCCTCCGCCGCACGCAGGGCGCGCAGCACTCCGATCCCGTCCATATCGGGCAGATAGATGTCCAGCAGTACCAGATCGGGGCGCAGCCGCTCGGCGGCCCGCAAGGCGTCGGCACCGTTGTGCGCCACCCCGACGACCGCGAAGCCGTCCATAGCGGACACATAGCGGCTGTGCAGCTTCGCGACCATGAAGTCGTCGTCCACCACCAGCACAGTTGTCACGCCGCCACGCTAGGCGGCGACCACAACGACCACAACGTCCGTTGATACCGGAAGAGAGACAGCTTCTTAACGCACAGGCAACATGTGGGCCACTTCACAGTCGAAAGGCGGAACCTGTGCGACTGCGCACTCTCCTCGCCCTCTTCGGGGCCGCGTTGCTGGTGGTGGTGGGGCCACCCCTGCTGTCCACCGGTGACGGTTCCGACACCGGCACCCAGATTCCCGGGCTCCGCTTCATGGTCCCCAACACTCCCGGCGGCGGCTACGACATCACCGCGCGCACCCTGGCCAAGAACGCCGAGGACGCCGGACTCACCCACAACATCGAGGTGTTCAACCTGCCGGGCGCCGGCGGAACGGTCGGCCTGACCCGGCTCGTCGGCGAACACGGCAACGGCAAGCTCGCCCTCTCCATGGGACTCGGCGTCGTCGGAGCCGTCCACACCAACAAGTCCCCGAGCACGCTGGCCGACACCACCCCGATCGCCCGGCTCACCGAGGAGCCGGACATCGTCGTCGTCTCCAAGGACTCCCCGCACCGGACCATCTCCGACCTGCTCACCGCCTGGAAGAAGGACCCGGCCGACGTCCCGGTCGGCGGCGGTTCCTCACCCGGCGGCCCGGACCACCTCGCCCCGATGCTCATGGCGCAGGCGGCCGGCATCGCCCCGAGGACGGTCAACTACGTCCCGTTCGACGGCGGCGGCGAACTCCTCGCCTCCATCCTCGGCAACAAGGTCGGCTTCGGGGTCTCCGGTCTCGGCGAGTACCGCGACCAGATCGAGGCGGGCGAGCTGCGCCTGCTCGCCGTGACCGGTCCGAAGCGGGTGCCGGGCCTCGACGCCCCCACCCTGCGCGAGGCCGGACTCGACACCGAGTTCACCAACTGGCGCGGCGTCGTCGCCCCGCCCGGCCTCTCGCCGGCCGAACGCGACAAGCTCACCGGCCTGATCCGCGAACTCCACGGCACGAAGCAGTGGCAGGAGTCGATGAAGAAGAACGGCTGGGACGACGCCCTCCTCATCGGTGAACCCTTCGGCGACTTCCTCGACGAGCAGAACCAGCGCGTCGCCACCGTTCTCAAGGAGCTGGGGCTGTGACCACCGAACCCACCGACCCCACCGAACTTCCCGGTTCGGCAGCGCAGCCGAGCGCCGAAGCCGTACAGGCCGAAGCCGTACAGGAGGAGACCACCGTCCTCTCCTGGCTCCGCGAGCACTCCGAACTCGGCGTCTGCGTCCTGCTGTTCGCGCTCGGCGTGCTCGTTCTCACCGACGCCTTCACCATGAGCGTCGACATCGCCCAGCGCGGTCCCGTCGGCCCCCGGACGGTCCCCTTCGTCATCGGCGGTCTGTTCCTCCTCATCTCCGTCCTGCTCGCCGGCGACGTCCTGCGCGGCGGCCGGGGCGAGGCGGAGGGCGGCGAGGACGTCGACCTCGACGAACCGGCCGACTGGCGCACCGTCCTCCTGCTCACCGGGGTCTTCCTCGGCGCCGCCGTCCTGATCGGCCCCCTGGGCTTCCCGATCGCCGGGGCGCTGCTCTTCTGGGGATCCGCCTACGCGCTCGGCAGCCGGCACCACGGCCGGGACCCGCTCATCGCGGCCGGCATCTCCCTCGCCACCTACTTCGTCTTCGACAACCTGCTCGGTGTCCCCCTTCCGGGCGGCCCGCTGATGGGGGTGCTCTGACCGATGGATTCCCTCAACTCCCTCATCGACGGCTTCGGTACCGCGCTCACCCCGATGAACCTGCTGTGGGCCGCGATCGGCGTCCTGCTCGGGACCGCGATCGGCGTGCTCCCCGGCATCGGCCCGGCGATGGCCGTGGCGCTGCTGCTCCCGGTGACGTACGGACTCGACCCGACCGGCGCGTTCATCATGTTCGCCGGGATCTACTACGGAGCGATGTTCGGCGGCTCCACCACCTCGATCCTCCTCAACACCCCCGGGGAGAGCGCGGCCGTGGTCGCCGCCATCGAGGGCAACCCGATGGCGAAGGGCGGACGCGGAGCGCAGGCTCTCGCCGCCGCCGCGATCGGTCACTTCGCGGGCGGCATGATCGGTACGATCCTGCTGGTCGTCCTCGCCCCGACCGTCGCCTCCCTCGCCATCGGCATCGGCGCCCCCGACTACTTCGCCATCATGGTGCTGGCCTTCATCGCCGTCACCTCCGTCCTCGGCGCCTCCCGCATCCGCGGCGTCGCCTCGCTCCTCATCGGCCTCACCATCGGACTGGTCGGCCTCGACCAGATGACCGGCCAGCAGCGCCTGACCTTCGGCTCGCTCCAACTGGCCGACGGCGTCGACGTGGTCATCGTCGCGGTCGGACTCTTCGCGATCGGCGAAGCGCTCTGGGTCGCCGCCCACCTGCGCCGCTCCACCGGAAAGCCGATCCCCGTCGGCAGACCGTGGCTCGGCCGCGCCGACCTGAAGCGCACCTGGAAGCCCTGGCTGCGCGGTCCCGTCATCGGCTTCCCCTTCGGGGCGATCCCGGCGGGCGGCGCGGAGATCCCCACCTTCCTCAGTTACGTCACCGAGAAGCGGCTGTCCAACCACCGTGACCAGTTCGGCAAGGGGGCCATCGAAGGCGTCGCGGGACCGGAGGCCGCCGCCTCCGCCTCCGCCGCCGGAACCCTCGTCTCGATGCTCACGCTCGGACTGCCCACCACCGCCGTCGCCGCCGTGATGCTGGCCGCCTTCCAGCAGTACGGGATCCAGCCCGGCCCCCTGCTGTTCGAACGCGAACCGGAGCTGGTCTGGGGCCTCATCGCCTCGCTCTTCGTCGGCATGGTGCTGCTGCTCGCCCTCAACCTGCCGCTCGCCCCCGTCTGGGCGAAGCTCCTGCGGATCCCGCGCCCCTACCTGTACGCGGGCATCCTCTTCTTCGCCGCCGTCGGGGCGTACGCGGTCGGCGGCGAGTCCCTCGACCTGGTGATCCTCCTGATCATCGGGCTGATCGGGTTCGGCATGCGGCGCTACGGACTGCCGGTGCTGCCCGCCGTCATCGGGGTGATCCTCGGCCCGGCCGCCGAACAGCAGCTGCGCCGAGCGCTCCAGATCAGCGACGGGAGCGTGTCCGGCCTGGTCAACACCCCGTTCTCCGTCACGGTCTACGCGATCGTGGTGCTGATCGTGGCGTGGCCGCTGATCAGCCGGCTGGTCGTCCGGCTGCGCGGTGGCCGGAAAACGGCAGAGGGGTCCCGCACTGTCAGTGGCGGCTGAGAGCATCGGCTCCATGACCACGATCGACTGGGACGCGGCCGCCGGATCCTTCGACGAGGAGCCCGACCACGGGCTCCTCGACCCCGCGGTGCGCGACGCCTGGGCCGGGCGGCTGGAGAGCTGGCTGCCCGGCACCCGTGCCGACGTGCTGGACCTGGGGTGCGGCACCGGCAGCCTCTCCCTGCTCGCCGCGGGCCAGGGCCACCGCGTCACCGCCGTCGACCGCTCGCCCCGCATGGCCGACCGGGCCCGCGCCAAGCTCGCCGGGACCGGCGCGGAGGTCCTCGTCGGGGACGCCGCCCGGCCCCCGGTCGGGGAGCGGGTGTTCGACGTCGTCGTGGCCCGGCATGTCGTCTGGCTGCTGCCCGACCCCGCGGCAGCCCTGGAGCACTGGTTCGGCCTGCTGAAGCCGGGCGGGCGGCTCGTTCTCGTCGAAGGGGTGTGGGGCGGCGCCGGCCTGTCCGCCACCGCGCTCACCGCCCTGCTCTCCGCCCACACCGAGCGCATCCACCACGAGGACCTGGCCCCCGACTCCCGGCTCTGGGGCAAGGAGGTCGAGGACGAGCGCTATGCGCTGGTCGCCCGCGCGATGCCGCCGCACCGGCACACCGAGGTCGTCGACGTCCATCTGATCCTGCGTCGCGGCCCGGACGTCCTGCTGGCCCGCCGCTCCAACACGGGGTACGCGGACGGACTGCTCCACATGCCCTCCGGCCACGCGGAGGACGGCGAGGACGTCCGCGAGGCGATGATCCGGGAGGCCGCCGAGGAGATCGGCCTCGACCTGGAGCCCGAGGAGCTGAAGGTGGCCCTCGTGATGCAGCACCGGGGCCCCGGCGGCGGGGCGCGCATGGGCTGGTTCTTCGTCGCGGAGCACGACGCGGCCCGCCCGCCGCGCAACGCGGAGCCGGAGAAGTGCTCCGAGCTGGACTGGTTCCCGCTGGCCGCCCTGCCGGACGACATGGTCGCGTACTGCCGGGCGGGCCTGGACGGTTACCGGGCGGGCGAGCACTTCATGATCCACTGGCACCGGGACGGGGAGCCGATCGCGTACGTTCCCGGCGGCGCCGGCCGCGTCGTCCCGCTGCCCGCCGCCGAGGAGGTCACCGGGCGGGTGCACCACATCGAGCTGTGGGTGGCGGACCTGGCGGAGGCGGAGCGCGGCTGGGGCTGGCTGCTGGGCCGGCTCGGCCATGTGCCGTACCAGCGCTGGGCCCACGGCCGCAGCTGGCGGCGCGGTGACTCGTACGTCGTGCTGGAGCAGTCGCCCGACCTGGCCGCCGGGGACCACGACCGCCTGTGCCCCGGCCTCAACCACCTGGCGTTCCACGTCGCGGACGGGGCCTCCCTCGACGCCCTGGTCGCCGAGGCCCCGGCGTACGGCTGGCGGCTGCTGTTCCCCGACCGTCATCCGTACGCGGGCGGCGAGGGGCATCACGCCGCCTATCTGGAGGACCCGGCGGGATACGAGGTGGAGCTGGTCGCCGACTCCCGGCCCCGCCCCTGAGCCGCCCTGCGGTCGGTACGAAAGCCGCGCCCTGCGGTCCGTACGCCCGCGCCCGGCGTCCGTACGAAAGCCGCGCCTGCGGTCCGTACGCCCCCCCGCCCGGCGGTCCGTAGGAAAGCCGCGCCCGGCGGGTCCGTGCGAGCCCCCCGCCCGCCATCGTCGCCCGGGGCCGTTCAGCCGAGCAGGGCGGTCAGCCCCTCCGTCCGGGCCAGGCGTTCCAGGTCGTCCAGGGCCCGGAGCGCCGCCCCGGCCGCCGCCGGATCGTGCCCGGCCAGACCGCTCTCCTCGAACTCGTCCTCGTCCAGCCGCAGGACCGAAGCGCCGTCGGCCGAGACCCACAGGTCCAGGTCCAGGTCCTCGACCGCCAGCACCCCGTCCGCCAGCACGGCGGGCCGGGTGATGTCGCAGTACCAGCCCTTGAGCCGGCCGTCGCCGGTGCGGACCTCCTTCACCGCGAACCACCGGTCCCGCCAGTAGTGCTCGGTGAGGACGTCGCCCGGCTCGAACCGGACGAAGCCGAAGTCCCGCACCCCCGGGGCGGCCCAGGGCGCCCGGACGGTGACGCGGACGCCGTCGTCCCGGACCAGCTCCGCCGGATACCTGATCTTGGTGCGGCCCGCCTTGGACAGGGCGACGACGATGCCCTTCGTACGGCCCGCGCGGGGCTCAGAGGGTGCGGACATGGCGGACCTCCGTCGCGCAGATCTGGTAGCCGAACCACTGGTTGACGGCCAGCATCGGGCCGTTGCCGGTGTCGTTGGAGGTGTACGCGTCCGTGTAGCCGGCCGCCCGGGCCCGGTGCAGCGAGTCGTTCTTCGCGAGCTTCGCCAGTCCCCGCCCCCGGAAGTCCCGCAGGGTGCCGGTCATGGCGCTCAGATACGTCCGCGCGCCGTCGGTGGTGGCCGCGCTGAACGCCGCCACCTTCCCGTCCACCAGCACCACCGAGGTGAGCCCCTGGTCGAAGGCCGGGTGCTGCCAGACGCTCGTCAGCCAGTCCTCGTAGTCGTCCAGCTCGGCAGCGATGTCGCCCGGCTCGTCGGCCGTCACCTCGGCGTCCGCCTCGAACAGTGGCCGAGGATCGTCGGCGAAGTCGGAGCCGGGACGCAGCTCGACGCCGACCGGGAGCTCCTGGCGCGGCGGCAGGGCCCCGCCCGCGAGATCGAGGCGCTGGAAGTGCGCGGAGCGGCTGGGCCGGTAGCCCCGCTTGCGGGCGAACTCCAGGCTCTCCGGGTTGTCCAGGACCCACGCGTACAGGACGGTGGCCCCGGCCTCGGCCAGGTGCTCCTCAGCCGTGCGCAGCAGCAACGAGCCCGCGCCGCGGTGGGTGCGGCCGGGAAGCGTCTGCGGCGTGAAGTATCCCTGCCCCGGTTCCGGGCTGTCGTGGGCGATGCCCGCCTGCGCCGTGGCGATGATTTCGCCGTCCTCCTCGGCGACCAGCAGCCGGTAATGCCGGTCCGGATGGGCGTGGGCCAGGTCGTGGACGATCTGTTCGGGGGTGGCCACCATCCAGGGCACCGAGGCCCGGCGGGCCTCGGTCCACGCCTCCGCGTCGGACGGCCGGAAATCGCGCACGATCACAGTCATGCGGTGGACCGTATGCGCAGCCGCTCCCCGAACGCCTCCCCTTTTTTCGCCGGTGGGGGAGAATCGCCCCGTGACTGACAAGATCGTCCTCGACCCGGACTCCGGCATCGCGCCGTACGAGCAACTGCGCACCCAGCTCTCCGAACTGGCCCGTTCCGGCGCGCTGCCCGTCGGCCACCGGCTCCCGACCGTACGCGGCTTCGCCGAGGAGCTGGGCCTCGCCGCCAACACCGTCGCCAAGGCCTACCGGGCCCTGGAGGCGGACGGGGTGATCGAGACCCGGGGGCGCAACGGAACCTTCGTCGCGGCCGCCGGGGGAGCGGCCGAGCAGCGGGCGGCGACCGCCGCGCGGCTGTACGCCGAGACCGCCGAGCGGCTCGGCCTCACCCGGCAGCAGGCCCTGTCGCTGGCCAAGGACGCGGTGCGCGCGGCGTACGGGGACTGAAGCGTCAGCCGCGGGCACCCGTAGCGGTCGGCCGGCTGCTACAGATACAGCCCCGCGTCCGACCCCGCGTCCTGCTTCGGTACCGACGCGGGTCCGATGCCCCGGCGCAGCGCGTACAGCTCGGCGAGGGAGTTGCCCTCCCGGCTCACCCCTTCCTCCGTGCCCAGCCAGGCCACCGACTCCTGGCGGGTCAACGGTCCGACCTCGACCCTGGCCAGACAGCGGCCGGGGCGGACGACCGCCGGGTGCAGCCGCTCCAGGTCCTCATTGGTGGTGACCCCCACCAGCACGTTGCGGCCCTGGCCCAGCAGGCCGTCCGTCAGGTTCAGCAGCCGGGACAGGGCCTGACCCGCCGTGTGCTTGGCCTCGCCGCGGATCAGCTCGTCGCAGTCCTCCAGGAGCAGCAGCCGCCACCGCCCCTTCGCCGTGCCGTCGTCCTCGCCGATCGCGATGTCCATGAGATAGCCGACGTCGTTGAAGAGCCGCTCGGGATCCAGCACACAGTCGACCTGGCACCAGTCGCGCCAGGAACGGGCCAGGGTGCGCAGCGCGGACGTCTTGCCGGTGCCGGGCGGGCCGTGCAGCAGGAGGAGCCGGCCCGCGATGTCGTCCGGCGTCACCTTCATCAGCCGGCCCATCGCTTCGGCCACCGGCGCGGTGTAGTTGGGGCGGACCTCGTCCCAGCTTCCGGCGGTGATCCGGCGGGTGGTGCGGTACGGGCCGCGGCGCGGGGAGACGTACCAGAAGCCCATGGTCACGTTGTCGGGCTGGGGCTCCGGCTCGTCCTGCGCCCCCTCGGTGGCCTGGCCGAGGACCTTCACCGCCAGTTCCTCGCTGGTCGCGGTGACGGTGACGTCCGCGCCCCGGTTCCACCGGGACGCCAGCAGGGTCCAGCCCTCGCCCTCCGCGAGCGTCGCGCTGCGGTCGTCGTCGCGGGCGGCCCGCAGCACCGTGGCGTCCGGCGGCAGCAGCGTCGCCCCGGCCTTGACCCGGTCGAGGGAGGAACTGTGCGCGTACGGCTGCTCGCCCGTCACGAAGCGGCCGAGGAAGAGCGCGTCGACGACGTCGGACGGTGAATCGCTGTCGTCGACGGTGAGCCGGATCGGCAGAGCGGATTCGGGGGAGTCAGGCATGGCGCCCATGATCCGGTACCGGTTGCCCCCGTGCACCCGGGTTTCGCAGGCTCGCGCGCCGGACCGGCGGGGCGCCCGGGAACCGACGGGGCGACAGCGCCACGTCAAGGAGCGCCCGTTGAACGACCGGGGGCGGACGGAAGCACTCCACCCCTATTTTTGGCATGGACACTTCCAGAGTGGTGCGCGTGCTGCTACTACGGAGTAGGCAGATACCCCCTGCTCAAGGAGGTCCCATGAAAATGTCCAGACTCGTGGCGTTCTCGTCCTCGCTCCTGCTCGGCGCCGCCCTCGCCCTCACCGGTGCCGGGGTCGCAAACGCCGACTCGTCCGCCGCGGCCGTCGACTACGTCGCCCTCGGCGACTCGTACTCCTCCGGCGTCGGAGCCGGCAGCTACGACGGCTCCAGCTGCAAGCGCAGCAGCCGCGCCTACCCCGCCCTCTGGGCGGCCGCCAACTCCCCCTCGTCCTTCGACTTCGCCGCCTGTTCCGGGGCCAGGACCGGAGACGTCACGGGCAGTCAGCTGGGCCGGCTGAACGCCTCGACCGACCTCGTCTCGATCTCCATCGGCGGCAACGACGCGGGCTTCGCCGACGTCATGACGACCTGTGTCCTGCAGTCCGAGGCCACCTGCCTCAACCGGATCGCCACCGCCCGCGCCTACGTCGACTCCACGCTGCCCGGCAGGCTCGACTCGGTGTACACCGCCATCCGCTCCAAGGCCCCCTCCGCGCAGGTCGTCGTCCTCGGCTACCCCCGCTTCTACCAGCTCGGCGGCGGCTGCATCGCCGGTCTGAGCGAGAAGGAGCGCTCCGCCATCAACGGGGCATCCGACCACCTCAGCACCGCCACCGCCAAGCGGGCGGCGGACCACGGCTTCACCTTCGGCGACGTCAGGACGACCTTCGCCGGGCACGAGATCTGCTCGGGCAACGCCTGGCTGCACAGCGTGAACTGGCTCAATATCGGTGAGTCCTACCACCCCACCGCCGCCGGGCAGTCGGGCGGCTATCTCCCCGTCCTCAACTCCGCTCTCTGACCGGAGGCCCGGCGCTTCCGACCCGAGCGCTCCGCCCCCGCCGTCCCCCACGCGGCCTGCGCGCGGGGGACGGTCCGGCGATCGCTCCGAACCGCGCGAACCGCTCCAACCGCTTGGACTGTCCGAAGTCGCCCTGGAATCGCGCGGATTCGGTAACGAGGCGTCAACCTCCGTATGTGTGTGCGTAATCCTGTGGCCGGGATACACGGGTGTCACCGCGGGACGATAGGGTTAACCTGCCCGGACCGGGTGCCCTCGTACGGGTGGGGAGTGACATGGAACAGATAACGGTGCGAAGCAGGCCGCGTGTGCCTGCCATCACATGCGGGAGCGGTGCGACCAGTACGCGCCTCGACCGCCATCTCGCGGTGCTCGGCGGCCCTGTCGTCCCGCAGCGCGAGTCGGCGGAAGCGACGCTGCTCATGCGTGAACTGACCTCGCGCGATGCCGCGCACACCCGCAGGAGCAGGAGCGCACGCGTGTCGCTCTTCGCGCCGCTGCGGCGACTGCGGCGCTCGCTCTTCGGCAGCCGCCGCTGACCCACGGCACCGCCCGTCGGGACCGGCCCGCCGCTCGGGGCGGTTCAGACGATCACTCCGTCCCGGCGCAGCACCGATGTCTGCTCGTCCGTCATCCCCAGGGCTCGCAGCAGCGCATCGGTGTGCTCACCCAGCGCCGGTACGGCACCCATCCGTGCCTCCTCGCTCCCCGGCAGCGTGATCGGCGGCAGCAGCGCCCGCAGCGGCCCCACCGGTGTCCCCACCTCCCGCCACCGGTCCCGGGCCGCGAGCTGCGGATGCGCCGCCACATCGGCCACCGTGTTCAGCCGGGCACAGGCGACGCCCGCCGCCTCCAGACCGGCCAGCGCCTCCCGCCCCGTCAGGCCCGCCAGCGCCCGGCCCACCGCCTCGTCGGTCCGCTCCCGGTTCGCGGTGCGCGCCGCGTTCGTCGCGAAGTCCGGGTCGTCGGCCAACTCGGGCCGCCTGAGCACCTGTTCCGCCAGCCGCCGCCACTCCCGGTCGTTCTGCACGGAGAGCAGCACCTGCTCCCCGTCGGCCGTCGCGTAGGCGTCGTACGGGGCGATCACCGAGTGCGCGAGACCGGTGCGCGCCGGGGGAGCGGAGCCGTGCGTCCCCTGGTGCAGCGGGTGGCCCATCCACTCGGCCAGCGCGTCCAGCATGGAGACCTCCACCGGACCGCCCCGCCCGGTGGACGCCCGCCGCAGCAGCGCCGCGAGCACCCCGGAGAACGCGTACATCGCCGCCGCGATGTCCGCCGCCGGAATGCCCGCCTTCACCGGCTGCTCGGCCGTTCCCGTCACCGAGACCAGGCCGGCCTCGCACTGCACGAGCATGTCGTAGGCCCGCTTGTGCGCGTACGGTCCCACCGCGCCGTAACCGGAGATGTCGACCGCCACCAGGCGCGGGTGCACCGCGCAGAGCGAGGCGGCGTCGAGCCCCAGCCGGGCCGCCGCCCCCTGGGCCAGGTTCTGGACGAACACATCGGCCCCGGCGACGAGTTCGTGGACCACCGCGAGGCCGCGCGGGTCCTTCAGGTCGACGGCGAGGGACTCCTTGCCGCGGTTGCACCAGACGAAGTGCGAGGCGAGGCCGCGCGCCGCCGTGTCGTAGCCGCGCGCGAAGTCGCCGCCGTCCGGGCGCTCGACCTTGACGACCCTGGCTCCGAGATCGGCGAGCTGCCGGGTGGCGAAGGGGGCGGCGACCGCCTGTTCGACGGCCACCACGGTGATGCCGTCGAGGGGGAGTGGCAAGGTGTTCATGACCCCGTGCTTACCCTCTGAGCGCCGCTCGTGCCACCTCCGGCCGCCCCGCGGGCTCCCCGGCCGGTCGCTACAGCAGCGCGAACTGCCCCTCCGGGCCCTCCTCCTGGTGGCCGAGCACCGACGCGGGACGCCGTGCCGAGGACGGCACCGGCAGCACCCCGGCCGCCCGCAGCTCGGCGGGCCCGATCAGCGGCCCCGCCTCCAGCGCCGCCCACAGCTCCTTCCGGAGCCCCGCCGTGCCGTCCAGCAGAGCAAGCACGGTGATGAGTTCGAGCAGCTCCGAGGTCCACTCCCGGGGCCAGCCGCGCGCACCGACCGCGTCCAGTCCGTCCGGGGCGGCCCCGTCCGGCCCCCGGCCCGTCGCCGCCGCCGCTCGGCGCCCGAACCAGAGCTCCAGCACCCGCACCCCGCCCACCGTGAACTCCCAGGCCGCAGCGGGCACCGGCGAGATCCGGCCATCGCCGACGACCAGCGCCTCGCCCTCGGCCTCATGGACCAGCTCGGTGGGGCGGGCCGGGAGGGCCGCCCGCACATAGGGCCTCCGCCCGCCCGGCAGCCGGGGCCGCTCCCCGCCCCGGGCCCCGCGCGACTGGAGCCGCATCAGCTCCCGGCCGAGCGCCACCCCCGACGACCACACCTCCGCGTCGGCCGGCAACGGAACCCGGGGGCCGGTGGCGGAGGGCCGGGCGGCGGCCAGGACCCAGGCCAGCACCGCTTCCGGGGTGAACGCGTCCGGCTCCGCCGCGCCACCGAGCCGCTCGCGCAGCAGCTCCGTGAGGTCCGGAGCCAGGTTGGGTTCCGTGCCGCCGGGCCTGCGGTAGAGCGGCCTGATCCGGCCGGGCCGCCCGGCGGGGGAGTGCCCGTCGGGCAGCAGCGCGGTCACGGACAGGGCGGGCCCGGAATCCTCGGGGGCGGTGCTGTGCTCGACCACGAAGAGCTGCCGCCCGTCGGCGACCCGCCACAGCTCCGGACGGGCCGCGTCGATCAGCCGGTGGTCGGGGAGCAGCCACTGCTCGTCGTAGGGGCCGTGGAGGATCCGTACGGGGTCGGGGCAGGGACCCGGGTTCCGGGCGAAGCGGCCCGTTCCGGCGGACCGGCCGGGCAGGGCGGCGACCGAGGTGTGCGGCGTACGGGAACGGCTGGGCGCGAACAGCCTCTCCTGTTCGGCGGGGCCGGCGGCGGCCAGCCGCTCCCAGCGCGCCCGGAGCGCCACGGGGTCGGGGCCGCTCACCCAGGCACGGCCGGTCCGCAGCGGCCGTACGGACCACGGCATCAGCTCGTCCAGCGACAGCAGCCCGTCCGGGGACGGAGACCCGTCCGACGCCAGGGACCCATCCGAAGGCCGGGGTGTCCCCGGTGTCCTTGGAGGCGAGGACCGGGCGTTTCCGTCGCCGCCGGCCGCCGCTGTCCCGTGCGCTGTCACCTGCCCGTCCTCCCCTGTCCGCCGTGACCCTTTCGCATCGTAACGGCGGGCGGCGCGCCCGTGGGGCGGGGTCAGTGGGCCTCCACCGTCACGGAGAAGGAGAACCGGTCGCCCCGGTAGCGGATCCGGGCCACGTCCACCACGCGCCCCTCCTCGTCGTACGTCACGCCCGTGTAGTGCAGGATCGGGCTGAGCAGCGGGACCTGGAGCAGCTCGGCGGTGACGGGGTCGGCGAGCCGCGCCTCGACCGTGTCGGTGATCCGGGAGATGCGCACGCCGACGACGTCGCGCAGGACCTTGGTCATCGGCCAGCGTTCGAGGTCGGCCACGTCGATCCGGGCGGCGATGTCGGGACGGACCGCGTTCTCCGCCCAGTTGGTGGGTTCGTCGCTCTGCCCGTCGCGGCGCAGCCGCCGGTAGCAGGTCACCTCGGCGCAGTCCGGGAAGAACTCGGCGAGATCACCCGGCACCGCCGTCGGGCCGTGGCCGAGAACGGTCGTCGCCTCCCCGGACTGCTGCGCCACGATCGCGTCGACCGAGCCCAGCAGCCGGACCGGGGAGACCCGCCGGGCGCGCGGCTCGATGAACGTGCCGCGCCGCCGGTGCCGACTGATCAGCCCCTCCGCCTCCAGCTCCTTGAGCGCCTGGCGCATCGTGAGCACGCTGACCCCGTAGTGCGCGGCGAGCTGCTCCTCGGTGGGCAGCCGGGCGGAGGCGTCCCGGGGGCGGCCCAGTATGGAGGCCCGCAGGGACTGGGAGACCTGGTACCAGAGAGGCAGCTTCCGGTTCAGGACGAGGGAGTCGGGGGCGAAGGCGGGCGAGGGCGGCGCGGGGACCGCCTGGGCGTCCCCGCCGGACCCGGCTGTGGCGTCGCCGTCGGTCCCGGTCCCGGCTGCGCTGGTGGTGTCGCCGTCGGTCCTTCGGGTGTCCGCCCCGGCTCTCTCCTGGCTCTCTGTCATGTCGTCCCCGTCCCGTCCCGCCCCTCCGGCCTTCCGCCGTCTACGGCCGGAAGTTGCGGCTCAGACCCTGCCACACGTCGTCGTAGCCGCGCTGGAGATGTTCGGCGGCGGCCGCCTGCGCCGTCGCCGTGACCGGCCAACGCGTCTCGAACATGAAGGCCAGGCCGTCGTCGATCTTCTGCGGCTTCAGCTCCGCAGCGCTCGCCCGGTCGAAGGTCTCCCGGTCCGGCCCGTGCGCCGACATCATGTTGTGCAGGGAGCCGCCGCCCGGGACGAAGCCGTCCGCCTTGGCGTCGTAAGCACCGTCGATCAGGCCCATGTACTCGCTCATCACATTGCGGTGGAAGTACGGCGGGCGGAAGGTGTCCTCGCCGACCAGCCAGCGCGGGGCGAAGACGACGAAGTCCACCCCGGCCAGCCCGGGGGTGTCGGACGGCGAGGTCAGCACCGTGAAGATCGACGGGTCGGGGTGGTCGTAGCTGATCGTGCCGATCACGTTGAACCGGCGCAGGTCGTAGACGTAGGGGGTGTGGTTGCCGTGCCAGGCCACCACGTCGAGCGGCGAGTGGTCGTACGTCGCCGACCAGAGGTTTCCGCAGAACTTGTTGACCACCTCCACGGGACCCTCGCGGTCCTCGTACGCGGCGACGGGCGCGAGGAAGTCCCGGGCGTTCGCGAGGCCGTTGGCGCCGATCGGGCCGAGGTCGGGGAGCGCGAACGGGCGGCCGTAGTTCTCGCAGACGTATCCGCGCGCGGTCTCCTCCAGCAACTGCACCCGGAAGCGGATCCCGCGCGGGATCAGCGCGACGTGCCCCGGCTCGGCGCGCAGCAGGCCCAGTTCGGTGTGCAGCAGCAGTCCGCCGCGCTCGGGGACGATCAGCAACTCGCCGTCGGAGTCGCTGAACACACGGTCCGTCATCGAGGAGTCGGCGTTGTACAGGTGGATCGCCATACCCGCGCGCTGCGCGGCGTCGCCGTTGCCGCCGAGCGTCCACAGGCCGCTCAGGAAGTCCGTGCCCGGCGCGGGGTCGGGCAGCGGGTTCCAGCGGAGCCGGTTCGGGTCCGGCACGGTCTCGGTGAAGGGCGCCGAGCGCAGGCCCCCGTTGTCGACGCGGGCGAACGCCGGGTGGGCGGCCGAGGGACGGATCCGGTAGAGCCAGGAGCGGCGGTTGTCCGCGCGCGGCTCGGTGAAGGCGGAGCCGCTCAGCTGCTCCGCGTACAGCCCGAGCGGGGCGCGCTGGGGGGAGTTGCGGCCGTGCGGCAGCGCCCCGGGAACCGCCTCCGAGGCGTGCTCGTTGCCGAAGCCCGAGGAGTACGTCAGCCCCTCGGCCGTCTTCCTCGCCTGGTCGATCGCGCTCATCCCGCACTCCTGGTGCCCAAGAAAGCTCTCGGATCCGCCGGACGACGAATCCTATGTACTACCGTAGGAATAGGAGCGGGGCACGTCAACGGCATACATCGCGCCATTCGTGGCCTGTGCCGCGCCCGTCGTGGCGGGTGCGGGGCGGGGCCTGTGGGCGGGGTGTCGCCGCTGTCCACCGGGTGGCGGGCGCGGTCCGCCGCGTCGGTCGGGGCACGGCATCATGGGGCCCGTGCCCCAAGTCAACCCGAACCTCCGCCGCGCCCCCGTGCAGCAGCGCAGCGCCGACCGGCTGGCCCGGATACTCGACTCCTGCGCCGGCCTCCTCGACGAGACCGGCTACGAGCAGCTCACCACGCGGGCCGTCGCCGAGCGCGCCGACGTGCCCATCGGCTCCGTCTACCGGTTCTTCTCGAACAAGCGGGCGCTCGTCGACGCCCTCGCGCTCCGCAACCTGGACGCCTACGCCGACCGCATCGCCGCCCGGCTCGCGGACCTCCCGGCCGGCGACTGGCGCGCCGCCATCGACGCGGTGCTCGACGAGTACCTGGCGATGAAGCGGAGCGTCCCCGGCTTCGCGCTCGTCGACTTCGGGCCGCCTCTCCCCGCCGAGGGCGCGGCGGACGACGCCAACCGGCGGCTGGCGGACCGGCTCGCCGCACTGCTCGCCGGCCACCTCGGCCGACGGCCCGACGAGGTGTTGACCCGGGCGATCCTGGTGAGCGTCGAGGCCGCCGACGCGCTCCTCCAACTGGCCTTCCGCACGGAACCGTCGGGGGACGCGGCCATCGTCGCCGAGACCCGGACCCTGGTCAGGTCCTACCTCGCCCAGACACTCGACTGAGCGAGGAACCCTGAACGAGGACCCGTGAACGGGGGCCCTGAACGAGGGCCTCTGGCCGGGGGCGATTTCGGCCGTTCGGCGTGCCCGGCCGCGGGTGCGCCTGCGGCCTGTGCGCCTCGCGAGGGCCCCTGACCGGGGAGTCCTCGGCCGTTCGGCGTGCCCGGCCGCAGGAGCGCCCGCCTGCCTGTGCGCCCGCCTGCCTGTGCGCCTTTCGCGCCGCTCCTGGCGGGGCCCGCCCACCTTCTCGTCCGCGCAACACCTCCCCACCGTGCGTACCGGTCGGTATGCTCGCCCGTGCCGGGGCTCCCACGCACGCCCGGCCCGAGTCGCCGACGTCCGCCTGCCACCGCCGCCGCCCCGGGGAGGGCCCATGTCCCACGACACCCGCACCGCACCGCGCATCTGCCCCCTCTGCGAGGCCACCTGCGGCCTCACCCTCACCATCGAGGGCACCACCGTCACCGGTGCCCGCGGCGACCGCGACGACATCTTCAGCCGGGGGTTCATCTGCCCCAAGGGGGCCTCCTTCGGGGGGCTCGACGCCGACCCCGACCGGCTGCGCGTCCCCCTCGTGCGCGGCGACGACGGGGAGCTGCGCGAGGCCGCCTGGAGCGAGGCGTTCGACCTGATCGCCGCACGGATACCGGAGCTGACGAAGACCCACGGGCCGAACGCGGTCGGCGTGGTCCTCGGCAACCCCAACGCGCACACGATGGCGGGCTCCCTCTACCCGCCCCTGCTGCTCGCGGCCCTGCGCACCCGCAACGTGTTCACCGCGAGCACCCTGGACCAGATGCCCAAGCACGTCTCCAGCGGCCTGCTCTTCGGCGACGCGCACGCCATCCCCGTACCGGACCTGGACCGCACCGACCACCTCCTCCTGATCGGCGCCAACCCGCTGGAGTCCAACGGCAGCCTCTGCACCGCCCCCGACTTCCCCGGCCGGCTCAAGGCGCTGCGCAGGCGCGGCGGCACCCTCACCGTCATCGACCCGCGCCGCACCCGCACCGCCCGCCTCGCCGACCGGCACGTCGCGATCCGGCCCGGCGCGGACGCCCTGCTGCTGGCCGCGCTCGCGCACACACTCATCGACGAGAAGCTCGCCGACCCCGGCCCGCTCGCCGGCCACCTGGAAGGGATCGACGAACTGGCCGCCGCCCTCGTGGACTTCACCCCGGACGCCGTCGCCGCCGCCTGCGACGTGGACACGGACACCATTACCGCCATCGCCCGCGAACTCGCCGCCGCCCCCACCGCGGCCGTCTACGGGCGCATCGGCAGCTGCACCGTCGAGCACGGCACCCTCGCCAGCTGGCTGGTGGACGTCCTCAACATCCTCACCGGCAACCTCGACCGGCCGGGCGGCGCGCTGTTCCCGCTCTCCGCGACCGCACGCGCCCCACGGCCCGCCGAACCCGGGGCGCGTAAGGCCGTACCGGGCAAGGGCTTCGCGCTCGGCCGCTGGTCCAGCCGGGTCTCCGGGCACCCCGAGGCCAAGGGCGAACTGCCCATCGCCGCCCTCGCCGAGGAGATCGACACCCCGGGCGAGGACCGCATCCGCGCCCTGCTGGTCATCGCGGCCAACCCCGTGCTCTCCGCGCCCGACGGCGACCGCCTCGACGCGGCCCTCGCCGACGGGCTCGACTTCATGGTCAGCGTCGATCCGTATCTCAACGAGACCTCCCGGCACGCCGACGTCGTCCTGCCACCGCCCCCGCCCTCGCAGAGCGCCCACTTCGACTTCGCGTTCAACGGCTTCGCCGTCCACAACCAGGTCCGCTACACCCGCGCCGCCGTGCCCCTGGAGGAGGGGCGGATGGACGAGGGCGAGATCCACGCCCGGCTCGTCCTCGCGGTGAGCGGCATGCACGGCGCGCCGCCCTCCGCCGTCGACGACCTGGCCATCGAAACCGCCCTCACCCGCGCCGGAGCCCCGAAGGAGCTGTCCACCGGCCTCACCGGCGAGGGGGGTCCCGAACGGCGACTGGACCTGATGCTGCGCCTCGGCCCGTACGGGCTGACGCTGGAGCAGCTCCTCGCCCACCCGCACGGCATCGACCTCGGCCCGCTGAAACCGCGTCTCCCGGAGGTCCTGCGCACCCGCTCCGGCCGCATCGAACTGCTCCCGGAGCCGATCGCCGCCGATCTGCCGCGCCTGCGCCGGGCGCTGGGCGCCCGGCCCGCCCCGCTCGTCCTTGTCGGCCGCCGCCATCTGCGTTCCAACAACAGCTGGATGCACAACGTCGGCTCGCTCACCGGCGGGTCCAACGTCTGCACCCTCCAGATCCACCCCGACGACGCGGCCCGCCTCGGGCTGGTGGACGGGGCCACCGCCCGGATCGAGTCGTCGGGCGGCCGGATCGAGGCCCCCGCCGAGATCACCGACACCGTGCGCAGCGGGGTGGTGAGCCTGCCGCACGGCTGGGGCCACAGCCGCCCCGGCACTCGTATGGAGGTCGCCGCCGCGCACCCGGGGGTGAACGTGAACCAACTGCTCGACGGCACGCTCCTGGACCCGCTGTCCGGCACCGCCGTACTGAACGCCATTCCGGTCTCCGTGACCCCCGCTCTCTAACATCCCCCTGTTGACCTGGGGTTTTGCTCGTATTGCTCACACGTCAACATCTTGTTAACGCCGCGAGAACGCCCCTAACGTCATCCGGACCGCCGACACCGGTGGGAGTTCAAGGATGAACGTTAGGTATCCCCCATGCTGACAATCCTCGGCTTCGCCATGATCGCGACCTTCCTGGTCCTGATCATGACGAAGAAGATGTCGCCGATCGCGGCGCTGGTACTGATCCCCGCACTGTTCTGTGTCGCCGTCGGACAGGGAGCGCAGCTCGGCGACTACGTCATCGAAGGCGTCGGCAACCTCGCGCCCACCGCGGCCATGCTGATGTTCGCCATCGTCTACTTCGGCGTGATGATCGACGTCGGCCTGTTCGACCCGATCGTCCGCGGCATCCTGAAGTTCTGCCAGGCCGACCCGATGCGCATCGTCGTCGGTACGGCGGTGCTCGCCGCGATCGTCTCGCTGGACGGCGACGGCTCCACCACCTTCATGATCACCGTCTCGGCGATGTATCCCCTCTACAAACGCCTGAAGATGAGCCTGGTCGTCATGACCGGCGTCGCGGCCACCGCCAACGGCGTCATGAACACCCTCCCCTGGGGCGGCCCCACCGCCCGTGCCGCCACCGCCCTCAAGCTGGACGCCTCCGAGATCTTCGTGCCGATGATCCCGGCGCTGGCCATGGGGCTGCTCGCCGTCTTCATTCTGGCGTACGTGCTCGGCCTCCGGGAGCGCAAGCGCCTGGGGATGCTCACGCTCGACGAGGCGCTGGCCCGGGAGCCGGAGCCGGAGACGGTGACCACCGGCGCGGGCGGCACCGGCACGGGCGGTGGCGGCCAGGACCGCCTCCGCAAGGGCGCCTCCGCCTCCGCGAGCGGTACGGGTACGGGTACGGGGGCCGAAGCCGCCGACCCCGTGGACGGGGACGACGACGACGAGTTCCAGGGCCTCGACCCGAACCGGTCCACGCTCCGCCCGAAGCTCTACTGGTTCAACGCCGGACTCACCGCCGCCCTGCTGACGGCGATGATCATGGAACTGATGCCGATCCCGGTGCTCTTCCTGCTCGGCGCGGCCCTCGCGCTCACCGTCAACTTCCCCCACATGCCCGACCAGCGGGCCCGGATCGCCGCGCACGCCGACAACGTCCTCAACGTCTCCGGCATGGTCTTCGCCGCCGCCGTCTTCACCGGAGTCCTCACCGGCACCGGCATGGTCGAGAACATGGCCGACTGGGTCGTCGGCGCGGTCCCCGACGCGATGGGCCCGCACATGGCCATCGTCACCGGCCTGCTCAGCCTCCCGCTCACCTACTTCATGTCCAACGACGGCTTCTACTTCGGCGTCCTCCCCGTCCTCGCCGAGGCGGGCGCGGCCCACGGGGTCTCGCCGCTGGAGATCGCGCGCGCCTCCCTGGCCGGCCAGGCCCTGCACATGTCCTCGCCGCTCGTGCCCGCCGTCTACGTCCTCGTCGGCATGGCGAAGGTCGAGTTCGGCGACCACACCCGCTTCACCGTCAAGTGGGCCGTCCTCACCTCGCTCGTGGTGCTCGCGGCGGGCGTCCTCTTCGGCATCATGTAATGAACCGCACACCGCGAACCGGGCCCGGCAGGGGCTGGCTGCTGCGCGTCGTCATCGCCTTCGCCTTCGCGCAGGGGGCGGTGTCGATGGCGCGGCCCGCCGTCTCCTACCGGGCCCTCGCGCTCGGTGCGGACGAGACGGCCGTCGGCGTCATCGCCGGGGTCTACGCCCTGCTCCCGCTGTTCGCCGCCGTGCCGCTCGGCCGCCGCACCGACCACGGCCGCTGCGCGCCCCTGCTGCCGCTCGGCGTGCTCCTGATCTCCGGCGGCTGCGCGGTCAGCGGCATCGTCTCCTCGCTGCCCGCGATGGCCGCCTGGAGCGGGGTGATGGGCCTCGGCCACCTGTGCTTCGTGATCGGCGCGCAGTCGATCGTGGCCCGGCAGTCCGCGCCCGACGAACAGGACCGCAACTTCGGGCACTTCACGATCGGGGCCTCGCTCGGCCAGCTCATCGGCCCGGTCGCCGCGGGCGCGCTCATCTCCGGGCAGGGCGGGACCCTGGGGCCTACGAGCGCGCTCGCCCTCCTCGTATCGGCCGCGGTCGCCGCCGTCGCCCTCGCCTCGCTCTGGCGCATCGAGCACCGCCGGGCGACCGGCTCCGGGGGCAGGCCCGGCGACAAGGTCCCGGTCCGCGCGATCCTGGGTGCGCGCGGCGTCCCCGCGGGCATCCTCATCAGCATGGCGGTGCTGTCCGCCACCGACATCCTCACCGCCTACCTGCCGGTCGTCGGCGAGCACCGCTCCATCGCGCCGGCCACGGTCGGGCTGCTGCTGAGCCTGCGGGCCGCCGCCACGATCGCCTGCCGGCTGGTCATGTCGCCGCTGCTGGGACTGGTGGGCCGCAGGGCCCTGCTGACCACCAGCTGCCTGCTCGCCGGACTCCTCTGCGCGGGCGTCGCCCTCCCCGTGTCCGTCCCGGTCCTCGCCGTCATGCTCGCCGTGCTCGGCTTCTGCCTCGGCGTCGGCCAGCCGCTGTCCATGACCACCGTGGTCCGGGCCGCCCCCGACCGGGCCCGGTCCACCGCGCTCGCCCTGCGGCTGACCGGCAACCGGCTCGGCCAGGTCGCCGCCCCCGCCGCGGCGGGGCTGATCGCGGGCGCGGTGGGAGTGGCCGCCCCGTTCGTGCTGCTCGGCGTGGGCCTGCTCGGCGCGGCGGGACTCGGCCTGCGCGGCGACGGGCGCCCGGAGCGAACGCCGGCACCCCTGGACACGGGGCCGGCACCGGAACCCCCGGATACGGGGCCGGCACCGGCATCCCCGGACATGGAGCCCGCCCCCGCCCCGCCGGACACGGTGCCCGCGGCCGTACCGCAGGACGCACCGGCCGGCAGTGGGCCCGTACCGCCGACCGTACGGAACAGGGCCGAGAACCCCGGCTGACCGGTCCCACCGGACCCGTATGCCCCAACCTTCGCGCGAGTCATTCCCACACCCCGTCCGGTGGGCTAGCTTCCCCACACAGCCGCTCCCCACCGCGATGCCACCACTTCCTCCGGGCGGACCCTCATGACGCGCGCGATCTCCCTGCATCAAGTCAGCAAGAACTACGGCCGGGACCGGCGGGCCGTCGACCGGTTCACGCTCTCCATCGACCCCGGCGAGTTCGTCGTGCTGCTCGGACCCTCCGGCTGCGGCAAGTCCACCGTGCTGCGCATGATCGCGGGCCTGGAGGAGATCACCGAGGGCGAGTTGCTCCTTGACGGGGAGTACGCCAACCACACCCCGCCGCGCGAACGCGGCATGGCGATGGTGTTCCAGAACTTTGCGCTCTATCCGAGCATGACCAACCGGGCCAACATCGGCTTCCCGCTGAAACTGGAGAACCCCCGCGAGGACAACACCGCGCGCGTCGAGGCCACCGCCCGGATGCTCGGGATCGGGCACGTCCTCGACCGCTACCCGGCCCAGCTCTCCGGCGGCGAGCGGCAGCGGGTCGCGATGGGCCGGGCCATCTCCCGCCGGCCCTCCGTGTTCCTGATGGACGAGCCGCTCTCCAACCTCGACGCGAAGCTGCGCAGCCATCTGCGTGCCGAGATCGCCCTGCTCACCAAGGAACTGGGCGTCACCACGGTCTACGTCACGCATGATCAGGCCGAGGCGATGTCCCTCGGCGACCGGGTGGCCGTGATGCGCGGCGGAGTCCTCCAGCAGGTCAGTCCGCCCCGCGAGGTCTACGCCCTGCCGGACAACGTGTTCGTGGCCGCCTTCATCGGCACCCCGCGCATCAACCTCCTCCAGGCCGTCGTGCACGCCCCGCTGGAGGGCCGGATGGCGATCGACCTCGGCAGGCAGCGGCTCGCCCTGCCCGAACCCCTCAGCCCCGACCACCAGTTGCTCCGGATCCAGCAGGGCCGGCGGATCATCGTGGGGCTGCGCTCGGAGGCGGTCCGAATCGCCCCGCCCAGCCAGGCCCGGCCTGGCGAGGTCGCCCTCAGCGGCATCGTCGAGCATGTCGAATACCAGGGGCACGAGGCGCTGGTCCACCTCAGGACCGGTTCGCGGCCCGCCGTGGTCCCGGACCTCGAATCCGCCCGGCCCCGGGCGATGCCCCGCCGCCGCAGGGCCGCGGCCGGCGGGGGAGGCGGGGTCGGCATCCTGGAACGGCTCAGGGGGCGGACGGGCAGCCGTATCAGCGGTCCTGTCGTCACCCTCGACGAACCCGCCCCGGACCCCGCGGAGACCCGGGGCCCCGACCACCCCTCCACCCCCTCCGGCGACCTGGTCGTCCGCACCGGCCCCGACATGCGACTGCGGACCGGGGGACAGGTGCCCCTGCTCGTGGACCTGGCCCACCTGTACGTCTTCGACCACTACGGCCGCCGCATCTGCCCCCTGCCCCGGGACGCCCCCGGGTTCGACGACCTCCCCCAGGGCTGAGGGGCCCGCCGGCTCAGCGCCCCGTCGAGCCGTCGGCCAGCTCCCGGAGGATGTCCGCGTGACCGGCGTGGCGACCGGTCTCCTCGATCATGTGCGTGAGGGCCCAACGGACGCTGGGGGCGGGGTCGTCCGGGCGTGGGCGGGGCACCGGCGCGCCGAGGTCGGTGCACGTGTCGAGTACGCCGTTCGCCTCCGCGACCGCCTCCCGGTAGCGGGCGACGACCTCGGCCACGCCGTGCGCGGGGGCGGCGTGGAAGGTCGCCGGCCAGTCGGCGACCCGCTCCCCGAGGAACAGGGACCGCTCGACGGACGTCAGGTGGTTGAGCAGGCCGAGCAGATTCGTGCCCGAGGGCACCGCGGCGGCGCGGGCCTCCGGTTCCGGGGCTCCCTCGACCTTCGCGGCGACCGATGCGCGCAGGTAGTCGAGGAAGCCGCGCAGCACCTCGGCCTCGCTGCTCCCGGTCCGGGGCGGTGGGGTGTCCCGGCGGCGTCGCGGGCGGGGTTCGGCGGTCATGGGTGCCTCCTGGGAACCGGGTTCGCGTGCTCGTTCCAGTCTCGGCCGGTCCACCGTCGCCAGGGCAAGGGATCATGCCGTTCCGGCAAGGCGGCGCGAGGCAGGAGTGCTCGTGCCGGGCGTGCGTGCCGGGCGTGCGTACCGAGGCGTGCGTGCTGGGGCGTGCGTACCGGGGCGTGACCGGAGTCTCCGGAGGCTCCCTGGCGTCAGAAAACTAACGGCGCTAGTTTGGGCGGGTGCGACGTGCTGCCCCGCGCCGCACGGCTCCGGCACTCCGCACAGCACGGCTCCGCACAGCACGTCCGGGAGGAAACAGCCATGAAGGCCCATGACCAGATGTACATCGACGGTGCGTGGCGGCCCGCCGTCGGCCAGGACACGATCGCGGTCGTGAACCCGGCCGACGAGCAGGTCATCGCCCACGTGCCGGCGGGGACGGCCGAGGATGTCGACGCGGCGGTACGGGCCGCGCGCGCCGCCTTCCCCGCCTGGGCCGCGACCCCGCCCGCCGAGCGCGCCGCCCGGCTCACCGCGCTGGCCGACGCGCTGACCGCCCGCAAGGACGAACTGGCCGAGACCATCACGGCCGAGCTGGGCTCACCGCTGCCGCTGTCCCGGATGGTCCACGCGAGCGTGCCCGTGCTGGTGGCCGCCTCGTACGCCGAACTGGCCGCCCGCCACGCCTTCGAGGAGCGGATCGGCAACTCCACCGTGCTGCTGGAGCCGGTCGGCGTGGTCGGCGCGATCACCCCCTGGAACTACCCGCTCCACCAGATCGTCGCCAAGGTCGCCCCCGCGCTCGCCGCCGGCTGCACCGTCGTCCTCAAGCCCGCCGAGGACACCCCGCTCACCGCCCAGCTCTTCGCGGAGGCCACCGAGGCGGCCGGTCTGCCGCCGGGCGTCTTCAACCTCGTCACCGGCCTCGGACCGGTCGCGGGCCAGGCGCTCGCCGCCCACGAGGACGTCGACCTGGTCTCGTTCACCGGCTCCACCGCCGTGGGCCGGCGGATCGGCGCCACCGCCGGGGCCGCGATCAAGCGCGTCGCGCTCGAACTGGGCGGCAAGTCCGCCAATGTGATCCTGCCCGGCGCGGATCTCGCCAAGGCGGTCAACGTCGGCATCGCCAACGTGATGACCAACTCCGGCCAGACATGCAGCGCCTGGACCCGGATGCTGGTGGACGCCGAGCGGTACGAGGAGGCCGTGGAGCTCGCGGCGAACGCCGTCACCAAGTACGTGGTCGGTGAGCGGGTCGGGCCGCTCGTCAACGCCAAGCAGCAGGCCCGCGTGCGCGGTTACATCGCCAAGGGCGTCGAGGAGGGCGCCCGGCTGGTCGCCGGCGGCCCGGACGCGCCCCTGGAGACCGGCTACTACGTCAGCCCGACCGTCTTCGCCGACGTCACCCCGGACATGACGATCGCCCGCGAGGAGATCTTCGGCCCGGTGATCTCGATCCTGCGGTACGAGGACGTGGACGACGCCCTCCGCATCGCCAACGACACCGTGTACGGGCTCGCGGGCGCCGTGTGGGCCGCCGGTGACGAGGAGGCGGTGGCCTTCGCCCGCCGGATGGACACCGGGCAGGTCGACATCAACGGCGGACGGTTCAACCCGCTGGCCCCGTTCGGCGGTTACAAGCAGTCGGGGGTGGGGCGCGAGCTGGGGCCACACGGTCTCACGGAGTACCTCCAGACCAAGTCGCTCCAGTTCTGAACCCCGTAACCCTTCCCGCACAAGGAGCCTGCTCGTGGTCCGCGCCGCCGTACTGCCCGCCGTCGGAGCTCCGCTGGAGATCACCGACATCGTCCTGCCGGAGCCCGGCCCCGGCCAGGTGCGCGTCTCCCTCGCCGCCGCCGGCGTCTGCCACTCCGACCTGTCCCTGTCCAACGGCACCATGCGCGTCCCGGTGCCCGCCGTCCTCGGCCACGAGGGCGCCGGTACGGTCCTGGCGGTCGGCGAGGGCGTCACTCATGTGGCCCCGGGCGACGGCGTGGTCCTCAACTGGGCCCCCTCCTGCGGGGCCTGCTTCCACTGCGGGATCGGCGAGGTCTGGCTCTGCGCCGACGCCCTGAAGGGGACCGCCAACCTCCACGCCCGTACGGCCGACGGCACCGACCTCCATCCCGGCCTCAACGTCGCGGCCTTCGCGGAGGAGACCGTCGTCGCCGCGAAATGCGTGCTCCCCGCCCCCGACGGCATCCCGCTCACCGACGCCGCCCTCCTCGGCTGCGCGGTCCTCACCGGTTACGGGGCGGTCCACCACAGCGCCCGGGTCCGCGAGGGCGAGAGCGTCGTCGTCTTCGGGATCGGCGGCGTCGGCCTCGCCGTGCTCCAGGCCGCCCGGATCGCAGGCGCCTCCCGGATCATCGCGGTCGACGTCTCCCCGGCCAAGGAGGAGCTGGCCCGGCAGGCGGGCGCCACCGACTACGTCGTCGCCTCCGCCACCACTCCGCGCGAGATCCGCAAGCTCACCGGCGGCCAGGGCACGGACGTCGCCGTCGAGTGCGTCGGCAGGCCCGCGACCATCCGGGCCGCCTGGGAGTCCACCCGGCGCGGCGGGCGCACCACGGTCGTCGGGATCGGCGGCAAGGACCAGGAAGTCACCTTCAACGCCCTGGAGCTCTTCCACTGGGGCAGGTCCCTGACGGGCTGCGTCTACGGCAACAGCGACCCCGCCCGCGACCTGCCCGTCCTCGCCGGCCACATCCGCGCTGGCCGCTTCGACCTGTCGATGATGGTCACCGAGCACATCGCCCTGGACGGCATTCCCGCCGCCTTCGACAACATGCTCGAGGGCAAGGGCGGCCGCGCCCTGGTCGTCTTCCCGTGACCAGCCAGAAGCCCGTGACCAGCCGGTAGCCCGTGACCAGCCGGAAGTCCGTGACCAGCCGGAAGTCCGTGGTCCGTCAGAAGTCGGTGGTGCGCCAGAAGCCGATGGTGCGCTGGAAGCCGGTGGTCCGGGACGCCGACGTCACCGGGCCACCGGCAGCCGGGCGTCCATCGCGCCCTCCTCGAACCGCCGGGAGGCCCCGCTACGTCCGTTCCGCCTGGCGCTCCTCGTCATGACGGGCCCCCTCCACCGGCCGGGCCGGATCTCCGCCTGTGGCCCCGGTCCGCTGACGGCTCCGGGAGACCGCCACCCCGACCAGGCAGAGCAGCCCGCCGAGGACCCCGAGCAGCGTCGGCACCTCGTCCAGCAGCAGCCACGCCATGAGCACCACCAGCGCCGGGACGGCGTACGTGGTGGCGCCCATCCGGCCCGCGGTGGTCCGGGCCAGGGCGTAGCCCCAGGTGGTGAAGGCCAGCGCGGTCGGGAAGACGCCCAGATAGATCATGTTCAGCGTGGCGGACATGGGGGCGTCGGTCGCCTCGGAGACCAGCATCCCGGTGAACGGCAGGCAGGCGACGGCACCGATCACGCAGCCGAAGGTGTTGATCTGCAGCGAGGAGCCGTGCGCGAGCGCCGGCTTCTGGCTGACCACGCCCAGCGCGTAGGCCACCGCGGCCAGCAGGCAGAGCGCCACGCCCAGCACGGAGGAGCTGCCGTGCCCGGACATCGCCAGCCCGACGACGACCGCGCCCGAGAACGAGATGCCCATGCCCAGCAGCAGGCGGCGCGGCAGCCCCTCGCCGAGCATGCGGGCGCCCATGAGGGCCATCAGGATCGGCCCGATGTTCACCAGCATCGCCGCCGTCCCGGCGTCGACCTCCTGCTCGCCCCAGTTGAGCGCCACCATGTACAGCCCGAACCACAGCACGCCGGACGTGATGATTCCGCGCCAGGCGCCGCGCCCGGGCAGCCCCTCCCGCCGTACGAGGAGGATCGCCCCGAGCACCAGCGCGCCCGTCACCAGCCGCCCGAGGGCGAGTGCGCCGGGGGAGTAGGACTCGCCCGCGCTCCGGATGGACACGAAGGCGGAGGCCCACAGCACGACGGTGGTGCAGGCGGCGGCGGGGGCGCGCCAGCGGTGGGCCGGCGGGGAGACCGGAAGGGGTGTCGGGGTCGTCGTCATGGCCACGACCGTAGAGCCGGAACGCTCCGACCCCCACTGAATTGTCGAGGACCGTCAATCGGCGACCAATCCGGCCCGTCCACCCTCGCCCTGTCCGTGTCTCTCCGGAAACGGCTCGGACGGGCTGTTCGGGGCCGGCCCGCGGCAGCGACGATTCGGCGCGGGCCGAGCCGTTTCCGTGGGCCGCGCGTACTGCTCGTACTGGATCGCCAGCCCGTCCAGCAGGGCCCGCAGCCCGGTTTCGAAGGCCCCTTCGTCGACCTGGTGGCGGTGGTCGGCGAGCAGGTGGGCCTGGCCGAGGTGCGGGTAGTCGGCGGGGTCGTAGGCGGTCTCGTCGTCGACGAAGCCCCCGGCGAAGGAGCCCAGCGCCGAGCCGGTGATGAAGTAGCGCATCAGTGCCCCGATCCTGGTCGCCTGCGCGGGTGGCCACCCCGCCCCCACCATCGCCCCGAACACCGCGTCCGCCACCCGCAGCCCCGCCGGGCGCCGCCCGGGGCCCCGGGCGAGGACCGGGACGATGTGCGGGTGCGCGGCGAGGGCGGCCCGGTAGGAGAGCGCCCAGTCGCGCAGGGCCTCGCGCCAGTCGCGCGGGTCCGACTCCGCGAACATCGACAGGTCGACCTGTACGGAGACCGCGTCGGCGACGGCGTCGAGGATCTCCTCCTTGTTGCGGAAGTGGTTGTAGAGCGAAGGACCGCTGACCCCCAGGACGGCCGCCAGCCGACGCGTGGAGACGGCGTCGAGTCCTTCGGAGTCCACGAGCGCGCTCGCCGCCCCGACGATGCGGTCTCTGCTGAGGAGGGGCTTGCGCGGTCGGGCCATGCGGCTCATAGTAGGGCCTGCGAACCAGAAACTAGCAGTGCTAATTAAAGTGCGCCCGGGGCGGCGCTCGGGAGAGGCAGTGGGTGGGCACGATGGACCTGGCGCTCAGCGAGGAGCAGGAAGCCGTCCGGAAGCTGGCCGAGGATTTCGTCGCCCGCGAGGTCGCCCCCCATGTCGTCGCGTGGGACCGCGCCGAGAATGTCGACAGGTCGATCGTGAAGAAGCTCGGGGACCTCGGTTTCCTCGGTCTGACCGTCCCCGAGGAGTACGGCGGCTCCGGCGGCGACCACCTGTCCTACTGCCTGGTCACCGAGGAGCTGGGGCGCGGTGACTCCTCGGTGCGCGGCATCGTCTCCGTATCGCTCGGGCTGGTCGCCAAGACCGTCGCGTCCTGGGGCGACGAGGAGCAGAAGCGGGCCTGGCTGCCCCGGCTCACCTCCGGCGAGGCGATCGGCTGCTTCGGCCTCACCGAGCCCGGCACCGGATCGGACGCCGGAAACCTCGCCACCCGGGCCGTTCGCGACGGCGCGGACTACGTCGTCAACGGCACCAAGACGTTCATCACGAACGGCACCTGGGCCGATCTCGTGCTGCTCTTCGCGCGGACGAACGACACCCCCGGCCACCGGGGCGTCTCCGCCTTCCTCGTCCCCGCCGACACCCCCGGCCTCACCCGCCGCACCATCCACGGCAAGCTCGGCCTGCGCGGCCAGGCCACCGCCGAACTGGTCCTCCAGGATGTCCGGATACCGGCCGGATCCCTCCTCGGCCCCGAGGGCAAGGGCTTCTCCATCGCCATGTCCGCCCTGGCCAAGGGGCGGATGTCCGTCGCGGCGGGCTGTGTGGGCATCGCACAGGCCGCCCTGGACGCGGCTGTGCGCTACGCCGGTGAGCGCGAACAGTTCGGAAAGGTCATCGCCCGCCATCAGCTCGTCCAGGAGCTGCTCAGCGACATCGCCGTGGACGTGGACGCGGCCCGGCTGCTGACCTGGCGGGTCGCCGACCTGATCGACCGGGGCCAGGAGTTCGCCACCGCCGCGTCCAAGGCCAAGCTGTACGCGTCCGAGGCCGCCGTCCGCTGCGCCAACAACGCCCTCCAGGTCTTCGGTGGCTACGGCTACATCGACGAGTACCCGGTCGGCAAGCTGCTGCGGGACGCCCGCGTGATGACGCTCTACGAGGGCACGAGCCAGATCCAGAAGCTGATCATCGGGCGCGCGCTGACCGGCGTCTCCGCCTTCTGACCGGCTCGGGTCGCACGGGTGTCTGAGTACGGGCCTGAGTACGGGCACGGATGTGGCGCGCGCCACGTCGGCGGAGGCTGAACCCATGAGTGACACGACATCGGTCAAGCAGCAGAGCACCGCCGCCTTCTACCTGCAGGCCGTGGCCTCCTTCATGGTGGCGATCGGCGCGGTCGCCTTCGGTATCTTCTTCCTCGACGCCGACGCCTGGGTGCGCGGCTTCCTCGCCATCGGCGTGCTCTACCTCGTCACGTCCTGCTTCACGCTCGCCAAGGTGATCAGAGACCGCCAGGAGGCCGGGCAGATCGTCAGCCGGGTGGACCAGGCCCGGCTGGAGAAGATCCTCGCCGAGCACGACCCCTTCCAGAAGCTCTGACCCGGCAAGATCGTCCGAGCAGCCGCTAAGCGCTTGCTCAGGTTCGGGGTATGGTGTTCGTCCTGCTGACGGAGAGGGGCCCTGGGCGATGTGTGCGGCGGAGGAGACGAGCGGCGAGGACGCGCCGTGGGGCGAGGTCACTCCCGAGGCGGCCAGGCGGCTCCTCGTCGCCGCCGTGGACGCCTTCGCCGAGCGCGGGTACCACGCGACCACCACTCGTGACATCGCCGGCCGGGCCGGAATGAGCCCGGCCGCGCTCTACATCCACTACAAGACCAAGGAAGAGCTGCTCCACCGGATCAGCAAGATCGGCCACGAGCGGGCGCTGTACGTGCTCGAAGCCGAGGCCGACCGGGACGGCACGGCCGCCGAACGCCTCGCCGGGGCCGTCCGCTCCTTCGTCCGCTGGCACGCGGAGCGGCACACCACCGCCCGGGTCGTGCAGTACGAGCTCGACGCGCTCGGCGAGGAGCACCGCACCGAGATCGTCGCGCTGCGGCGCAGGAGCGACGCGGTGGTGCGCCGGATCATCGGCGAAGGGGTTCGGGACGGCGAGTTCGACGTCGCCGACGTCCCCGGTACCGCCCTCGCGGTGCTCTCCCTCTGCATCGACGTGGCCCGCTGGTTCAACGCCCGGGGCACCCGCACTCCCGACGAGGTCGGCGAACTGTACGCCGGCCTCGTCCTGCGGATGGTCGGAGCCCGGCAGGCCCAGGAGTAGCCGGCGGCTCCAGGGGTAGCCGGCGGTTGCAGAAGCAGCCGGCGGTTTCAGGAGGATCAGAAGTAGTAGCGGGACACCGACTCGGCGACACAGGCCGGCTTCTCGCCGCCCTCGCGCTCGACCGTGACGACCGCCGTGACCTGTACGCCGCCGCCGGCCTCCTCGACGTCACGGAGCACCGCCGTCGCCCGCAGCCGCGAGCCGACCGGGACGGTCGAGGGGAAACGGACCTTGTTGGTCCCGTAGTTGATGCCCATCTTCATGCCCTCGACCCGCATCACCTGCGGCACCAGCGCGGGCAGCAGCGAGAGCGTCAGATAGCCGTGCGCGATGGTCGTGCCGAACGGTCCGTCCTTCGCCCGCTCCGGGTCCACGTGGATCCACTGGTGGTCGCCGGTCGCGTCGGCGAACCGGTCGACCCTCTCCTGGTCGATCTCCAGCCAGTCGCTGTGTCCCAGCTGCTCGCCCACTCCGTCCCGCAGCTCCTGCGCGGACGTGAAGATCCTCGGCTCTGCCATGTTCCCGGTTCCTGCCTTCCGGCTCGGCGCACCATCAGGCGCGATGTCTAAGCGCTTGCTCAGCATCGTTCGTGCGGCGCGTTCCTGTCAACGACATGGCAGTAGATTCCAGGGGTGCCCCAGATTCCACAGACACTCCACGAACTCTCGGTCGGCCAGCTCTCGGCGCGCAGCGGCGCGGCCGTCTCGGCCCTGCACTTCTACGAGGCCAAAGGCCTGATCACCAGCAGCCGCACCAGCGGCAACCAGCGCCGCTACTCGCGGGACGCGCTGCGCCGGGTCGCCTTCGTCCGGGCGGCCCAGCGCGTCGGTATCCCCCTGGTCACGATTCGGGAGGCGCTCGCCGAACTGCCCGAGGAGCGCACGCCGAACCGCGAGGACTGGGCCCGCCTCTCCGAGGTCTGGCGCAAGGAACTGGACGAGCGCATCGGGCAGTTGCACCGCCTGCGCGACCATCTGACCGACTGCATCGGATGCGGCTGTCTCTCGCTGGAGACCTGTGTGCTGTCCAACCCCGACGACATCGTCGGTGAGCGGATCACCGGCTCCCGTCTGATGCCCGAGGGCCGGAAGCCGCCCAGGCGCACGTAGCTCCCCAGGCGCACGTAGCTCCCCAGGCGCACGTAGCTCCCCGGGCGCGGTCCTCACGCCGCTGTGGTGGCCGGCCTCCGGTGCCGTGGCAGCCGGGCCCTGGCCAGTGTGCGGTCGGTCAGGGCGGGCTGCGGCACCGCGATCCCGCAGCCCGTGCACACCGGGCCCGCCCACGGCGCCTCGCCCCACTCCTGCCGCCACTCGATGCCGGTGTCCGCGCAGACCGGGCAGGCGGAGCCGGGGCCGGCGCCCAGAGCCGAGATCAGGCGGCGCAGGACCTCGGCGAGCGGCTCGGTGGGATGGACGTCCGGATCGGAGCAGCGGGCCACCCCGTGACCGCCCCAGGTGCGGCGGTGCCAGTCGTCGAACGCCCCGGGCCGCCGCACCCCCGCGTGCTTCTCGCGCCGCCGCCGCTCGGCGAACCCCGCCTCGTACGCGAGCCAGACGGCCCGCGCCTCCTCCAGCTCGTCCAGCGCGCCCACCAGGCGCACCGGATCGGGCGCCCGGTCCTCGGGATCGATCCCGTGCCGGGCGCACAGATGGTCCCAGGTCGCCCGGTGCCCGTACGGGGCGAACCTCTCCAAACACTTGCGCAGCGAATACCGCCGCAGGGCCAGGTCCCCCATCGGATCGCGGACCTGTCTCGCAAGACTCCGGAAACCGGCCATGACACCGCCACCTCCGTCGCTCGTCCTTGGACGTCAAGGAATGGACGTACGCCTGCCCGTTTCGGATCCATCGAAAGATGAAATCCGTCCATTGGCCGAGACTCCCCATGGGGAAGGGGCGCCCGGGCGGGAGCGAAGCGGCGCGCGGACGGGTGGTGCGCGGGCGTGCGGACGGGCCTCGCGAGCGCGCCCGGCCTCGCGGGCGCGCCCGGAATCCCATGGGCCGCGCCCGACCGGACGCGGGGGCCTACCCTCCGTACCGCAGATACCTCCGCCGCTTCGCCCGGAACGCCGACAGGTCACGCTGCCACGCCCGTACCACCGTGTCGGTGTCCGCGCCCGCGTCGATCATCGTGCGGACGCGGGTGTTCCCGGTGAGCTTGTCGATCCAGTTGTCCGGCCGCCAGGCGAAGCCGCTCCACGTCTGCTTCGCCGTCACCAGCAGGGCGATCCCGGTGCGCACCGGGTCGAAGACGTCCCGGTCCTGGACGTGCACCTGCACCCCGCCCACCGTCTTCCCCGCGAACTTGGAGAAGGTCGGCGCGAAGTACGCCTCGCGGAAGGACACCCCCGGCAGCTCCAGGGCGTTCGCGGCGGCCGCCCAGCGGTGGTCGACGCCCTCCGCGCCCAGCAGCTCGAAGGGGCGCGTGGTGCCGCGGCCCTCGGAGAGGTTCGTGCCCTCGAAGAGGCAGGTGCCGGAGTAGACGAGCGCCGTCTCGGGCGTCGGCATGTTCGGACTCGGCGGCACCCACGGCAGCCCGGTGTCGTCGAAGAAGTCCGAGCGCCGCCACCCCGACATCGTCACCACGTCCAGCCGTACCGGATTCGCGTGCAGGAACTCGGCGTTGAAGAACAGCGCCAGCTCCGCCACCGTCATCCCGTGCGCCTGGGCGATCTCCCGGCGGCCGACGAACGTGCCGAACGCCGGGTCCAGCACCGGGCCCAGCGCCGCCCGCCCGGTCATCGGGTTCGGCCGGTCCAGCACGACGAGGCGCTTGCCCGCGAGCGCCGCCGCCTCCATGCAGTCGTACAGCGTCCAGATGTACGTGTAGAAGCGCGCGCCCACGTCCTGGATGTCGAAGAGGACCGTGTCCACGCCCGAGGCGGTGAAGACGTCCGCGAGCGGCTGCCCGCTCTTGAGGTACGTGTCGTAGACCGGCAGCCCGGTCGCCGGGTCGTCGTAGCGGCCCTCGGAGCCGCCCGCCTGCGCGGTGCCCCGGAACCCGTGCTCGGGGCCGAAGACGGCGGTCAGCTCCACCCGTGCGTCCGGGTGCATCACGTCGACGATGTGCCGGACGTCGGCCGTGACGCCGGTCGGGTTGGTGACGATCCCGACCTTCTGGTCCCGCAGCATCCGGTAGCCGTCGGCCGCCAGCCGGTCGAAACCGGTGAGCACCCGGCCGCGCCCGTGCCCCGAGCCGCGGCCGGGGGCGGCCGACGCCGCGGCGATACCGGTGCCGGCCGCTGTAGCCGCGAGCGCGCCCACGGCGCCTCCCGCGGCCAGCACACCACGTCGGGACAGGCTCATTCCGCTACCTCCATGATCACGTCGACTGTCATGGCCACGCACGCTAGCGCGGGCCGGGGCCGCACGGAACGACCTGGACCGCGCCGATTCCCCCGGCCGGGCCCTGGGATCCGTACGGGCCCCGCCCGACTCGTTCCCGACCCTTTCCGGATCACATACCGACCGGTTAGTCTGCCGGTGCAGCCGGATGGGAAGGGCGGGATGACGATGGGTACGGTGCAGGGCGCCGGCGTAGTGGTCACAGGGGCCGGAGGCGGCATCGGAGCCGCTCTGGCCCGCAGGTTCGCCGCCGGGGGCGCACGGGTCGTCGTCAACGACCTCGACCTCGCGCGGGTCGAACCGCTCGCGAAGGAGATCGGCGGCTTCGCCGTCGCCGGGGACGCCTCGGGCATCGTGGACGCCGCCCGGGAGGCGCTGGACGGCACGGTGGACGTCTACTGCGCCAACGCGGGCCTCGCCTCGCCCGGCGACGCGTTCGCCGACGAGGAGGTCTGGGCCGCCGCCTGGGACGTCAACGTGATGGCCCACGTCCGCGCGGCCAGGGCACTCCTGCCGGAGTGGCTGGAGCGCGGCAGCGGCCGTTTCGTCACCACCGCCTCCGCCGCCGGGCTGCTGACGATGATCGGCGCGGCCCCGTACAGCGTCACCAAGCACGGTGCGGTCGCCTTCGCCGAGTGGCTCTCCCTCACCTACCGCCACCGCGGGATCAAGGTCCACGCGATCTGCCCGCAGGGCGTGCGCACCGACATGCTCACCGCCGCCGGTTCGGCCGGCGAGCTGGTCCTCGCTCCCGGCGCCATCGAGCCGGACGCGGTCGCCAACGCGCTGTTCGAGGCGATGGACGCCGACCGCTTCCTGGTCCTGCCGCACCCCGAGGTGGCCGGCTACTACCAGGCCCGCGCCACCGATCCCGACCGGTGGATGGGCCAGATGAACCGCCTCCAGCAGAAGTGGGAGGCGAGCGGCGCATGAACGACCCGACCCCCGGCCGTCCGGCTTCCGACGCCCCCGGATCCGACGGCTCGGTCTACGCGGCCCAGCCGTGGCTCGCCCTGCTCAGCGACGCCCAGCGCGCCCCCGTCACCCCGCCTGCGACCGTGCTGCACGCCTTCCGCGCCGCGGTCGGGCGCGCACCCGGGCACCCGGCCCTGGCCTACTTCGACGGCCGCCTGACCTACCGCGAGACCGACGAGCTGTCCGACTCGGTGGCCGGACACCTCGCCGCCCGCGGGGTGCGCCGCGGCGACCGGGTCGCGATCATGCTCCAGAACAGCCCGCACTTCGTCCTAGCGCTGCTCGGCGCGTGGAAGGCGGGGGCCGTCGTCGTTCCCCTCAACCCGATGTACAAGTCGGGCGAGGTCGGCCATGTCCTCGCGGACGCCGGAGTCACCGCGCTGATCTGCTCGGACCGGGCGTGGGAGGCGTATCTGCGGGAGACCGCGGCGGCGGCCCCGCACCTCACCGTCGCGCTCACCGCCTGCGAGCTGGACCTCCAGACCGTGAACGACCCCCGCGTCCTCGGCTTCGAACGGCTCCCGGCCCCCGGCCCCGACGACCTGGCGGACGACCTGCTGACCGCCGCCCGAGCAGGGAACCCGGCCCCGGCGGACCGGGAGCTGACCTCAGCCGACACGGCGCTGATCAGCTACACCTCCGGGACGAGCGGCACCCCCAAGGGCGCGATGAACGCCCACGGCAACATCATGGTCAACGCCGAACGCCAGCGCACCGGCCACCCGATCGCCGAGGGCTCCTCCTACTTCGCCCTCGCCCCGCTCTTCCACATCACCGGCATGGTCTGCCAGCTCGCCGCCTGCGTCGCCAACGCGGGCACACTCGTCCTGGCCTACCGCTTCGAGGCGGGCGTCGTCCTGGAAGCCTTCGCCGCCCACCGCCCCGCCTACACCGTCGGCCCCTCCACCGCCTTCATGGCGCTGGCCGCGCATCCGGACGCCACCCCGGACCACTTCGCCTCGTTCCGGGTGATCTCCTCCGGCGGCGCGCCCCTGCCGCCCGCGCTCGTGGAGAAGTTCCGCGCGGGCTTCGGCCCGTACCTCCGCAACGGCTACGGACTCACCGAGTGCACCGCCCCCTGCGCCTCGGTCCCGCCCGAGCACGAGGCCCCGGTGGACCCGGTATCGGGCACCCTCTCCGTCGGCGTCCCGGGCCCCGACACCTTCGTACGGATCCTCGACGAGACCGGCCGGGAGGTCCCCTTCGGGGAGCAGGGCGAGATCGCGGTGCGCGGCCCCCAGGTCGTCTCCGGCTACTGGAACCTCCCCGAGGCCACGGCCGCCGCCTTCCCGGACGGCGAGCTGCGCACCGGCGACATCGGCTTCATGGACGCGGCGGGCTGGCTGTACGTCGTCGACCGCAAGAAGGACATGATCAACGCCTCCGGGTTCAAGGTGTGGCCGCGCGAGGTGGAGGATGTCCTCTACACCCACCCGGCGGTGCGCGAGGCGGCCGTCGTGGGCGTGCCCGACGCGTACCGCGGGGAGACGGTCCGGGCGCACGTGAGCCTGCGTCCGGGGGCCTCGGTGGAGCCCGGCGAGCTGAGCGCCTACTGCGGGGAACGGCTCGCCGCGTACAAGTATCCGCGCGAGGTGGAGATCCTGGCCGAGCTGCCGAAGACGGCGAGTGGGAAGATCCTCAGGCGGGAACTGCGTTCCCCCCGTTAGAACGGCGTCGAAACAGCGCGCGCACGGTACGAAAGGAAGGTGGCGGCTCATGGCCAAGGCGACGGATCAGAACGGCACTCCCGTCCCTCAGAGGCTGCTGGCCGCCGCCACCCGGCTCTTCGCCGAGCGCGGGTACGACCGCACCTCGGTCCAGGAGATCGTCGAGGCGGCGGGCGTCACCAAGGGGGCGCTCTACCACTACTTCGGCTCCAAGGAGGACCTGCTCCAGGAGGTCTACGCCCGGGTGCTCCGGCTCCAGCAGGAGCGGCTGGACGCCTTCGCGGACGCCGAGGCGCCCGTCGAGCAGCGGCTGCGCGACGCGGCGGCCGACGTGGTCGTCACGACCATCGACAACCTGGACGACGCGGCGATCTTCTTCCGCTCCATGCACCACCTGAGCCCCGAGAAGAACAAGCAGGTGCGCGTCGAGCGCCGCCGCTACCACGAGCGCTTCCGGGCCCTGGTCGAGGAGGGCCAGCGCGGCGGCGTGTTCTCCTCGGCCACCCCCGCCGACCTGGTCGTCGACTACCACTTCGGCTCGGTCCACCACCTCTCCACCTGGTACCGCCCGGACGGCCCGCTCAGCCGCCAGGAGGTCGCCGACCACCTCGCGGATCTGCTGCTGCGGGCCCTGCGCCCGTAAGCGGCTCCGGACCGGAACCGGGGCCGTCCACTGGCCCGCTCCGCCGGTCGGGGCGAGTCTGGATGTATGACGAATGTCCTGCCTCCCGATGAGGTGTTGAGGTTCACGGGCGAACCGCTGTTCGTTAATAGAACGGCTGTGTCCGGTTTCCGCTCTTGACGGAGCACGGTCATTTCCTTGAGCATCGGTCACGCATCGCGCACCTCTGGGCCGCCTGTCCGGGCCCATGCTCCAGGACCCGGCCGGATCACCGCACGGCCGGGGACCCCCCGCACGTTCCGTCAGTCCCCAACGGAATCCGGAGCCCGTGAATGAGACCGAACCGTTTCACCCTGCGCAGATCCCCGACGGCCGTCGCGGCGCTCGCCCTCGCCGCCGTCCTCGGAGCCGGAGCACCGGCCGCCCAGGCCGCCGGCGAGCCCGCACCGGCGACAGCCGCCGTCGCGGCGCCCGACATCCCCCTGGCAGGCGTCAAGGCCCACCTCACGCAGCTCTCGACGATCGCCGCGAACAACGGCGGCAACCGCGCCCACGGCCGCCCCGGCTACAAGGCGTCCGTCGACTACGTGAAGGCCAAGCTCGACGCCGCCGGATACACCACCACGCTCCAGCAGTTCACCTCCAACGGAGCCACCGGCTACAACCTGATAGCCGACTGGCCCGGCGGCGACCCGAACAAGGTCCTGATGGCCGGGGCCCATCTCGACTCGGTCTCCTCCGGCGCCGGGATCAACGACAACGGCTCCGGCTCGGCCGGCGTCCTGGAGACCGCCCTGGCCGTCTCCCGCGCCGGGTACCAGCCCGACAAGCACCTGCGGTTCGCCTGGTGGGGCGCCGAGGAGCTGGGCCTGATCGGCTCGAAGTACTACGTCAACAACCTGCCGTCCGCAGAGCGTTCAAAGCTCTCCGGCTATCTCAACTTCGACATGATCGGCTCGCCCAACGCCGGCTACTTCGTCTACGACGACGACCCGGTCATCGAGAAGACCTTCAAGGACTACTTCGCGGGGCTGAACGTCCCCACCGAGATCGAGACCGAGGGCGACGGCCGCTCCGACCACGCCCCGTTCAAGAACGTCGGCGTCCCTGTCGGAGGCCTCTTCACCGGCGCCGGCTACACCAAGTCCGCCGCCCAGGCGCAGAAGTGGGGCGGGACCGCGGGGCAGGCCTTCGACCGCTGCTACCACTCGTCCTGCGACACCACGAGCAACATCAACGACACCGCCCTGGACCGCAACAGCGACGCCGCCGCCCACGCCATCTGGACCCTGTCCTCCCCCGCCGGCGAACCGCCCGCCGGGGACGTGTTCAGCAACACCGCGGATGTCGCCATCCCGGACGGGGGAGCGGCCGTGACCTCGCCGGTCGCGGTCACCGGACGGACGGGCAACGCCCCGGCCGCCCTCCAGGTCGGCGTCGACATCAAGCACACCTGGCGCGGCGACCTGGTCGTCGACCTGGTGGCCCCGGACGGCACCGCGTACCGGCTGAAGAACTCCAGCAGCGGCGACTCGGCCGACAACGTCATCACGACGTACACGGTCAACGCCTCGGCCGAGGTGGCCAACGGCTCCTGGAAGCTCCGCGTCCAGGACGTCGCCCGCCAGGACACCGGCTACATCGACAGCTGGAAGCTCACCTTCTGAGCCTGCCGTATACGTACGGGTGCGGCCCCCTCCCGAAGAGCACCTCGGGAGGGGGCCGCACCGCTGTCCGTCACACGTACCGCTTGATCTCCCGCCGGGCCAGCGACCGCTGGTGCACCTCGTCCGGCCCGTCCGCCAGCCGCAGCGTCCGCGCCGAGGCCCACAGCTCCGCCAGCGGGAAGTCCTGGCTCACCCCGCCCGCGCCGTACAGCTGCACCGCGGAGTCGAGGATGTCCACCACCGCGCGCGGGGTGGCGATCTTGATGGCCTGGATCTCGGTGTGCGCGCCCTTGTTGCCCACGGTGTCCATCAGCCAGGCCGTCTTCAGCACCAGCAGCCGCAACTGCTCCACCGTGACCCGGGCGTCCGCGATCCAGTTCTGCACGACGCCCTGCTGGGCGAGCGGCTTGCCGAACGCCGTACGCGCCACCGCCCGCCGGCACATCAGCTCGATGGCCCGCTCCGCCATCCCGATGAGCCGCATGCAGTGGTGGATCCGCCCCGGACCCAGCCGCGCCTGCGCGATGGCGAAGCCGCCGCCCTCCTCGCCGATCAGGTTCGCCGCGGGCACCCGTACATCGTGGAAGACCACCTCGGCGTGACCGCCGTGCGCGTGGTCCTCGTACCCGTACACCCGCATCGCGCGCCGCACTTCGAGGCCCGGGGTGTCGCGCGGCACCAGGATCATCGACTGCTGGCGGCGGATGTCCGCGCCGTCCGGGTCGGTCTTGCCCATCACGATGAAGACCGCGCACTCCGGGTTCATCGCCCCGGAGATGTACCACTTGCGCCCGTTGACGACGTAGTCCTCGCCGTCCCGCGCGATCCGGGTCTCGATGTTCGTCGCGTCCGAGGACGCCACGTCCGGCTCCGTCATCGCGAACGCGGAGCGGATCTCCCCGGCGAGCAACGGCTCCAGCCACCGCTTCTTCTGCTCGTCGGTGCCGAACTGGAAGAGCACCTCCATGTTCCCGGTGTCCGGGGCCGCGCAGTTCAGCGCGGTCGGCGCGAGATGCGGGGAGCGTCCGGTGATCTCCGCGAGCGGGGCGTACTGGAGGTTCGTCAGCCCGGCCCCGTACTCCCCGTCCGGCAGGAAGAGGTTCCACAGCCCCTGCCGCCGCGCCTCGGCCTTCAGCTCACCCACCACCGCCGGGGTGTCCCACGGGGATGCGAGCCGCGCCCGCTGCTCCTCGGCGACCTCCTCGGCCGGATACACGTGCTCGTCCATGAACGCGAGCAGCCTGCTCCGCAGCTCCTCGGTACGGGCGTCGAATGCGAAGTCCATGGGGTTCAGCCTTCCTGGAGGGTGGTGAGGCCGTGCTCGATGAAGACGGGGACCAGATCGCCGATCCGGTCGAAGCCCGCGCCGACGGTCTGACCGAGGGTGTAGCGGTAGTGGATGCCCTCCAGGATCACGGCGAGCTTGAACCACGCGAACGCGGTGTACCAGGAGATGGCGGAGGTGTCCCGGCCCGAGCGGGCCGCGTAGCGCTCGATCAGCTCGGCGGGGGACGGATGCCCGGCCGCGCCGCTGGTGGTGGAGACGGGCGACCGGGGCAGGTCGAGGTCGGAGCTGTACATCACCAGCAGCCCGAGGTCGGTCAGCGGATCACCGAGCGTGGACATCTCCCAGTCGAGGACGGCCTCGATCCGGTCGTCGGAGCCGAGCAGCACGTTGTCCAGGCGGTAGTCGCCGTGGACGACGGTGGGCGCGGGGGAGGAGGGCAGCCCGCGGCCGAGGGAGGCGTGCAGCTCGTCGATGCCCGCCAGCTCGCGGTTGCGGGAGGCGTCCAACTGCTTGCCCCAGCGCCGCAACTGCCGGTCCAGGAAGCCGTCGGGACGCCCGAAGTCCCCGAGCCCGACCGCCCCGGGGTCCACGGCGTGCAGGTCGACCAGGGTGTCGACGAGCCCGAGGACCGCCGCCCGGGTGCGCTCCGGGCCCAGCGGGGCGAGCTGCTCGGCGGTGCGGTACGGGGTGCCCTCGACGTACTCCATCACGTAGAACGGGGCGCCGATCACGCTGTCGTCCTCGCAGAGCAGCAGCGGCTCCGGCACCGGGACGGCGGTGGGGTACAGGCCGCTGATCACCCGGTGCTCGCGCGTCATGTCGTGCGCGGTGGCCAGCACATGGCCGAGCGGAGGCCTGCGCACCACCCACTGCCCCGTCCCGTCGCCGACGACGTACGTCAGGTTCGAGCGACCGCCCTCGATCAGCCGCGCTTCGAGGGGTCCGCTCACCAGCCCCGGCCGCTCGCGGTCGAGATGGCCGCGCAGCAGCTCCGGGTCGAGACCTGGTGGGGGGACTGAACTCATGGTGCGTACCTCCGGGCGACGGAACAGGGCGGGGCGAGGCGACTGGACGATCGGGAACCATGATGCCGACCAGTCGGTATGTCGTCCAGTGTCCTCCCGGGATCCGGCGGCGCGGAGGCTGACCCGACCCTGGCGGCGAGACGCATCCGTGAATAGGGTTCACGGATGAATACAGATGATCTGGTGATCGAAGGCGTCCGGCTCACCCCGATCCTCGTGTCCGATCCACCCCTGCTGAACACCCAGGGAGTCCACCAGCCGTACACCCCACGCCTGATCGTGGAGGCCGTCACCCGGGGCGGAACCACCGGCGTGGGGGAGACCTACGGCGACGGCGCCTACCTGGAGCCCGCACGCTCCCTCGCCGAGGCGCTCCCGGGCCGGGCGGTCACCGATCTGAACGGGCTGTTCGCCCTGGCCGAGGAGGTGTGCGGCGCATCGCGCGCCGCCGACGACCGGGTCGACGCCGGGGGACTGCGCGGAGTCAGGAACGCGGAGAAGATCCGGCTCTCGGTCGTCTCCGCCTTCGAGGTCGCCTGCCTGGACGCCCTCGGCAAGGCCCGGGGCCTGCCCGTGCACGCCCTGCTCGGCGGCAAGGTCCGTGACACCGTCGAGTACAGCGCCTACCTCTTCTACCGCTGGGCCGCCCACCCCGGCCCCGGCGAGAGGGACGACTGGGGCGCGGCGCTCGACCCGGCCGGCGTCGTCGCCCAGGCCCGGCGCTTCGCCGACACCTACGGCTTCGGCTCCTTCAAGCTCAAGGGCGGCGTCTTCGAGCCCGACCGGGAGATCGCCGCGATACACGCCCTGGCCGAGGCGTTCCCGGGCCGCCCGCTGCGCCTGGACCCGAACGGCGCCTGGTCCGTCCCCACCTCGCTGTACGTCGCCGAGCGGCTGAGGGGCGTCCTCGAATACCTGGAGGACCCCACCAGCGGCACGGCCGGCATGGCCGCCGTCTCGGCCGGAACCGACGTCCCGCTCGCCACCAACATGTGCGTCACCACCCTCGCCGAGCTCCCCGAGGCCTTCGCCCGTGACGCCGTCCAGATCGTCCTGAGCGACCACCACTACTGGGGCGGACTGCACCGCACCCGGGAACTGGCGGCCATCTGCCGCACGTTCGGCGTCGGACTCTCCATGCACTCCAACACCCACCTCGGCATCAGCCTCGCCGCGATGACCCACGTCGCCGCCACGGTGCCTGACCTCGGTCACGCCTGCGACAGCCACTACCCCTGGCAGACCGAGGACGTCATCACCGAGCGCCACACCTTCACCGGCGGCCGGCTGACCGTCTCCGACGCCCCCGGCCTCGGCGTCGAACTGGACCGTGAGCGCCTGTCCGCCCTGCACCGGCGCTGGCTGGCGGACGAGACCCACCGCGAGCGCGACGACGCGGCGGCGATGCGCGCCGCCGACCCGGAGTGGACGACGCCGGCGGTCCCGCGCTGGTGAGGGCGCCGGAGGTCCCGCGCCGATGAGGGCGCCGGCGGTCCCGCGCTGTGAGAGGGGCGGGCCCCGGCCGTACCCCTTGAGTTGCGGCAGCCCCGACCTGCACGGAAGGTCGAGGGATGAAGGCGATCAGCTACAGCGCGTACGGTTCTGCCGACGTCATGGAATACGGCGAGCGGCCCGACCCCAAGGTCGGCCCCGACACGGTCCTGGTGAAGGTACGGGCAGCCGCCGTCAACCCGGTCGACTGGAAGGCCCGCGAGGGCTACCTCCAGGGTGGCCTCGAAGCCGTCTTCCCGGTGATCCCCGGCTGGGACGTCTCCGGGGTCGTCGTGCAACCGGGCATCGCCGTGGACGAGTTCGCGGTGGGCGACGAGGTCATCGGCTACGTACGCGAGGACTTCCTCTCGCGCGGTACGTTCGCCGAGTACGTCGCCGCCCCCGTGCGCACCCTCGCCCGCAAGCCCCTGAGCCTGAGCTTCGAGGAGGCCGCGGGCCTGCCGCTGGCCGGGCTGACCGCCTACCAGGTGCTGCACCGCACCCTGAAGATCCGCGAGGGCGACACCGTCCTGGTCCACGCGGCGGCCGGCGGCGTCGGATCGCTCGCCGTCCAGATCGCCCGGCACACCGGCTGCCGGGTGATCGGCACCGCGAGCCCCCGCAACCACGAGCACCTCCGCAGCCTCGGCGCGGAGCCCGTGGAGTACGGCGAGGGCCTCGTCGACCGGCTGCGCGCACTGGTCCCGGACGGCTTCGACGCCTCCTTCGACACGGTGGGCGGCGACGCGCTGCGGGCCAGCGCCGACACCCTCGCCCCGGGCGGCCGGCTCGCCTCCATCGCGGACGGCGAGGTCTTCTCCTACGGCGGCCGCTACGCCTTCGTGCGCCCCGACGCCGACGACCTGGCCCGACTCGCGGAACTGGCCGAGCGCGGCATCGTCACCGTCCATGTGGACCGGGTGTTCCCGCTGGAGCAGGCCGCCGACGCGTACCGGCTCAACGAGGAGGGGCGGACCCGCGGCAAGATCGTGGTGACGGTGGACTGGGACGGCTGAGGAGCCCCGCCGGAACAGCCCGGCCGCCCACGTCGGGGCCCGGCTCGCAAGAGCCTGGCCGGCGGGCGTCCGGGCCCGGCTCAGAGAAGAGCCTGGCCAGTACGTCCGGGCCCGGCTCGCAACAGCCCGGCCGCCCCCGTCCGGCCCGGCTCAAGCGGCATCGCGCCCCCGTCCGGCCCGTCCGGCCCGGCTCTCAGAAGAGCATCGCCGCCGCGAACACCGCCAGCGCCACCGTGCACAGCGTCGCCGCCAGCGCCCCGCGCGGGGCGAGCGGCTCGGGCCGCGCCGCCTCCATCCGCAGCACCCGGCGGTGGGCCACCACCAGGAAACCCAGCCAGGCCGCCGCGCTCAGCGCCACCGCGATCAGCGCGGCCGGGGTCGCCCCGGCGTGCAGCGCCTGCCGCACCGCGAGCAGCGCGACGACCGTGGCGGACAGCGTCGTACGCCGCCAGGCCAGCCGGGTCCGCTCGGGCTGGAGCCCGGGGTCCCGGTCCGCCGGCGCCGTCACACGCCCTCCCAGCCGAAGAGGACCACCACCACCATCGCCACGGCGACGACGGCGACCACGAGGCTCAGCAGCGTCGGGAACCGGGACACCGGCAGGTCCTCGCCCCGCCGCATCGCCCGCTCGCACCGCACCCAGTGGTTGACCGCCCGCAGCGCGCAGAGCACCCCGGCCGCGAGCAGCCCGAGCGCGAGCCCGGCCCGGACGCCCCACACCAGCTCCGGCAGGAACTGGTCGACGGCGAAACCCCCGCCGATCAGGGCCAGCGCCGTCCGGATCCAGGCGAGGAACGTCCGCTCGTTGGCCAGCGAGAACCGGTAGTCGGGGGTGTCCCCCTCGTCCCGGATCCGCTGCGGCGCGAACCACAGCCGTACGCTCTGCACGATCTTGTTCACACTGGAACCCTAGGCCGTACGCGCCGATCAGGCCCGGTCAGCCCCGCTCGAAACCGGTCGGGGAAGGCCGAGCCCCGGTCAACCCCGGTCGGCTCCGTACGGGGCGTCCGAGCCCGGTCGGGCCGCCCGGAACTCCCGCAGCCGCCGGTACGCCTCCACCCCGTCGGGCACCCAGGGCCACTCGTCGAGCCGCCGCTCCAGCTCCGCGTCGTCCAGGAACGTGTGCCAGGCGACCTCCTCCACCTGCGGGGCCACCGGCAGCTCGCACCGCACCCGGTAGATGGCGGACCACCAGGTGTACCCGGTGTCCGGGTCGGCGTAGAGGAACCGGAACAGCGGCTCGGGCCGCGGCAGCCCCGAGACCCCCAGCTCCTCCTCCGCCTCGCGCAGCGCCGCCTCGTCGTACGACTCGCCCGCCCCCACCACCCCGCCGACGAACATGTCGTAGTGCGAGGGGAAGACCAGCTTCGTGGGCGTACGCCGATGGACGAACACCCGCCCGTCGGCGTCGCGAGCCTCGATGAACACACAGCGGTGCCGCAGCCTCCGCGCGGTCGCCTCGCCACGCGGGGCCTGCCCGATGACCTCGTCGTTCTCGTCGACGATGTCCAGGATCTCGTCGGAGGGCGTCATACGTCTCATCCAACAGCACCCGGACGGTTGACGTGGCCCCGGCGGGTACCCAAGATCTGACGCACGAGCAACTTGAACGTTTCGCCGGCCCGGTGGGCCGACCTTCCCCGCCCGCCCCCCGAGCCACCCCGACAGGATGGAACCCATGGCGTACGACGCTGATGTGATCGTGATCGGGGCAGGACTCGCCGGGCTCGTGGCCACCGCCGAACTGGTCGACGCCGGCCGTTCCGTGATCCTCCTCGACCAGGAGCCCGAGCAGTCCATCGGCGGCCAGGCGCACTGGTCCTTCGGCGGCCTCTTCCTCGTGGACTCCCCCGAACAGCGCCGGCTGCGGATCAAGGACAGCCGGGAGCTGGCCCTCCAGGACTGGTACGGCACGGCGGGCTTCGACCGGGAGACCGAGGACCGCTGGCCGCGGAAGTGGGCCGAGGCGTACGTCGACTTCGCCGCCGGTGAGAAGCGCTCCTGGCTGCACCAGCAGGGGCTGCGCATCTTCCCGGTCGTCGGCTGGGCGGAACGCGGCGGCTACGACGCGATGGGCCACGGCAACTCCGTGCCCCGCTTCCACATCACCTGGGGCACCGGCCCCGGCGTCGTCGCCCCCTTCGAACGGCGGGTCCGCGAGGGCGTCGCCAAGGGGCTCGTCCAGCTGAGGTTCCGCCACCGCGTCACCGGTCTCGCCCGCACCGCCGGGGCGCTCGACACGGTCACCGGCGAGATCCTGGAGCCCAGCGCCGCCGAGCGAGGCACCGCGAGCAGCCGGGAGGTCACGGCCCCCTTCGAGCTGAAGGCGCAGGCGGTGATCGTCACCTCCGGCGGCATCGGCGGCAATCACGAACTGGTCCGCGCCCAGTGGCCCGAACGCCTGGGCACCCCGCCGGAGAAGATGCTGTCGGGGGTGCCCGCGCACGTCGACGGACTGATGCTCGGCATCGCCGAGAAGGCGGGCGCGCACCACATCAACCGCGACCGGATGTGGCACTACACCGAGGGCATCGAGAACTGGAACCCGATCTGGGCCAAGCACGGCATCCGGATCCTGCCCGGTCCCTCGTCCCTCTGGCTGGACGCGCGCGGCAAGCGCCTGCCGGTCCCGCTCTTCCCCGGCTTCGACACGCTCGGCACCCTCGAACACATCATGGGCTCCGGCCACGGCTACACCTGGTTCGTGCTCAACCAGCGCATCATCGGCAAGGAGTTCGCGCTCTCCGGCTCCGAACAGAACCCGGACCTGACCGGCAAGTCGGTCCGCCAGGTGATCGGCAGGGCCCGCGCGGACGTGCCCGCACCGGTCAAGGCGTTCATGGACCACGGCGTCGACTTCGTCGTCGAGAAGGACCTCGGCGCCCTGGTCCGGGGCATGAACGCGGTCACCGGCGACGACCTCATCGACGAGGAGAGCCTGCGCCGCGAGATCACCGCCCGTGACCGCGAGATCGCCAACCCCTTCACCAAGGACCTCCAGGTCACCGCGGTCCACGGGGCCCGCGCCTACCTGGGCGACCGCCTCATCCGCACCGCGAAACCGCACCGCGTCCTGGACCCGGCGGCGGGCCCGCTGATCGCCGTCCGGCTCAACATCCTCACCCGCAAGTCCCTGGGCGGCCTGGAGACGGACCTGTCCTCCCGCGTCCTCGACCCCGAGGGCGCCCCGCTCCCCGGCCTGTACGCGGCGGGCGAGGCCGCGGGCTTCGGCGGCGGCGGAGTCCACGGCTACCGCTCCCTGGAGGGCACGTTCCTGGGCGGCTGCATCTTCTCCGGCAGAGCGGCGGGCCGGGCGGCGGCGCAGGCGGTGTAAGCACCGCACCGAGACCAGGCCCCGCCCTCACCCCGCGGACGAACCGGGCCCCGCTCCTCAAGCCCCTCCGGCGATTGAGGAGCGGGGCCCGGGGCGGAGCCCCGAAGTCACCCCAACCGCTCGACCACCCGGAACCGCTCCGCGACGATCAGCGTCCCGTCGTTCACCGTGAACCCCGGATCCCCCAGCGCCTCCCGCATCTCCTCGCTGTGCCAGAACCGCTCGTGCCCCGCCCGCCATTCGGCCACCGACCGATACCCCTCGCCCTCGTCGAGCGCATGCTGGAGATCCACCTCCCCCAGGGGCAGCACCCGTACGTCGATCAGCTCCAGCACCGCCACCTCCCGCCCTTCCGAGTCGATCAGCGCGGACCGTTCGCCCACCGGGGGAAGCTCCTCCTGCTCCCGTTCGTACTCGGCCAACAGCCCGGAGGTGGACACCTTTTCGCCGGAGAGGACCGCCGCCACCAGCTGGTCGCGCAACGGCCCGGGAAAGGCGAGAAGGAAAGGGCTGAGGGGTTCGCGAGGTTTCATCTCCTCAGTGTGTCAGGCGCCACTCAGCGCCCCCCCGACCCCGCCGCACGCTGCGCGAACGCCCCACCCGACGGGGTGCAATCCAGCCAAGTAGCCAAAAAGTGAACAGAGTTGACATCAGGCGCCCCTTGACGGGGAGCATGGCCTACCGCTTTGCTGTGCGCGATCATCTGCTCGCACACCGCATCGAAAGAAGCCTGCGGCATGCCCCCGCCTCCGCCGCCCCTGGGCCGCTCCCGCCGTCGGGGCAGCCGCTCGGACCACGTCTTCGACCTGGCCCTCGACGACGATGAACTCATCGCCGCACGAGGCCGGTTCGTTCAGGGCAGATGGTCCGAGGCCCGCACCCTGCTCGTGGGCACCGGGCGGGACTGGGACCGCCGGGGACATCGTCTGCTGGCCCTCGCCGAGACCCCGTCGGCCGTGGACTGGGCCGGTGACTGGCTGCTCGTCGAACCCGAGAGCGCCGACGCGGCCACCCTCCTCGGCTGCGCCCGGGTCGCCCGTGCGCTGCGGCCCAGGGCCAAGGCGAACGACGCCGCCCGCGCCCGGGAAGCCTGCCTGGCCGCCGCCCGTCTTCTCCCCGACGACCCCACCCCCTGGCTCGCGCTGCTCCTCCTGGACCGGGGCCGCGACGACGGGGCGGACGAGACCGGCCGGCTCTTCGAGGAAGTGCGCTCCCGCCATCCCGACCACCATCACGCCCACCACGTGATGACCGCTCTGCTGGCCGAGAGCAACCCCGCCAGCGGACACGACCCCCTCCACGAGGTGTACGACTTCGCCGCCTGGGCCGCCGAACTGGCCCCCGCCGACTCCCCGTTGTCCGTTCTCCCGGTCATCGCCCACGCCGAGCGCTACCGCGTCCTGGTCGCCGCCGGCATCGAGCCCGGCGACCCGGCGCTCTCCGAGTACTGGTCCGGACGCCGGGCCCGCCAGGTGATGAAGGCCGCCTTCGACTGGTGGCTGGAATGGGAGCGCGAGGACCATCCGCGTCACCGCCTCGATCTGAACTTCCTGGCCCACGCCAAGGTCTGCGAGGGCCGGCCCGCCGAGGCCGCCGCCCTGTTCCACCGCATCGGCCCGTACGCCACCGCCGCGCCCTGGTCGTACTCCGGACGGGAGCCCCACGCCGCATTCGTCGCCGCGCGCGCCTACGCGCTCGGCACCCCGTGAAAGCGCCCGTGAAAGCGCCCGTGAAGCGCCCGTGAAGCACCCAGTGATCCACGAAGGGCACCACCTCACCACGAAGAAGGGACCCATCCCGCCATGTCGAGGGGCAGTTCAATTTCCAGCGAGACCGGCAGCACGAGGGGGACGGCCGATACCGGCGGGATCAACACCTACAAGGGCGAGGAACGAGCCCTGCGGGCGAACCGGCTCGGCACCCCCGGACTCCTGCTGTCGGTGATCGCGGCCAGCGCCCCCCTGATGGTGGTCGCCGGAGTGATGCCCACGGTCTTCGGCGTGATGGGCATCGTCGGCCAGCCGCTGCTCTACCTCATCCTGGGCGTCGTCCTGATGCTGTTCAGCGTCGGCTACGCGGAGATGAGCCGGCACGTCCACAACGCCGGCGCGTTCTACGCGTACATCGCCCGCGGGCTCGGCCCGACCGCCGGCGCCGGAGCCTCGCTGGTGGCGCTGGTCGCGTACAGCGCGATGCAGGTCGGCATCTACGGGATCCTCGGCTTCGAGGTCTCCGGCATCTTCGCCACGTATCTCGACATCGAACTGGCCTGGTGGATACCGGCCCTGGCCGCGGCGGCCGTCGTCGGCGTCCTCGGCTGGCTCAAGATCGACCTCAACGCCAAGGTGCTCGGCGTCCTGCTGGTCATCGAGTGCGCCCTCGTCGTGATCTTCGACATCGCCGCCGTGAGCAAGCCGGGCCCCGAGGGCCTGTCGCTGCACGCCTTCAACCCCGAGACCCTCACCGGCGCGGGGCTCGGCACCGCTCTCTGCTTCTGCATCGCCGCGTTCGTCGGCTTCGAGCAGGCCCCGGTGTACGCGGAGGAGACCAGCCGCCCGCAGATCGTGGTCTCCCGGGTGATGTTCCTCGCGGTGGGCTACGCCGCGCTGTTCCTGGCGATCAGCTCCTGGGCACTCACCGTCGCCGCCGGACCCGGCTCCATCGCCGACACCTCCCTCAAGGAGGGCCCCGGCATGCTGTTCGGCCTCACTGAGGCGCGGCTCGGCTCCACCTTCACCGACGTGCTGCACGTCCTCTTCGTCACCGGGATGTTCGCCGCGCTCCTCAGCTTCCACAACGTCGTCGCCCGTTACGCGTTCGCCATGGGCCGCGAGGGCCTGCTGCCCGCCCGTTTCGGCCGCACCAACCGGGCGAGCGGCGCCCCCGGCACCGGCTCGCTGCTCCAGACCGTCGTCTCCGTGGTGATCATCCTGGCGTTCGCGTTCACCGACGACAAGCCGGTCGGCGACCCCACCGCCCCCGTCCTGCGGCTGTTCACCTGGATGGGCAATGTCGGCGCGCTCGGAGTCATCCTGCTGATGGCCGCCGCCTCCTTCGCCGTCATCGCCTTCTTCGTCAAGCGCGGCGCGGGCCGCGCACAGGCCCCGCGCCTGGTCGCCTCCGGCCTCGCCGGACTGGCGCTCCTGACGATCGCCGTCTTCACCGTCCGCGACTTCGACGTCCTCGTCGGCTCCGGCCCCGGCTCGGCCCTCAGCTGGCTGCTGCCGGGCGTGATCATCCTCGCGCTCGTCGGAGGTCTCGTGTACGGGGCGGTACTGCGCTCGGTCAAACCCGAGGTGCACGCCCGGATCGGCCTCGGCAACGAGGCGTTCCAGCTGGAGAAGGCGGCCGAGAGCGAGTCCGCCCGCCGCTGACGCCTCCCGTAGTCACGCGAAACGCCCGCCCCGGTGCCGTACCGGGGCGGGCGTTTCGTCGTTGCCGTAAGGGAAGGGCTACAGCAACAGCGACAGCAGCAGGATGAAGGCCATGGCCACCACGGAGATGATCGTCTCCATCACCGACCAGGTCTTGACGGTCTGGCCGACGTCCATGCCGAAGTACTCCTTCACCAGCCAGAACCCGGCGTCGTTCACATGGCTGAAGAAGAGCGAACCGGCGCCGACGGCCAGCACCAGCAGGGCCGCGTGCGAGGCCGACATGTCGGCGGCCAGCGGGGCGACCAGACCGGCGGCCGAGATGGTGGCGACGGTGGCCGAGCCGGTGGCGAGACGGATCGCGACGGCGATCAGCCAGCCGAGCAGCAGGGCCGGGATCGACCAGTTCTCGGAGAACTCCAGGATCATCTGGCCCACCCCGGCGTCGATCAGCGTCTGCTTGAAGCCGCCGCCCGCGCCGACGATGAGCAGGATTCCGGCGATCGGGGCGAGGGACTTCTCCACGGTGCCGGCGAGGCGGTCCCTGGTGAACCCGGCGGCCCGGCCGAGCGTGAACATCCCGACGAGGACGGCCGCGAGCAGGGCGATCAGCGGCGAGCCGATGACCGTGGTGACCTTCTGGAGACCATTCTCGGGGTTGTCGACCACGATCTCGACGAGCGCGTTCAACAGCATCAGGACGACCGGCAGCAGGATGGTCGCCAGGGTCGCGCCGAAACTCGGACGGCGGTCCAGGTCCTCGGAGGGGCGCTGCGGGATCATGTTCTCCGGCGGCTTGATGTCCACCCAGCGCGCGGCGTAACGGGAGAACACCGGGCCGGCGATGATCACCGTCGGGATGGCGACCAGCACGCCGAGCGCCAGCGTCACGCCGAGGTTGGCGTCCAGCGCGTCGATCGCGACCAGCGGGCCGGGGTGCGGCGGGATCAGCCCGTGCATCACGGAGAGACCGGCCAGCGCCGGGATGCCGATCCGCATCAGGGAGTAGTTGCCGCGCTTGGCGACGAGCAGCACGACCGGGATCATCAGCACGATCCCGACCTCGAAGAACAGCGGCAGACCGATGATCGAGGCGATCAGGACCATCGCCCAGGGCATGACCCGGCCGCTCGCCCTCGCGAGGATGGTGTCGACGACCTGGTCGGCCCCGCCCGAGTCGGCGAGCAGCTTGCCGAGGATCGCGCCGAGCGCGATCAGGACGCCCACACCCGCGACGGTGGAGCCGAGGCCTGCGGTGAAGCTGAGGATCGTGTCGGCCGGGGCGGCTCCCGCGAAGGAGCCGAGCGCCAGCGAACCGATGGTCAGCGCCAGGAACGCGTGCATCTTGAGCTTGGTGATGAGGAGAACGATGACGGCGATGCCCGCCAGGACGGCGATGCCCAACTGAGCGTTGCCTGCCGAGGTGATCGGTTCGGCGGCTTCCGCTGCCAGCATCTCGACGCTGAGACTGGTCACGGTGATGGTCCTTAATTCTCGAGCCGGCGCAGCGCTGCGACGGCTCGCCGGGTGATTTCCTCAGGAGTGCCGGACACGTCGACGCTCACCCCGGCCTCGTCGGCCTGGAGCGGCTGCAACGTCGCGAACTGCGAATCGAGCAGCGCGGTGGGCATGAAGTGGCCCTTGCGGTCCGCCATCCGCTCCTCGATCAGCGCCCGGTCACCGGTCAGATGCAGGAAGACGGCGTCCGGCGCCCCGTCCCGCAGCCGGTCCCGGTAGACGCGCTTGAGCGCGGAGCTGGAGACGACCCCGCCGAGCCCCGCCCGCCCGTGCGCCCACGCGCCGATGGCGTCCAGCCAGGGCCATCGGTCGTCGTCGTCCAGGGGGGTGCCGGCCGACATCTTGGCGATGTTCGCCGGGGGATGGAAGTCGTCGCCCTCGGCGTACGGAACGCCGAGCTCTGCGGCGAGCAGGGGACCGATCGTGGTCTTGCCGGTTCCTGCTACGCCCATCACCACGACGACGTGGGGGGCGCTCATGGGGGGTGCGGTGTTCATGGAGGTGTCTCGCTGTCTTCTTCGACATCGGTCCGTCGCGCTACTGAAACCTATTAGGTACGACTTATTCAAGAGTCTGTGACGTAAACGTCGTACTTATTGTTCCCGAGGGGTGCCCCGTAGGCTTGCCCCATGACCACACAGAGCCAGGGGCTGCATACACATGTGCTGGACACCCTGGGTCTGGAGATCTCCTCCGGCCAGTGCCCGCCCGGCAGCGTCCTACGCACCGACGAGCTCGCCCAGCGCTTCGACGTCTCCCGTACGGTCGTGCGCGAAGTGGTCCGCGTCCTGGAATCGATGCACCTGGTCGAATCCCGCCGCCGCGTCGGCGTGACGGTCCGCCCCACCGAGACCTGGAACGTCTACGACCCCCAGGTCATCCGCTGGCGCCTCGCCGGCGCCGACCGCCCCCGCCAGCTGCGCTCCCTCACCGTGCTGCGCTCCGCGATCGAACCCGTCGCGGCGTCCCTCGCCGCCCGCCACGCCACCGCCGAGCAGTGCGCCGAGCTCACCGAGCGCGCCCTCGGCATGGTCGCCACCTCGCGCGGCCAGCAGCTGGAGGGCTACCTCGAACACGACATCGCCTTCCACCGGATCGTCCTCAACGCCTCCGGCAACGAGATGTTCGCCCGGCTCGGGGACGTCGTCGCCGAGGTCCTCGCGGGCCGCACCCACCACCAGGTGATGTTCGAGGACCCCGACCCGGCCGCCGTCACCCTGCACGTGCGCCTCGCCGAGGCGGTCCGCGAGGGCGAGGCGGAGGCCGCCGAACGGATCACCAAGGAGATCGCCGTCGGCGCCCTGCACGAACTGGACGTGCTCGCTCCGTAGCGGGTCTCCCAAGGCGTACGGTTGTGCGCGATCGATCTTCGCGAAAGCTCAGGAGCAGGGAGAGCACGGTTATGGCGCAGCAGGTGCAAGGGGTCATCGCACCGGGGAAGAACGAGCCGGTCAGGGTCGAGACGATCGTGATTCCGGACCCAGGCCCCGGCGAGGCGGTCGTGAAGATCCAGGCGTGCGGCGTCTGCCACACCGATCTGCACTACAAGCAGGGCGGCATCAACGACGAGTTCCCCTTCCTCCTCGGCCACGAGGCCGCGGGCGTCGTGGAGTCGGTCGGCGAGGGCGTCACGGACGTCGCCCCCGGCGACTTCGTCGTCCTCAACTGGCGTGCCGTGTGCGGCCAGTGCCGTGCCTGTCTGCGCGGCCGCCCCTGGTACTGCTTCGACACCCACAACGCCAAGCAGAAGATGACCCTGCTCGACGGCACCGAGCTGTCGCCCGCGCTCGGCATCGGCGCGTTCGCCGAGAAGACCCTCGTCGCCTCCGGCCAGTGCACCAAGGTCGACCCCGAGGTCTCCCCGGCCGTCGCCGGACTGCTCGGCTGCGGCGTCATGGCGGGCATCGGCGCCGCCATCAACACCGGCCAGGTCGGCCGGGGCGACTCCGTCGCCGTCATCGGCTGCGGCGGCGTCGGCGACGCGGCGATCGCCGGCTCCCGGCTGGCCGGCGCGGCGAAGATCATCGCGGTCGACATCGACGACCGCAAGCTGGAGACGGCGAAGAAGATGGGCGCCACCCACACCGTCAACTCCCGCTCCACCGACCCGGTCGAGGCCATCCGCGCCCTCACCGACGGCAACGGCGCCGACGTCGTCATCGAGGCCGTCGGCCGTCCGGAGACCTACCAGCAGGCCTTCTACGCCCGCGACCTCGCCGGAACGGTCGTCCTCGTCGGCGTCCCCACCCCGGACATGAAGCTCGAACTGCCGCTCCTGGACGTCTTCGGCCGCGGCGGCTCGCTCAAGTCCTCCTGGTACGGCGACTGCCTGCCCTCCCGCGACTTCCCGATGCTCGTCGACCTCCACCAGCAGGGCCGCCTCGACCTCGCCGCCTTCGTCACGGAGACCATCGGCATCGGCGACGTCGAGCAGGCCTTCGCCCGGATGCACGACGGCGACGTCCTCCGCTCGGTGGTGGTCTTCTGATGTCCGCCCGCGTCGACCATCTGGTCACCTCCGGCACCTTCGCCCTCGACGGCGGCGAGTGGGACGTCGACAACAACGTCTGGATCGTCGGCGACGACACCGAGGCGATCGTCATCGACGCCGCCCACGACGCCGCCGCCATCGAGGCCGCGCTCGGCGGCCGGGCCCTGCGCGCCATCGTCTGCACCCACGCGCACAACGATCACATCGACGCCGCCCCCGCCCTCGCGGACGCCACCGGCGCCCCGATCCTGCTCCACCCGGACGACCTGCCGCTCTGGCAGCAGACCCACCCGGACCGCACCCCGGACGGCACCCTCACCGACGGCCAGGAACTGACCGTCGCGGGCACCACGCTCACGGTCCTGCACACCCCGGGCCACGCCCCCGGAGCGGTCTGCCTGTACGCCCCCGAGCTGGCCACGGTCTTCACCGGCGACACCCTCTTCCAGGGCGGCCCCGGCGCCACCGGCCGGTCCTTCTCGTCGTTCCCGACGATCATCGACTCGATCCGGGACCGGCTGCTCACCCTGCCCGGCGACACCGCCGTCCGCACCGGCCACGGAGACCCCACCTCCATCGGCGCGGAGGCCCCGGGGCTCGACGAGTGGATCAAGCGCGGCCACTGAGCGCCGCGCGCCTCACCCCTCCGGCCAGGCGGAGAGCCGCAGCCCGCTCTCGAAGCGGCGCGGCTCCCCGCCGACCGGATCGGTGAACTCCAGCACCCGGGCCAGCAACTGCAACGGCCGCGAGAAATCGTCAGCGGCCCCTTCCTCCTCCACCACCGGATACAGCGGATCGTGGACGATCGGCACCCCCAGCGCGTTCATGTGGACCCGCAGCTGATGCGTCCGCCCGGTGGCGGGCAGCAGCCGGTAGCGCCCGGTCCCGCCCCGGTGCCCCACCAGCTCCACCCGGCTCTCGCTGTTCGCCTCACCCGGCTCCTCGCGGGCGGCGAGCACCCCGCGCTCCTTCACGATCCGGCTCCTCACGGTCCGGGGGAGGACGAGCTCAGGATCGTACGGAGCCACCGCCTCGTACTCCTTCCGCACCAGCCGGTCCCGGAACAGCGTCTGGTACGCGCCCCGGTCCTCGGGCCGCACCACGAACAGCACGAGCCCCGCGGTCAGCCGGTCCAGCCGATGCGCGGGCTGCAACGCGGGCAGCTCCAGCTCCTTCCTCAGCCGGGCCACCGCGGTCTCGGTGATGTGCCGCCCCCGGGGCGTGGTCGCCAGGAAGTGCGGCTTGTCGGCGACCACGAGCCGCTCGTCCCGGTACACGACGCCGACCGGGAACGGCACCGGTTCCTCCGGTGCGAAGTCCCGGTGGAACCAGAGACACCGCCCCGCGGCATACGGCTCGTCGCCCCGCACGGCGACCCCGTCGGCCCCCACGAACCGCCCCGCCTCCAGCATCTCCGCGACCCGGGCCGCCCCGATCGCCCCGCCGAACCGCCCGGCGAGATGCTCCCCGACGCAGCCCCAGAGCCCTCCGGGATCCTCCGGCAACCGCACCCGCACCGCGTCGATCCCGTGCCGCTGGGGGAGCGGCGGGGGAGACGGCTTCCTGCGGCCTCGCATGGTCGCCCCTCTCCGCGGTCGCCCGGTGACGCAAAAGAGCCCCACCGAAGTGGGGCTCCTGCTGGTGTCCGAGGGGGGACTTGAACCCCCACGCCCGATAAAGGGCACTAGCACCTCAAGCTAGCGCGTCTGCCATTCCGCCACCCGGACAAGGTGTCTGTCTCGCGGGCCGTGCCCGTTCCGACGTGGAAAACCATAGCAAACATTCGAGGGTGCTCGATCACGCCCCCGATCGCTGTGAACGGTGCGTGACGGGGGGTGCGCGCCCTTGGGTGCGGGCCGTGGGCGCGGGAGGATGAGGGGGAGCACCACAGCGACAGTGGAAGGAACCAGCGTGAGCGAGAGCAGCACGGGCAAGGCCGTCACCGGAGGCAACGCCGAGAGGGAGGTCGTCGACCTCTGTCGTGACCTGATCCGGATCGACACCAGCAACTACGGCGACCACTCCGGCCCCGGTGAGCGGCTCGCGGCCGAGTACGTCGCGGAGAAGCTCGCGGAGGTCGGCCTGGAGCCGAAGATCTTCGAGTCGCACAAGGGGCGGGCCTCCACGGTCGCCCGGATCGAGGGCGAGGACCCCTCCCGCCCGGCGCTCCTGATCCACGGGCACACCGACGTCGTCCCGGCCAACGCGGCGGACTGGACGCACGACCCGTTCTCCGGGGAGATCGCGGACGGCTGCGTCTGGGGCCGGGGCGCGGTCGACATGAAGGACATGGACGCGATGACCCTCGCGGTCGTCCGGGAGCGCATGCGGACCGGCCGCAAGCCCCCGCGCGACATCGTGCTCGCCTTCCTCGCGGACGAGGAGGCCGGCGGGACGTACGGGGCGCGCTACCTCGTCGACAACCACCCCGGGCTCTTCGAGGGCGTCACCGAGGCGATCAGCGAGGTCGGCGGCTTCTCCTTCACCGTCAACGAGAACCTGCGGCTGTACCTGGTGGAGACGGCCCAGAAGGGCATGCACTGGATGAAGCTGACCGTGGACGGCACTGCCGGACACGGTTCGATGATCCACAAGGACAACGCCATCACGGAGCTGTCCGAGGCGGTCGGCCGGCTGGGCCGGCACAAGTTCCCGGTGCGGGTCACCAAGACGCTGCGGCACTTCCTGGACGAGCTCTCCGACGCGCTGGGCACCGAGCTGGACCCGGAGAACATGGACGAGACGCTCGCCAAGCTGGGCGGCATCGCCAAGCTCATCGGCGCCTCCCTCCAGAACACCGCCAACCCCACGCAGCTCGGCGCCGGCTACAAGGTCAACGTCATCCCGGGCCAGGCGACCGCCCACGTCGACGGCCGTTACCTCCCCGGGTACGAGGAGGAGTTCCTGGCGGACCTGGACCGGATCCTCGGGCCCAACGTCCGGCGCGAGGACGTGCACGCGGACAAGGCCCTGGAGACCACGTTCGACGGCGCGCTGGTCGACGCCATGCAGACCGCCCTGGTCGCCGAGGACCCCATCGCCCGTGCCGTGCCCTACATGCTCTCGGCCGGCACCGACGCCAAGTCCTTCGACGACCTCGGCATCCGGGGCTTCGGCTTCGCCCCGCTGAAGCTGCCGCCGGAGCTGGACTTCGCCGGGATGTTCCACGGCGTCGACGAGCGGGTCCCGGTCGACGGTCTGCAGTTCGGCGTGCGGGTGCTCGACCGGTTCATCGACCACTCCTGACCGCTCCCTGACCGATTCACGGTTGATTCGTCCACCTGTACGGACATGTCCGAACGAGTGAAACGAGCCGTTCACACGTAGCCCCGCCAAATCCTCCTCGTTACAAGGTTTGCGGTCCGCGGCTGGGACCGCATTTTCCAACTAGGAGGAATCATGATCAAGAAGGTCGTCGCAGTTGCGGCTGCTACGGGTGGCCTCGTTCTCGCGGGTGCGGGCATGGCTTCCGCCGACGCGGGCGCCCAGGGTGCTGCCATCGGCAGCCCCGGCGTGCTCTCCGGCAACGTCGTCCAGGTTCCGGTCCACGTGCCGATCAACGTGTGCGGCAACACGATCTCCGTGATCGGTCTGCTGAACCCCGCCTTCGGCAACACCTGCGTCAACGCCTGACGTTGACCGTCAACCCGTAAGGGTTTGAGCTCGACCGGTCCCGGAGTGCACTCCATGCACTCCGGGACCGTTCGGCATTCGGCTCCCGCACGGTCATGTCCGGGGGTTTTTCGGAAGCCAGAAGGCAGGAAACGAACCTATGCGACAGGTCACTCGTAAAGGCCTGATCACCATGGCGGCTGCGGGCGGAGTGCTCGCGCTGAGTGGCGGATACGCCCACGCCGACTCCGGAGCGGCCGGTACCGCCTCCGGCTCACCGGGCGTGCTGTCCGGCAACTTGATCCAGGTCCCGATCGACATCCCGGTCAACGTCTGCGGCAACTCCGGCACCGTCGGCGGCCTCATCAATCCGGTGTTCGGAAACGACTGCGAGAACGGACCGACGGGATCGGGCGGGGGCGCCGGGCCGCAGAACCGCGCCGGCGGCTCCGGCGACGCGGCGCAGGCCGGGGACGCCTCCGCGACGGACCGGCACGGCGAGCCCGGAACGGGTCGGCACCGGGCCGGCGGCGCCGGTGCGGAAGGGGTCGCGCAGGGCTCACCCGGCATTCTCTCCGGTAACACGATCCAGGCTCCGATCAGCGTCCCCGTGAACATCTGCGGCAACAGCGTCTCCGTGATCGGGCTGTTGAATCCAACCTTCGGCAACGGCTGCTCCAACGAGGCCGAGGTTCCGCCCCCGCCGCCCGAGCAGCCGGAGAAGCCCCCCGTCACGCCGGAGACGCCGGTCACCCCGCCGGCCAACCAGCCGCCCGAGCCGAACGCTCCCGAGACCCAGCACATCCCCGGGGAGCAGCTCGCGCAGACCGGTGGGGGCGGGCTCGAACTGCTCATCCCGGCCAGTGCCGGACTGCTGCTCGCCGGTGCGGGATCGGTTCTCTACCGCCGCTCGCGCAGCGCCGCCTGATCCGGGCGCCCACAGTCCGGACCACAGCCCGGACCACAGAGCGGGCCCCGCGACCGCGGGGCCCGCTCCGTCGTCACCAGGTGGCCCGTAGCTGACGGATGATCCGTCTGCGCAGCCGCACCCTGCGGCTGCCGTCCCTGCGGAGTGTCAGGCGGTCCAGTTCCCAGTGTCCGTACTCGGCGTGGTCGGTCAGGAGTCGGGCCGCTTCCTTGCGGGAGACCCCGCGCGGCACGTACACGTCGACGAATTCGTATTCCGGCATCGCATCTATTGTGCGGGCAGAGCCCCGGTACGGATAGCGTCTGCACTATGTCTGATGCTGCGCAGCCCACCGCTGCCGAGGTACGTGCCGCCGCCGAGGCGGTCAAAACCGCGATCGACCGTCACCTCGACGCGGTCGAACGCCGTACCGGGGACGACGACCCCGCCGTCTACGACGCGTTCAACGCCCTTGCCGCTGCCGCCGAGGTCTACGACGAACTCCTCTACGAGCGCTACGACGAAGTCACCCCCTTCGAGATCCCCGGCGCCGACGACTCCCTGCCTCCCTACGCCGGTCCCGCCGAGCCCAGTGCGCTCAGCGTCCTGATCCGGCGCGACTACGTGGTCGCGGAGCCCCCGCGGCTGCTCGCCCAGGCTCAGCGCCTCGCCGACCTCGACGAGGGGCCGGGCGGGGAGCAGGACACGGCCCCGGTGGTCGGCACCAGCGTCCACGCCGCGCTCGGCGTGATCTTCGGCGAGTACGAACCGGACGAGATCGCCTCGCGGCACAAGGAGTTCGGCCTGGAGGAGGGCGACTCCACCCTCTGGGTCTCGGCCGGGGAAGCGCCGCCGGAGCCGGGGGAGTGGCTCGGTGCCCCGTTCGAGGACGCCGACCCCGAGCTGGTGGTCTGCCGCTTCGACGTCAGCGCGGTCTTCGACGAGGAGGACGAGTCGGACGAGGAGTTCGCCGGGCCCTCGGTGGGCGGCCTCTGACCCCTCTCCCTCCTCCCGCACCGGACGTGACGGCGGGGCCCCGGCGCACAGCGCACCGGGGCCTCACCGCTGTCCGGATCAGCTCAACGCTCAGGACGACGCGTCGGGCGTCGGCAGCGCCTCCAGCAGCGCGCGCAGCCGTGTCGTCCGCTCCTGGGCCGGAACCTGCGCCACCGCGTGCGGGAGCGCCTGGTCCACCCCGTGCACCACGGACAGATGCCGCTCGCCCCGGCCGAACGCGGTGTACACCCAGGGTCTGCTCAGCCCCTGCGCGGCGTCGCCCGGCAGCACCACGACCGCGGCGGGCCAGCGCATCCCGGCCGCCTGATGGGCGCTGAGGGCCCAGCCGTGCCGTACCGACGACTCCACCCGATCCTGCGGTACGAGGACGGGGACGCCCCCGCAGTCCAGCCGCAGCCCCTCGGCGTCGGCCGAACGCACCACCCCGGGCACCGCCCGGCCGGGCGCGGGCACATGGACCACGCGGTCGCCCGGGTCGAAGCCACCGAACCGGCCGGGGCCCGGGTTGAGCCGCTGCTTCAGCGCCTCGTTCAGCGCCCTGGTCCCGGCGGCCCCGCCATGGCCCACGGTGATCACCTGGGTCTCCTCGGCGGGGATGGAGAACGCCCGGGGCACCGAGTCGGCGACCAACTGCACGGTGCGGTGGACGGCCTCGCCCGCGTCGCGGACCGGGACGATCACCACCTCCTTGCCCGGAGCGTCGACCTGATGCAGCTCGCCGATGCCGATACCGGAGACCAGCTCGCCGATCGGCCCGGGGTCCGGGGTGCGGGAGACGACCTGCGGGCAGGCGTGGGAGGCCAGCACATCGGCGAACACCCGCCCGGCTCCCGCCGAGCCCAGCACGCCCGGGTCGCCGCTCAGCACCAGCCGGGCGCCGTCGGCCAGCGCCTCGACCAGGACCGCCGCACCCTCCACGTCCAGCTGCGGGGCGTCCAGCACGACCAGCAGGTCCAGGGCGAGCGCCCCGTCCTCGTCCCGGCCGGGGCCCTGCGCACCGGAGAGCAGGCCGGCCAGCGTGACCGCCGTGTCCGGATCACCGGTGGCCGCCGCGAGCCTCCGGCGGCCGTCCTCGCTGTGGGTGGCGCCCAGCGCCCGCAGCCCCAGGCCGCGCGCCGCCGCGATCAGGGCAGCCGGCTCGGCCCGGGCCGCCTCGCCGCCGCTGTGCGCGACCAGTCCGGCCGCGGCGGCCGTACGGATCAGCTCGGCGGCCGACGGGCTCGGGGCGGCGGCGGCCGCCTCCGTCCAGTCGGCGGCCTTCTCGCAGGCGTTGACCAGCCGGCCCAGGCCGTCGGCGAGGCTCTCCTCGGCCAGGGCGTAGCGGTCCAGGCCCAGCAGCACCTGGACCGGCTCCCGCACGACGTCGGCCTCCTCCGCGAGGCCCGCTCCGTCCGCTTCGCCGTCCGCCGGGTCGGCGTCGTCCGGCGCCGGCTCGTCGGCTTCCCCGAAGACCAGGGCGACGCCCTCCTCGACGGCGTCCCGCACCGCCGCTTCCGGGTCGCCGACGGCCCGCTCGGCGAGCGCCGCCCGTACGGTCGGGGCGTCCAGGGCCGTGTGGCCCTGGAGGGCGGCGCGCTCCAGCACCCAGCCGACCAGGGCCGACGTCCTGCGGCCGTCGTCCGGGCCGCATCCGGCGCCCAGCAGGGCCCGTGCGAAGCCGTCCGCCTGCTCGGGCCGCACCCCGGGAACCGTCAGCAGCTGCCAGGGGTCGGTGCGCAGCAGCTCGGCGGCCTGCTCGCCCAGCGCGCCGACGGCCGGGCGGGCCAGCGCCTCGGGGGCCCCGCCCTCCGTGAGCACCGCGCGCACCGCGTCCAGGGCTTCGGGGGAGGCGGCCTGTGCCGCCGGGGCGGCGGGCGCGGGGGCCCGGGTCGGCTGTGCGGCGCCCGGTGCGGGACGCCGGGCGGCCGGGGCCGGGGCGGGCGTGTCGAAGAACGCGGTGCCCGCCTTCTCACCGCTCTCCACGGCGCGGACGGCCGCGAGCAGATCGGCGGCCGTGCCGCTCAGTCCCGTGCCGGCGGCGATGGGCGCGGCCTTCTCCGCCTTCCGCTTCTCGATCCGCTCCCGCAGCTCGCGCTGGGCGGCCAGCTCGGCCTGCGCTTCCGAGAGCTCGGCGGCGGGCGCCGCTTCGGCGGGCACGGCGTCAGCGGTCGCCTCGGCCTCCCCGTCCCCCGCATCGCCCTCCGCATCGCCCTCCGCGTCCTCGCGCGTGTCCTCCTCGACGTCCGCCGAAGTGCCCGACGGCCCGGTGCCTTCAGACGCCTCAGGATCGTCGGGCGCATCGGGCGCATCGGGCGCATCGGGCGCGTCGGACGCATCGGGCGCTTCGGCGTGCTCGGAGCCCTCGGCACCGGGCTCCGGCGGGGACACGGTGCCCTGTGGTGTGTCCGTGCCGACGGTGCCGGGGGTCTCCCCGGGAAGCGCAGTCACAGCGTGCTCCAGTCCTGGTCGGGATAGCGGTGCACGGGCGCCGACACATCGTCGAGCGCCTGGCAGATCTCGTAGGGAAGACTAAGCGCCTCCACTGACAGAGCCTCCGCGAGCTGCCCGGCGTTGCGCGCACCGACGATCGGCGCGGCCACCCCGGGCCGGTCCCGTACCCAGGCGAGCGCCACCTGGAGCGGGCTCGTCGCCAGCCCGTCCGCCGCCGTCGCCACCGCGTCGGTGATGCGGGCCGCCGCGTCGTCGAGATACGGCTCCACGAACGGGGCGAGCCGTGTCGACGCGCCCCGGGAGTCGGACGGGGTGCCCTGGCGGTACTTGCCGGTGAGCACCCCGCGTCCCAGCGGCGAGGACGGCAGCAGCCCGACCCCGAGGTCCAGCGCGGCCGGCAGCACCTCGCGCTCGATGCCCCGCTGGAGCAGCGAGTACTCCATCTGCGTACTGGCGAGCCGGGTGCGCACCCCGGGCGCGGCGAGCTGCCAGGTGGCGGCCTTCGCCAGCTGCCAGCCGCAGAAGTTCGACACGCCCGCGTACCGCACGCGGCCGGAGGACACGGCGAGGTCCACCGCCTGGAGGGTCTCCTCCAACGGGGTCCCCGGGTCGAAGGCATGGACCTGCCACAGGTCCACGTAATCCGTGCCGAGCCGCTCCAGGGACGCGTCCAGGGCGGCCAGGAGGTGCCCGCGCGAACCGTTGAAGCGGCGATAGGGGTCCGGGACGTTGCCCGCCTTTGTGGCGAGGACCAGGTCCTGACGGGGGACCAGGCTCCCGACGAGCCGCCCGAGCAGATATTCGGCCTCGCCGCCCCCGTACACATCGGCGGTGTCCACCAGGGTGCCGCCCGCGTCCCAGAAGGCCTTGAGCTGGTCGGCGGCGTCGTGCTCGTCCGTGTCCCGGCCCCAGGTGAGGGTGCCGAGCCCGATCCGGGACACGCGAAGGCCGGTACGGCCGAGATGCCTCTGCTCCATGGGCGCTGAGATTACTGGCCATGGCCCCACCGGGTGGAGGGCCTGTGGACAACCGGAGGTCCGCCGGGCCTGCCGGATCCCCGTCACCCGCGCTAGAGTCCGGAGAAAGGGACGTTACTGATCAGTAAGGGGAGCGGTTATGCGGCTCGGCATCAATCTCGGTTACTGGGGCGCCGGCATGGACGGCGACAACCTCGCCGTCGCGCAGGAGGCCGACCGGCTCGGCTACGACGTCTGCTGGGCGGCCGAGGCGTACGGCTCCGACGCCCCGACCGTGCTGACCTGGGTCGCGGCCCAGACCGAGTCGATCGACGTCGGCTCCGCGATCATGCAGATCCCGGCCCGCCAGCCCACCATGACGGCGATGACCGCCGCCACCCTCGACTCGCTGTCCGGCGGCCGCTTCCGCCTCGGCCTCGGGGTCTCGGGCCCGCAGGTCTCCGAGGGCTGGTACGGCGTGAAGTTCGACAGGCCGCTGGCCCGCACCCGGGAGTACGTGGAGATCGTCCGCAAGGCGATGACCCGCGAGCGCGTGTCGTACGAGGGGGCGCACTGGACGCTGCCGCTCCCCGACGGTCCGGGCAAGCCGATCAAGCTCACCGTGCACCCCCAGCGCGAGCACATCCCGCTCTACATCGCCGCCATCGGCCCCAAGAACCTGGAGCAGACCGGCGAGATCGCCGACGGCGCCCTGCTGATCTTCCCCTCCGCCGAACACCTGGAGGAGACCGCGATCCAGCCGCTGCGCGCGGGCCGGGAGAAGGCCGGGAAGACGATGGAGGGCTTCGACGTCAGCCCGACGCTGCCGCTCGCCGTCGGTGACGACGTGACCGGCCTCGCCGACATGTTCCGCCCGTACACCGCCCTGTACGTCGGCGGCATGGGCAGCCGGAAGCAGAACTTCTACAACCAGCTCGCCCAGCGCATGGGGTACGAGAAGGAGGCCGCCGAGATCCAGGACAAGTACCTCGGCGGGGACAAGGCGGGGGCCGCCGCGGCCGTGCCGCACCGGCTGATCGACCAGACCGCGCTGCTCGGCCCCGTCGAGCGGATCGCCGAGCGGATGCAGGCCTATGCCGCCGCCGGGGTCACCACGCTCAACCTCGCCCCGGCCGGCTTCACACTGGAGGAGCGGCTCACCGCCCTGCGCGCCGGCACGGACGCCCTGGAGCGCTCCGGGCTCGCCTGACGGACACACCGGCAGAACCGGGACAGCACTACGGCCGTGGTGGGGGCTCGGGGGTCCTCCCCGCCACGGCCGTCACCCGGAACAACGCGCCGCGCGCCCAAGGGTTACGCCGCCGCGCCGGGCGCCGCCCGCCGGCCGCTCCGGTTGCCGACCGCCCTGCGGCGCATTTGACTCTTGCTGCGCACTACTGCTCCACGGACCCCGACTCCGCGGGCAACGGTACGGAGGTGGCCGTCATGCTCTCAGCGCGGACCCTGTTCCAGGAGATCCTGGACAACGACGAGTCCTACCGGCTCTTCTGCTCCATCGCCGCGAGCGGCGAGGCCCAGGGTGGCTGGGAGAACGCCCGCATCGCCGCCCTCGTCCCGGAGAGCAGCCGCGACCTGGCTCCCAAGATCGTCCGGCACGGCGCCGACGAGGACAAGCACGGCCGGATCTTCAACGCGCTCCTGAAGAAGCGCGGACTGCCGCCCGTCGAGGTCCCGCCGGAGACCGACTACACGATGCTCCTGGAACAGCAGGGCATCGGGCTCGCGCACTCCCGGCTGCGCGGCGAGCAGCGTCTCACCGAGCGCGACATCATCACCTATCTGGCCCACAGCCGTGTCACCGAGCAGCGCGCCTGCGAGCAGATGCGGCTCCTGCGCCGGTACTTCGCCGACCACCCCGATATCGGCCGCGCGGTGACGATGATCTCCCACGACGAGGACAACCACCTCGCCTACTGCCACGAGGAACTCCTCGGCCTCGCCCGCGCCGGGCACGGCCGGACCATCCAGCAGATCATGCGCGAGTGCGCCCTGGCCGAGATCCGGGTCTACCGCGATGTCAGCCTCGCCGTGATGGCCGCCATGGGCCGGGTGCTCGGCTGGCCCCGGCCCAAGGCGGCCGTTCTCGCCGCGGGCATCCACGCGGTGTACGCGTACGAGCGCCTCGTCGGCTGGCGGCGCATGGTGAGCCTGGAGACGCCGCGGCTGCGCGACGCGCTGGGCAGCCCCGCCGCACCGGAACGCGAGTACGCCTGAGCGCAGACGCCTCGCGGGCGCCGGGCGCTCAGAGCCGGCCCGCAGACGCCTCGCGGGCGCCGGGCGCTCAGAGCCGGCCCGCACACGCCTCGCGGGCGCCGGGCGCTCAGAGCCAGCCGCGCCGTTTGAACAGCCGGTAGAGACCGAACACGGCGCAGGCCATCGCCGCGACCACCGCCGGATAGGTCCACACCCAGTGCAGCTCCGGCATGTGGTCGAAGTTCATGCCGTAGACGCCCGCCACCATCGTCGGGACGGCGGCCATGGCCGCCCAGGCGGAGATCTTGCGCATGTCGTCGTTCTGCCGCACGCTCGTCTGCGCCAGATGGGCCGACAAGATGTCCGAAAGTAGCCGGTCCAACCCCTCCACCTGCTCGTTGGCGCGCGTCAGATGGTCCGCCACGTCCCGGAAGAACGGCTGCGCGTGCTCGTGGACGAAGGGCACGCCCGCCCCCGAGAGCCGGGCCATCGGAGCGGTCAGCGGCCCGGCCGCCCGGCGGAACTCCAGCACCTGCCGCTTGAAGGTGTAGATCCGGGCCGCGGTGTTCTTCGAGTCGCCGCCGCTCGGGGCGAACACCTGCGCCTCCAACTCCTCCAGGTCGAGCTGGAGCTCACCGGAGACGTCCATGTAGTGGTCCACCACGGCGTCGCTGACCGCGTACAGCACCGCCGTCGGGCCGTGCTTCAGCACCTCGGGCTCGGCCTCCAGCCGACGGCGCACGGCCGCCAGCGGGGCTCCCTCACCGTGCCGGACCGTCACCACGAACGAGTCGCCTATGAAGACCATCAGCTCGTCGGCGCTGACCGTGTCGCTCTCGGGTTCGTAGACGACCGGCTTGAGGACCGCGAACAGGGAGTCGTCGTACACCTCCAGCTTGGGCCGCTGATGCGCCCGCAGCGCGTCCTCCACGGCCAGCGGGTGCAGCCCGAACTCGTCCCGTACGAGGTCGAACTCCTCCTCCGTCGGCTCGTGCAGCCCGATCCACAGGAACGCGTCCTCTGCGTCCCGCGCCTCGTCCAGGGCATCGGAGAAGTCGTCGGGCCGTTCGGTGCGGCGCCCGTCCCGGTAGATGGCACAGTCCACGATCACGGCGGCATTCTTCCCTCTGAACCGCCCATCACGCACCTTCCCCGTCCCTCTACCCTGGCGGGTATGCCCACGCTGATCCTCGTACGCCACGGACGCTCCACCGCCAACACCGCCGGAGTACTCGCGGGCCGCACCCCCGGTGTCTCCCTCGACGAACGCGGCGCCGAACAGGCCACGGCCCTCCCCGGGCGGCTGTCCGCGGTGGTCCCGGTCCTCGCCGTCAGCAGCCCCCTGGAGCGCTGCCGGCAGACGCTCCAGCCGCTCCTCGACGCCCGCCCCGGCCTGCCCCTGCACACCGAGGACCGCATCAGCGAGTGCGACTACGGCGACTGGTCGGGACGGAAGCTGGCCGAACTGGCCGACGAGCCCCTGATGTCCGTCGTCCAGCAGCACCCCTCCGCCGCGGCCTTCCCGGGCGGCGAGTCGATGCGCGCGATGCAGGCCCGCGCCGTCGACGCCGTACGCGACTGGAACGACCGGGTCGAGGCGGAGCACGGTGAGGACGCCACCTACGTCATGTGCTCGCACGGCGACATCATCAAGTCCCTCGTCGCCGACGCGCTGGGCATGCACCTGGACCTCTTCCAGCGTGTCCACGTCGACCCCTGCTCGGTCACCGCGATCCGCTACACCCGGCTGCGCCCCTTCATCCTGAGGCTCGGCGACACCGGCGACCTCGCCTCCCTGGCCCCCCGCGAGCACTCCGTCGGGGCGGACGCCGCCGCGACCCCCACCGGCGACGGCTCGGCGGACGCGGCGGTCGGGGGCGGTGCGGGCGCGCCGTGATCGCTCCGGGCAGTAGGGTGGACGCGCCGTAGCGCCGCCCAACCACCATCGAAGCTCAAGGGAGCAGGACGTGTCCCGTCAGGTGTTCCTCTACGACCCACCGGACCGATTCGTGGCCGGTACGGTCGGGTTGCCTGGCCGCCGTACGTTTTTCCTCCAGGCGTCCTCCCAGGGCCGGGTCACCAGCGTCGCCCTGGAGAAGGCCCAGGTCACCGCTCTCGCCGAGCGGATCGACGAACTGCTCGACGAGGTCGTACGCCGCACCGGGGGCAACTCCCCGGTGCCCGCGGTGGCCCCCACCGACGTCTTTGACACCGCGCCGCTCGACGTGCCCGTCGAGGAGGAGTTCCGGGTCGGCACCATGGCCCTGGCCTGGGACGGCGAGGAGCAGCGCATGATCGTCGAGGCGCAGGCCCTCGTCGAACTCGACGCCGGCTCCGAGGACGACCTCGCCGAGGCCGAGGAGAAGCTCCTCCAGGACGAGGAGAACGGCCCGCCGATGCTCCGTGTCCGGCTCAGCGGCGCCCAGGCCCGCGCCTTCGCCAAGCGGGCCCTGGACGTCGTCAACGCCGGCCGCCCGCCGTGTCCGTTGTGCAGCTTGCCCCTTGATCCGGAAGGACACGTATGCCCGCGCCAGAACGGATACCGTCGCGGAGCCTGACGGACACGGACCTGCTCACCCTGCTCACCGAGGGCACGATCACCGTCCTCGGGCAGGTCGGCGGCGCGTCCAACGCGGTGCTGCACTGCACGGTGGCGTACGAGGGCGAGGAGCGCCCCTGCGCCTACAAGCCGGTCGCGGGGGAGCAGCCGCTGTGGGACTTCCCCGACGGGACCCTCGCCCAGCGGGAGGTCGCCGCGTATGAGATCTCCCGGGCGACCGGCTGGGACCTCGTGCCGCCGACCGTGCTGCGGGAGGGGCCGTACGGGCAGGGCATGTGCCAGCTCTGGATCGAGGGCCCCGCGTCCGACGAGGACGCCCCCGAGCTGCTGGCGCTCGTCGAGGGCGAGGAGCCCGGTGACGGCTGGAAGGCCGTGGGCTTCGCGGACGTCGGGGAGGGGAAGACCGCGCTGCTGGTGCACGCCGACGACGTCCGGCTGCGGCGGCTCGCCGTGCTGGACGCCGTGATCAACAACGGCGACCGCAAGGGCGGACACCTGCTGCCCGCCCCCGGCGGACGGCTCTTCGGCATCGATCACGGCGTCACCTTCAACGCGGACGACAAGCTGCGGACCCTGCTCTGGGGCTGGGCGGGCGAGCCGCTGACCGAGGAGGCGCTGGCGGTGCTGGGCCTGCTCACCGGTGAGCTGGCGCCGGGGACCGCTCTCGCCACCCGGATGGCCGAACTCATCACACCGGCCGAACTGGAGGCCCTGCGGCAGCGGGTCGCCGGGCTGGTCAAGAGCGCCGTGCACCCGCAGCCGAGCGGCCAGTGGCCGCCCATTCCCTGGCCGCCGGTCTGAGAGCCCCTCGCGTCCGGGCCAGGCCGTACCGCCTGCCCCGGGTCTCACGCAAGAGGGTCTCTTCGGACAGGTTTCCGGTGCCGGTTCGTATCCGGAAGCATCGTCCGGTTACGCTCATGACATGCATGCCTGGCCCGCTTCTGAGGTCCCCGCCCTGCCTGGCAAGGGCCGCGACCTTCGGATCCACGACACCGCGACCGGCGGACGGATCACCCTTGACCCCGGTCCCGTCGCCCGCATCTATGTCTGCGGCATCACGCCGTACGACGCGACCCATATGGGTCATGCGGCGACCTACAACGCGTTCGACCTCGTTCAGCGCGTGTGGCTCGACACCAAGCGGCAGGTCCACTACGTCCAGAACGTGACCGACGTGGACGATCCGCTGCTGGAGCGGGCCGTGCGCGACGGTCAGGACTGGACCGAGCTGGCGGAGCGCGAGACGGCGCTCTTCCGCGAGGACATGACCGCCCTGCGGATGCTGCCCCCGCAGCACTACATCGGAGCGGTCGAGGCGATACCGGGCATCGTGCCCCTCGTCGAACGCCTCCGGGACGCGGGCGCCGCCTACGACCTGGACGGCGACGTCTACTTCTCCGTCGACGCCGACCCGCACTTCGGCGAGGTCTCCGGCCTTGACGCCGAGGCGATGCGCCTGCTCTCCGCCGAACGCGGCGGCGACCCGGAGCGCCCCGGCAAGAAGAACCCCCTCGACCCGATGCTCTGGATGGCCGCCCGCCCGGGCGAGCCGAGCTGGGACGGGGCCTCCCTGGGCGAGGGCCGCCCGGGCTGGCATATCGAGTGCGTCGCCATCGCGCTCGACCACCTCGGCATGGGCTTCGACATCCAGGGCGGCGGCTCCGACCTCGCCTTCCCGCACCACGAGATGGGCGCCTCCCACGCCCAGGCGCTGACCGGTGAGCACCCGTTCGCCAAGGCGTACGTCCACGCCGGAATGGTCGGCCTGGACGGCGAGAAGATGTCGAAGTCGCGCGGCAATCTGGTCTTCGTCTCGACGCTGCGCCGCGACGGCGTGGACCCGGCGGCCCTCCGGCTCGCCCTGCTCTCGCGCCACTACCGGTCCGACTGGGAGTGGACCGACCAGGTGCTGGCCGACGCCGTCGAGCGCCTCGCGCGCTGGCGGGCCGCCGTCTCGCGTCCCGACGGACCGTCCGCCGACGCGCTGGTCGAAGAGGTCCGCGAGGCCCTCGCGGACGACCTGGACAGCCCTGCGGCGCTCGCCGCGGTGGACCGCTGGGCCGTGCTCCAGGGCGCGGAGGGCGGCACGGACGAGGGTGCGCCCGGCGTCGTCTCGCGTACGGTCGACGCCCTGCTGGGCGTCGCACTCTAGGACCAAGCGCGGCTTTCGGACACACGAACGGAGCGCCGCACGGGATCGTCTCCCGTGCGGCGCTCCGCTGTGCGCCACCGGCGCCCGGTCAGTCCTTGTCGGGGGTGTCCCCGGAGCCTTCGCCGGGGTCGTTCCCCGGTGTCTCGTCAGGGCCCTTGGCGCCCTGGTCGTCGGCGGTTCCTCCCCGCCCCGGCTCCGGACGCGGCGGCTTCGGCGGGCGGGTGCGGCCGCTGGAGGGGTCGCGCAGATACGGCACCTCCCCGGACTCCGTCGCATGGCCGCCCGGCCCCTGTCCGGGGCCGCCGTCCCGGCGTCGCAGATAGCGCTCGAACTCCCGGGCGATGGCCTCGCCGGACGCCTCGGGAAGCTCCGCGGTGTCCCGCGCCTCCTCCAGCGTCTGCACGTACTCGGCGACCTCGCTGTCCTCCGAGGCCAGCTGGTCCACCCCGACCTGCCAGGCCCGTGCGTCCTCGGGCAGTTCGCCCAGCGGGATCCGCAGTCCGATCAGGTCCTCGAGACGGTTCAGCAGGGCCAGCGTCGCCTTCGGGTTCGGCGGCTGCGACACATAGTGCGGGACCGCCGCCCACAGGCTGACCGCGGGCACCCCGGCGTGGGTGCACGCCTCCTGCAGGACCCCGACGATGCCCGTGGGCCCCTCGTACCGCGTCTCCTCCAGGTCCATCGTCCGCGCCAGGTCCGCGTCCGAGGTGACCCCGCTCACCGGCACCGGCCGGGTGTGCGGGGTGTCGCCGAGCAACGCGCCCAGGATGACGACCATTTCGACGCCCAGCTCATGGGCGAAGCCGAGGATCTCGTTGCAGAACGACCGCCAGCGCATGGAGGGTTCGATGCCGCGCACCAGGACCAGGTCCCGGGGCTTCTCCCCGCCCACCCGCACCACGGACAGCCGCGTCGTCGGCCAGGTGATCTTCCGCGTACCGCCGTCCAGCCACACCGTGGGCCGGTTGACCTGGAAGTCGTAGTAGTCCTCGGCGTCCAGTGCCGCGAACACCTCGCCCTTCCACTCCCGGTCCAGATGACCGACCGCTGTGGAGGCGGCGTCCCCGGCGTCGTTCCAGCCTTCGAACGCGGCCACCATGACCGGGTCGATCAGCTCGGGCACCGACTCGAGCTCGATCACCCGGGCCTCCTTCCGATGTCTCCATACGTACGGAGCAACCTTACGGCTTCCGGGGGCCCCCACCGCAGCCCTCTTGCACGGCCGGGTGAACCCTGCCACCAGGAGTGGATCATCGGGCGGATCGGTGCATCATGGCCCCCGCGACCGCGCCGACGGGCCGGCTCCCCCGGGGAGCCGCCCCGTCCTCGGACGTGTGGGTCAGTCCCTTTCGGCCAGCAGCTTCTCGACGCCGGCGCGGACACCGTCCGTCGCCAGGCCACGGATCGTCAGCGTGGTCCGGCGGCGCAGCACGTCGTCCGCCGTCTCGGCCCACTCGTGGTCCCGGGCGTAGGCGACCTGGGCCCAGATCTCCGGGGCGTCCGGGTGGACGCGCTCGGCCAGCTCCGGGCTCTCGTTCGCCAGCCGGGCGATGTCGAAGGCGAGCGAACCGTAGTGCGTGGCCAGGTGCCGGGCGGTGTCCGGTGCCATCCGGGGGCCGGGTGTGCCGCCGTCGATCAGCAGCCGGTGCGCCACCGCGTTCGGGTTGGCGATACCGGGCAGCGGGAGCTTCCGCGGCAGCCGGTTCATCGGCTCCATGTCCTCGGCCAGCGGGTGCCCGGGCAGGGCGGCCAGCTTGTTCATGACGGTGCGGCCGATGTGGCGGAACGTCGTCCACTTGCCGCCGGCGACCGAGAGCATCCCGCCGCGGCCCTCGGTGACGACCGTCTCGCGCTTGGCCTTGGAGGTGTCGCCGGGACCGCCGGGCAGCACCCGCAGACCCGCGAAGGAGTACGTGATCAGGTCACGCGACAGCTGCTGGTCCTTGATCGAGAACGCCGCCTCGTCGAGGATCTGCGCGGTGTCCGCCTCGGTCACCGCGACATCCGCCGGGTCGCCCTCGTACTCCTCGTCCGTCGTGCCGAGCAGCAGCATGTCCTCCCAGGGGAGGGCGAACGTGATCCGGTACTTGTCGATCGGGGTGGCCAGCGCCGCCCGCCACGGCCGGGTCCGCTTGAGGACCAGGTGCGCGCCCTTGGAGAGGCGGATGGAGGGGGCCGCGTTCGGGTCCTCCATCTTCCGCAGGTGGTCGACCCAGGGGCCGGTGGCGTTCAGGACGAGCCGGGCGGTGACGCCGAACTCGGTGCCGTCCGCGCTGTCCTTCAGGTCGGCGCCGGTGACCCGGCCCCGGGTGAAGCGCAGCCCGGTGACCGCCGCGTGGTTCAGGACGACCGCGCCCGCGTCGACGGCCGCGCGGACCGTCATCAGGGCCATGCGGGCGTCGTTCATCTGGTCGTCGCCGTAGACCGCGACGGCCTTCAGATTGTCGGTGCGCAGCTCGGGGACGTCGCGCTGCGCCTTGGCCGGGGAGATGACATGGCCGACGCCGTCGCCGAACGCGGAGAGCGCGGAGTAGGCGAAGACGCCCGCGCCGAGCTTGGCCGCGCCGTGCGGGCCGCCCTTGTAGACCGGCAGGTAGAAGGTGAGCGGGTTGGCCAGGTGCGGGGCCACCTCGCGGGAGACCGCGCGGCGCTCGAAGTGGTTCTCCGCGACCAGCTTGACCGCGCCGGTCTGGAGGTAGCGCAGGCCGCCGTGGAGAAGCTTGGAGGAGGCGGAGGAGGTGGCGCCGGCGAAGTCGCCGGCGTCCACCAGAGCCACCCGCAGCCCGGACTGCGCGGCATGCCAGGCGGTGGAGATGCCCAGGATGCCGCCGCCGATGACCAGGAGGTCGTACGTGGCCCGGGACAGCTGCTCCCGGGTCTCGGCGCGGCTCGGCAGCGAGCCGGAGGCCGGGTGCGTTCCGAGGGCGGGAACGCTCTGCAGGGTGGTCATGGTGATGCTCCTCGTCAGCTTTCTTCGTCCTCGACCCAGCCCATGGTCCGTTCGACGGCCTTGAGCCAGCTCTTGTACTCGCGGGCACGGGTGTCCGCGTCCATGCGGGGTGTCCACTCGGCGGCCCGGCGCCAGTTGGCGCGCAGCGCGTCGGTGTCCGGCCAGAAGCCGACGGCGAGACCGGCGGCGTAGGCGGCGCCGAGGCAGGTGGTCTCGGCGACCATGGGGCGCACCACGGGCGCGTCCAGGAAGTCGGCGAGCGTCTGCATCAGCAGGTTGTTGGACGTCATGCCGCCGTCGACCTTGAGCGCGGCCAGCTCGACGCCGGAGTCCTTCGTCATGGCGTCGCTGATCTCGCGGGTCTGCCAGGCGGTGGCCTCCAGGACGGCACGGGCGATGTGCGCCTTGGTGACGTAGCGGGTGAGACCGGTGATCACCCCACGGGCGTCGGGGCGCCAGTAGGGGGCGAAGAGACCGGAGAAGGCGGGCACGAAGTACGCTCCGCCGTTGTCCTCGACCGAGGAGGCCAGCGTCTCGATCTCGGCGGCCGACTTGATCAGGCCCATCTGGTCGCGCATCCACTGCACCAGGGAGCCGGTGACCGCGATGGAGCCCTCCAGCGCGTACACCGGGGGCTTGTCGCCGATCTGGTAGCCGACGGTGGTGAGCAGCCCGTTGTACGAGTTCACCGGGGTACCGCCGGTGTTCATCAGCATGAAGGTGCCGGTGCCGTACGTGGACTTGGCCTCGCCCTCGGCGAAACAGGTCTGGCCGAAGAGCGCCGCCTGCTGGTCGCCGAGCGCGGAGGCGACGGGGATGCCGTCGAGGATGCCGCCCTTGGCGTGGCCGTACACCTCGGCGGAGGAGCGGATCTCGGGGAGCACCGCGGCCGGGATGCCGATGGAGGAGAGGATCTTCGCGTCCCACGCCATGGTGTGCAGGTTCATCAGGAGGGTGCGGGAGGCGTTGGTGACGTCGGTGACGTGCACCCCGCCGTCGGTGCCGCCGGTCAGGTTCCAGATGACCCAGGAGTCCATGGTGCCGAAGAGGATGTCGCCGGCCTCGGCGCGCTCGCGCAGCCCCTCGACGTTGTCGAGCAGCCAGCGGACCTTGGGGCCGGCGAAGTACGAGGCGAGCGGCAGCCCGGTCTCGCGGCGGAACCGGTCCTGGCCCACGTTGCGGCCGAGCTCCCTGCAGAGCGCGTCGGTGCGGGTGTCCTGCCAGACCAGCGCGTTGTGCACCGGCTCACCGGTGTGCTTGTCCCACATCAGGGTGGTCTCGCGCTGGTTGGTGATGCCGATCGCCTTGACGTCGGCGGAGGTGATGCCGGCCTTGACGATGGCGCCGGCGACGACCTCCTGGACGTTCTCCCAGATCTCGGTCGCGTCGTGCTCGACCCAGCCCGGCTTCGGGAAGATCTGCTCGTGTTCCTTCTGGTCGACGGAGACGATCCGGCCGTCCTTGTCGAAGACGATGCAGCGGCTGGAGGTGGTGCCCTGGTCGATGGCCGCGATGAACGGCCCGGTGCCGTGGGTGCCGGTGGTGTGTGCGTCGGTCACGGTGTGCTCCCGGAAGTCTGTGAAGTGAAGAGGTGCGGCTCGGACTGGAGGGTGTCTACGCGAAGGCGAGGTTGTAGAGCCCGCCGGCGAGTGCGCCACCGATGAGCGGACCCACGATGGGTACCCACGCGTAGCCCCAGTCCGAACCACCCTTGTTCGGCAGCGGCAGCAGGGAGTGCACGATGCGCGGACCGAGGTCGCGGACCGGGTTGATGGCGTAGCCGGTCGGGCCGCCGAGCGAGAGGCCGATGGAGACGACGACCAGGGCGGTGATCAGCGCGCCGAGCGTGCCGAGTCCGTTGCCCTCGTCGTTGAGGCCCTGGGTCAGGATCGCCAGGACCAGCACGACGGTCGCGATGATCTCGGTGATCACGTTCTGGGCGCCGTTGCGGATCTCCGGACCGGTGGAGAAGATCCCGAGCACCGGGCCCGCCTTGGGGGCGGCGGCCCGGTCGACCATGCCTTCGTCGGTGGACTTGGTCGCGACGATCTCCGGGTCGGTCAGGTGGGCGTGGAACTGGCCGTAGTAGACCGCCCAGACGAGCAGGGCGCCGATCATCGCGCCGAGCAGCTGCGAGCCGAGGTAGAGGGGAACGTCGCCCCACGCGGTGCCGCCCTCGACGGCGAGGCCGACCGTGACCGCGGGATTGAGATGGGCGCCCGATACGCCGCCGGCGAGATAGGCGCCGGTCAGCACGGCGAAACCCCACCCGAAGGTGATGGCCAGCCAGCCCGCGTCCCGGGCCTTCGAGCTCTTCAGCGTGACGGCGGCACAGACACCGCCGCCGAGCAGGATGAGTACGGCGGTACCTATGGTCTCGCCGATGAAAATGTCGGAGCTGGACACCCGCGACTCCTTTGTCCTTCGTCCAGGGGAGAGCGGAGCACCGGTCCCGCCGGTGATCCGCGCCCCAGATGGGTATCCACGAAGCGTGGGCAGCCCACCTGTAAGGGCTTGACCGGCCCTTGGCACCATCACACCCTAACGCGTATTGCCGTTAGGCGTTCGACAATGCCGACCGTTGAACGGCAGTGTTTCCCCCGAGTGAACGAAGCGTCAAGGGTTCTGTGGTCCACGACTCGGTGCGCGACGCGATCGTTACCGCGAGGCGCCGGGAGTCCCGGGCATGGCCGGGCGCCGCTCGGAACCGAGCACGGGGAGGGGCGGGACGGGCCGTGCGGACCGTCAGAAGCGGCCGGCGCCCAGATCCCGGGAGACCGCGCGGGCGCAGTCGCGCACGGCCGCGATCAGCTCGGGCCGCAGCGTGCCGCCCGGGGCCACCCGCTCCACCGCGCCCGTCACGGCGACCGCGCCGACGGGCATCCTGCGCCGGTCGTGGATCGGGGCGGCCACCGCGGCCACGCCCTCCCAGGTCTCCTCGGCGTCGGCGGCCCAGCCCTGGGCCCGGATCAGGTCGAGCATCGACTCGAAGGCGTCGGCGGCGGTGACGGTGCGCCCGGTGAAGGAGCGGCGGTCCGCCTCCATGACCTCGCTGTGGGCCACCGGGTCGTACGCGGACAGCACCTTGCCCAGCGCCGTGGAGTGCAGCGGCTGCATGGCCCCGACCTCCAGCACCTGGCGGCTGTCGTCGGGCCGGAAGACGTGGTGGACGATCAGTACGCCGTGCTGGTGCAGGACTCCGAGGTGGACGCTCTCGCCGCTGGAGCGGGCCAGGTCGTCCGTCCAGACCAGGGCGCGCGCCCGCAGCTCGTGGACGTCCAGATAGCTGTTGCCCAGCCGCAGCAGCTCCGCGCCCAGCTGGTAGCGCCCCGACGCCGCGTCCTGCTCGACGAAGCCCTCCAGCTGGAGCGTGCGCAGAATGCCGTGCGCGGTGCCCTTGGCCAGCCCCAGCGAGGAGGCGATGTCGGAGAGCCCGAGCCGGCGCTCGCCGCCCGCCAGCAGACGCAGCATCGCGGCCGCCCGCTCCAGCGACTGGATGTTCTTGGCCATCGCGCCGTACTCCTCCACCTCGGTTCGACAATGCTGAACACTATCGGTCGATGCCGACCTTCGTCGGGCTCCGGGGGAAAGTTCCCGCCACCCGGCCCCACGCGCCGCACCCGCACAGCATGCAGTCCGTCTCATGGACGCCCCTACGGTCCCGGGCGGTGTCCGGCTACGCTGACGAGGTGCGCCTTCCCCAAGAAGGACGCAAAGCCGACAGCCGTCGCATCCCTGGGAGATCATCCATGGCCTCGTTGCCGACATCCGCCGCCGACAGCCGGACCCGCGCAGACGCACTCCGAGAAGCACTCGCCACCCGTGTGGTGGTGGCCGACGGGGCGATGGGCACCATGCTCCAGGCACAGGACCCCACGCTGGAGGACTTCGAGAACCTCGAAGGCTGCAACGAGATCCTGAACATCACCCGGCCCGACATCGTGCGCTCGGTCCACGAGGAGTACTTCGCGGTCGGCGTCGACTGCGTCGAGACGAACACGTTCGGCGCGAACCACTCCGCCGCGAACGAGTACGAGATCGCCGACCGGATCTTCGAGCTCTCCGAGTCGGGCGCCCGGATCGCCCGCGAGGTCGCCGACGAGTTCGGCGCCAAGGACGGCCGGCAGCGCTGGGTCCTCGGCTCGATCGGCCCCGGCACCAAGCTGCCCTCGCTCGGCCACATCACCTACGACGTCCTGCGCGACGGCTACCAGAGGAACGCCGAGGGCCTCCTGGCGGGCGGCTCCGACGCCCTGATCGTCGAGACCACCCAGGATCTGCTGCAGACCAAGTCCAGCATCATCGGCGCGCGCCGGGCGATGGACGCCCTCGGCGTCCACGTGCCGCTGATCTGCTCCCTCGCCTTCGAGACGACCGGCGTCATGCTGCTCGGCTCCGAGATCGGCGCCGCCCTGACCGCCCTGGAGCCGCTGGGCATCGACCTGATCGGTCTGAACTGCTCGACCGGCCCGGACGAGATGAGCGAGCACCTGCGCTACCTCGCCCGCCACTCCCGTACGCCCCTGATGTGCATGCCCAACGCCGGCCTGCCCGTCCTCACGAAGGACGGCGCGCACTTCCCGCTCGGCCCCGACGGTCTCGCCGACTCCCAGGAGCACTTCGTCCGGGACTACGGCCTCTCCCTCATCGGCGGCTGCTGCGGTACGACGCCCGAGCACCTGCGGGCCGTCGTCGAGCGGACCCGGGGGCTCACGCCGACCGAGCGGGACCCGCGTCCCGAGCCCGGCGCGGCCTCCCTCTACCAGACCATCCCCTTCCGGCAGGACACCGCCTACCTGGCGATCGGGGAGCGCACCAACGCCAACGGCTCCAAGAAGTTCCGCGAGGCCATGCTGGAGGCCCGCTGGGACGACTGCGTGGAGATGGCCCGCGACCAGATCCGCGAGGGCGCGCACATGCTCGACCTCTGCGTCGACTACGTGGGCCGTGACGGCGTCGCCGACATGGCGGAGCTGGCCGGCCGCTTCGCGACCGCCTCCACCCTCCCGATCGTGCTGGACTCCACCGAGCTGCCCGTGCTCCGCGCCGGCCTGGAGAAGCTCGGCGGCCGGGCCGTGCTGAACTCGGTGAACTACGAGGACGGCGACGGCCCCGAGTCCCGCTTCGCGCAGGTCAGTGCGCTGGCCTCCGAGCACGGGGCCGCGCTGATCGCGCTGACGATCGACGAGGAGGGCCAGGCCCGTACGGTCGAGCACAAGGTGGCCATCGCCGAGCGGCTGATCGAGGACCTCACCACCAACTGGGGCATCCACGAGTCCGACATCCTCATCGACACCCTGACCTTCACCATCTGCACCGGTCAGGAGGAGTCCCGCGGCGACGGCATCGCCACCATCGGGGCGATCCGCGAGCTGAAGCAGCGTCACCCGGACGTCCAGACCACGCTGGGCCTCTCCAACATCTCCTTCGGTCTGAACCCGGCCGCCCGGACCATCCTGAACTCCGTCTTCCTCGACGAGTGCGTCAAGGCCGGCCTGGACTCGGCGATCGTGCACGCCTCGAAGATCCTGCCGATCGCCCGGCTGGAGGAGGAGCAGGTCAAGGTCGCCCTCGACCTGATCTACGACCGCCGCGCCGAGGGCTACGACCCCCTCCAGAAGCTCATGGAGCTGTTCGAGGGCGTCAACATGAAGTCGATGAAGGCGGGCAGGGCCGAGGAGCTGATGGCGCTCCCGCTGGACGAGCGCCTCCAGCGCCGCATCATCGACGGCGAGAAGAACGGCCTGGAGGCCGACCTCGACGAGGCCCTCCAGGACACCCCGGCCCTCGACATCGTCAACAACACGCTGCTGGAAGGCATGAAGGTGGTCGGCGAGCTGTTCGGCTCCGGCCAGATGCAGCTGCCGTTCGTGCTCCAGTCCGCCGAGGTCATGAAGACCGCGGTGGCCCATCTCGAGCCGCACATGGAGAAGACCGACGACGACGGCAAAGGCACGATCGTGCTCGCCACCGTCCGCGGCGACGTCCACGACATCGGCAAGAACCTCGTCGACATCATCCTCTCCAACAACGGCTACACCGTCGTCAACCTCGGTATCAAGCAGCCCGTCTCCGCGATCCTGGAAGCCGCCGAGGAGCACCGCGCGGATGTGATCGGCATGTCCGGCCTCCTGGTGAAGTCGACGGTGATCATGAAGGAGAACCTCCAGGAGCTCAACCAGCGCAAGATGGCCGCCGACTTCCCGGTGATCCTCGGCGGCGCCGCGCTGACCCGGGCCTACGTCGAGCAGGACCTGCACGAGATCTACGAGGGCGAGGTCCGCTACGCCCGGGACGCCTTCGAGGGCCTGCGCCTCATGGACGCGCTCATCGGCGTCAAGCGCGGCGTGCCCGGAGCGGCCCTGCCCGAGCTCAAGCAGCGCAGGGTACCCAAGAAGAACACCGACACCGCGGTGCTGGAGGTCGAGGAGCCCGAGGGCTCGGTGCGCTCGGACGTCTCCACCACCAACCCCGTCCCCGAGCCGCCGTTCCGGGGCACCCGCGTGATCAAGGGCATCCCGCTCAAGGACTACGCCTCCTGGCTCGACGAGGGCGCGCTCTTCAAGGGCCAGTGGGGCCTCAAGCAGGCCCGGACCGGCGACGGGCCGACGTACGAGGAGCTGGTGGAGACCGAGGGACGCCCGCACCTGCGCGGCTGGCTCGACCACCTCCAGTCCAACAACCTCCTGGAAGCGGCCGTCGTCTACGGCTACTTCCCCTGCGTCTCCAAGGGCGACGACCTGGTCCTCCTCCATGAGGACGGCTCCGAGCGCACCCGCTTCACCTTCCCGCGCCAGCGCCGCGGCCGCCGCCTCTGCCTCGCCGACTTCTTCCGCCCCGAGGAATCCGGCGAGAAGGACGTCGTCGGCCTCCAGATCGTCACCGTCGGCTCCCGGATCGGCGAGGCCACCGCCGAACTGTTCGCCGCCAACTCCTACCGCGACTACCTGGAGCTGCACGGCCTCTCCGTCCAGCTCGCCGAGGCGCTCGCCGAGTACTGGCACGCGCGGGTCCGCAGCGAGCTCGGCTTCGCCGGGGAGGACCCGGCGGACGTCGAGGACATGTTCGCGCTGAAGTACCGCGGCGCACGGTTCTCGCTCGGTTACGGGGCGTGCCCGGATCTGGAGGACCGGGCGAAGATCGCCGACCTCCTCCAGCCGGAACGGATCGGCGTGCACCTCTCCGAGGAGTTCCAGCTCCACCCGGAGCAGTCCACCGACGCCATCGTCATCCACCACCCCGAGGCGAAGTACTTCAACGCGCGCTGACTCCGTATTCCCTCCGCGGCCTCGCGCCCTCCGCGCGCCGCGGCCGGACACGTCGTACACTGGTCGGTCCAGTGCAGGCCGGTCGCCCTCCCGTTTTCCGGGAATGGCGGCCGGCCTTCTCGTCCCTTACGGAAGGTGTGCCGGATGACCAGTACGGTCCCCGCGTCCTTGACCCGCACGGCCGAAGGCGCCGCCCTGCAGGCGGTCCTTCTCGACATGGACGGAACCCTGGTCGATACCGAGGGCTTCTGGTGGGACGTCGAGAAGGAGGTCTTCGCAGGTCTCGGGCACCAGCTGGACGAGGCCTGGCGGGACGTGGTCGTCGGCGGCCCGATGACCCGCAGCGCCGGCTATCTCATCGACGTCACCGGCGCCGACATCCGGCTGGACGACCTGACGGTGCTGCTCAACGACGGATTCGAGAAGCGCATCGAGCGGGGGGTGCCGCTGATGCCGGGCGCCGAGCGGCTGCTCGCCGAGCTGGCCGCGTACGAGGTGCCCACCGCGCTCGTCTCCGCCTCCCACCGCCGGATCATCGACCGGGTGCTGGAATCGGTGGGCCACCACCACTTCGCTCTCACCGTCGCCGGGGACGAGGTCGCCCGGACCAAGCCCCACCCCGAGCCCTACCTCACCGCGGCCGCGGGCTTCGGCGCCGATCCCTGGCGCTGCGCCGTCATCGAGGACACGGCGACCGGGGTGGCCGCCGCCGAGGCCGCCGGCTGCCGGGTCGTCGCCGTGCCGTCCGTCGCCCCGATCGCGCCCGCGGCCGGACGCGTGGTCGTCGGCTCCCTCGAAGAGGTCGACCTCGCCTTCCTGCGCAAGCTCATCACCCAGGCGGGCGGAACGGGCTGACCCGCGCCGGGCGCGCACCCGCGCCCGGCGCGCGCACTTGTGAACGAACAGCGGATTTTCTGGTCGTCCCCGTGTGCGTTCCGACAACGTTCCGTGGATGTGGATCAGCTGCGAGGCTCATCTGTGAAGAGGCCCGACAGGTGACCTTCCTCACCTGTGGGCCTCCGGTGGGCCGCCGGGATCGGGCGAGCTGTCCGTAATGGTGAGCGTATGTCGCTCCATCCGGTCGCCGGGGGAACGGGAGCCGTCCGCCGGACGGTCGGAGGCACCACCCGCGGCTACTAGCTTTGATTCCTCACCTGCCGGGACGAGGGAGAACGCCCAGATGAACCGCAAGACCCTGGTGCTGCCGGCCGTCGTCGGCCTGCTCGCCCCCGTGCTCGCCGCCTGCGGCAGCACGGACAGCGGCGCCGGTGGCAACGGAGCCATCGTCGTCGGCACCACGGACCAGCTCGTGGCCTCCAAGGAGAACCCCGCGCCGCTCGACCCGGCCATCGGCTACGAGGCGGGCGTCTGGAACGTCCTGCGGCAGACCGTGCAGACCCTGACCACGGTGCCGGGCGGCGGCGGCGAGCCGGTGCCCGAGGCCGCCCGCAGCTGCACCTTCACCGACACCGCGAACGAGAGCTACCGCTGCACCCTGCGGGCGGGCCTCACCTTCGCCGACGGGACGGCCGTCACCGCCGAGGACGTGAAGCACTCCATCCAGCGCGTCATCGACATCGACGCGGACAGCGGGCCGGTCGGCCTGCTCGCCAACATCGACATGATCGAGACCAAGGGCGACGACCAGGTGATCTTCCACCTGAACACCCCCGACGCGACCTTCCCGTACAAGCTCGCCACCCCCGCCGCCGGCATCGTCCCGAAGGCGCAGTACCCGGCGAAGGAGGGGCGCACCGGCTTCCAGGTGAACGGCTCCGGCCCGTACACCATGAAGCCGCGGGTCGAGGACGGCCGGGTCGTCAGGATCGCGTTCACCAAGAACCCCTCGTACAAGGGCGAGCTCAAGGTCCTCAACGACAAGGTCGAGATGGACCTGTTCCCCGACGCCGAGGCCATGGGCAAGGCGCTCGACGAGGAGAAGATCCACATGATGACCCGGGCGATGTCGCCCCAGCAGGCCCGCGACATGCTCGTGGAGCCGGAGGAGGGCATCGAGCTCACCGAGCTGCCCGGCCTGGCCATCAGCTACGTCGGGTTCGACACCAAGGACCCCTCGGTCAGCAAGCCCGTCCGGCAGGCCATGGCGCAGCTCGTCGACCGGGGCGCGATCGCGGGCAAGGTGTACGGCACCACCGCCGAACCGCTCTACTCCCTGATCCCGTCCAGCATCGCCGGGCACACCAACGCCTTCTTCAACAAGTACGGCGAGCCCAGCACCGCCAAGGCCCGGGCGATCCTCGACGACGCCGGGATCAAGACGCCGGTCAAGTTCACCCTGCACTACACCAGCGACCACTACGGCCCGGCCACCGCCAAGGAGTTCAAGGCGATCCAGCAGCAGCTGAACAGCTCGGGCCTCTTCGACGTCTCCGTCCAGGGCAAGGAGTGGTCGCAGTACCGCCCCGAGCAGAAGCGCGGCGACTACGCGGCCTACGGCATGGGCTGGTTCCCCGACTTCCCGGACCCGGACAACTACACCGCGCCCTTCCTGGACGAGAACAACTTCCTCAACTCGCCCTACCGGTCGCGCGAGGCGCAGAAGGTCCTCATCCCGCAGTCCCGCCGCGAGACCGACCGCGCCGCCGCCGGCGCCACCTACGAGAAGCTCCAGGACATCGTCGCGACCGATGTTCCGGTGCTGCCGATCTGGCAGGGCAAGCAGTACGTGGCCTCCCGCGACGGGATCGCCGGCGTGGAGCGCTCCGTCAGCGCCACCTCCGAACTCCAGCTCTGGGAGCTCAACCGGCCCAGCGTCTGATACCCGGCCGGAAAGCCGTCCGGCCCGCCCCTCTCCTGTTTCCAGGACGGGGACGGGCCGGACGGCTTCGTCGTGTGCGTGTGCGTGTGCGTGTGGTGGTGCGGGCGGGTGTGCCGGGCCGCTACTGCGCGCCGGGGCGCACCAGCCCGCTCTCGTACGCGTACACCGCGGCCTGCACCCGGTCGCGCAGCCCCAGCTTCGTCAGCACATGGCCCACATGTGTCTTGACCGTCGTCTCGCTGACGAACAGATCCGCCGCGATCTCCGCGTTGGACAGGCCCCGCGCCACCAGCTTCAGCACCTCGACCTCACGGTCCGTCAGCGTGTGCAGGGCGTCCGGCACCGGGTCCTCACCGGACGGCAGGTGATCCGCGTACTTGTCCAGCAGCCGGCGCGTGATGCTCGGCGCGAGCATCGCCTCGCCCGCCGCCACCACCCGGATCGCCTGCACCAGCTCCACCGCCGGAGCGTCCTTCAGCAGGAAGCCGCTCGCCCCCGCGCGCAGCGCCTCCACCACGTACTCGTCGAGATCGAAGGTCGTCAGCACCAGCACCTTCGCCGGTCCGTCCTTCCCGGGGCCGCTGATCTGACGCGTGGCCTCCACGCCGTCCATCCGCGGCATCCGGATGTCCATCAGCACCACATCGGGCTGCAGCGCCCGCACCTGATCGATGGCCTGCAGACCGTCACCGGCCTCACCGACCACCGCCAGATCGCCTTCGGCCTCCAGAATCATCCGGAAACCGGTGCGCAGCAGAGGCTGGTCATCGACCAGAAGGACGCGGATCGCCACAGGAACTCCTTAAGGGCCCTCAAGGGCCACGGCACGGCCGGCCTCGGCCTGGACCGGTCCCATTCTGCCCTGGCCATCCTCACCCGAATCCGCAGGGCGGACCGACAGCGGGTATACCGGGGGAGTCCCGCCGAATTCCGGACACACCGCCTGGTGGTCGCACCAGCCGCACAGCTTCGTCGGCCGGGGCCGCCAGTCACCGGTCTCCGTCGCCAGCGAGATCGCGTCCCACAGCGCCAGCAGCTTGCGCTCCACCCGCTCCAGGTCCGCCACCACCGGGTCGTACGTCAGCACGTCCCCGCTGCCCAGATAGACCAGCTGGAGGCGGCGCGGCACCACGCCCTTCAGCCGCCAGATCACCAGCGCGTAGAACGTCATCTGGAACAGCGGACCGTCGGAATACTCCGGACGCGGCGCCTTCCCCGTCTTGTAGTCGACGATCCGGACCTCGCCGCTCGGCGCGACGTCCACCCGGTCGATCACCCCGCGCAGCCGCAGCCCCGACTCCAGCTCCGTCTCGACGAACAGCTCACGCTCCGCCGGCTCGAGCCGCGTCGGGTCCTCCAGCGAGAACCACCGGTCCACCAACCGCTCCGCCTCACCCAGCCAGCGCGTCAGGCGCTCCCCCTCGGTGTCCCCGGCGAACAGCCCGGTCAGCTCCGGCTTCGACTCCAGCAGCCGGTCCCACTGGCCGGGAATCAGCGCCCGCGCCCGCGGCGCCGTCCGGTCGGCCGCCGGTGCGTCGAAGAGCCGCTCCAGCACCGCATGGACAAGTGTGCCGCGGGTAGCCGCCTCGCTGGGCTTCTCCGGCAGCTTGTCGATGACCCGGAAGCGGTAGAGCAAGGGACACTGCATGAAATCGCTCGCCCGCGACGGCGACAGGGACGAGGGCGGCTGGGGCGGCCGCGGTACGGAAGTCATGTCTGAAGACCCTACGGCCCGCCACTGACAACGAGCGGCATACCATCGACGGCAGACCCTCGCACACTGCATGATCGTGGCAAACGCCACTCACCGAACCGAAGGGACCCCGTGGACGACAGCGGCGACAACGGGCGGCCGCAGCCCGGCGCAGGGGGAACGGCCCCCGGCGCCGATCCCGACAACGGCAAGCCGAAACGCCCCGCGGAGCCGGGTGGCGGCCTGCTCATGGGCCGGCCCTTCGGCGTGCCCGTCTACGTCGCCCCCAGCTGGTTCGTCGTCGCCGCGCTGATCACCTGGGTGTTCGGCGGCCAGCTCGACCGCGTGCTGCCCGAGCTGGGCGCCGCCCGCTACCTCGTCGCCCTGTTCTTCGCCATCGCCTTCTACGCCTCCGTGCTCGTCCACGAGCTGGCCCACACGGTCGTCGCGCTGCGCTACAAGCTCCCGGTCCGCCGCATCCAGCTCCAGTTCTTCGGCGGCGTCTCGGAGATCGAGAAGGAGAGCGAGACACCCGGCCGCGAGTTCGTCCTCGCCTTCGTCGGACCGCTCCTGTCCCTGGTCCTCGGCGGCGTCTTCTACGGCGCGATGCAGTTCGTCGAGCCCGGCACCGTCCCCGGCGTCCTGGTCGCGGGCCTGATGATCTCCAACCTCATCGTGGCCGCCTTCAACCTGCTGCCCGGCCTGCCGCTGGACGGCGGCCGGATGCTCCGCGCCGTCGTCTGGAAGATCACCGGCAAGCCCATGAGCGGCACCATCGCCGCCGCCTGGGTCGGCCGCGGCCTCGCCGTCGTCGTCCTCGTCGGACTGCCGCTGCTCACCCACACCGGAGCACTCGGCGGCACCGCCCAGAACATCGGCGGCGTCGAGACCGTCATGGACGCGCTGCTCGCCGCGATCCTCGCGGGCATTATCTGGACCGGCGCCGGGAACAGCCTGCGCATGGCCCGCCTCCGCGAGCACCTGCCCGACCTCCGGGCCCGCACCCTGACCCGCCGCGCCGTCCCCGTCGAGTCCGCCACCCCGCTCTCCGAAGCGCTGCGCCGGGCCAACGAGGCGGGCGCCCGCGCCCTGGTCGTCGTCGACGGACAGGGCAACCCCAAGGGCGTCGTCCGCGAGGCCGCCATCGTCGGAGTCCCCGAACACCGCCGCCCCTGGGTCGCCGTCAGCGGCCTCGCCCAGGACCTCACCGACGGCATGAAGGTCCCCGCGGAACTGGCCGGCGAAGCCCTCCTGGACCGGCTCAAGGCCACCCCCGCCACCGAGTACCTGGTCCTTGAGGAGACCGGCGAGATCTACGGAGTCCTCTCCACCGCCGACGTGGAGCGCGCCTTCGTCAAGGCCATGGCCCGCCCCGGCGCCTGACGGCCCTCCCGGGCGCTCGACGGCCGCGGCCCGGGCGGTCGGCGGCCCGGGAATCACCGGTAGGCTGGTCACATGTCTGAACCGACCGGTGCCGCCCGCCGACGTGGGCCCTTCAAGGTCGGGGACCAGGTACAGCTCACCGACCCCAAGGGCCGTCACTACACCTTCACGCTCGAAGCCGGAAAGAACTTCCACACCCACAAGGGTTCTTTCCCGCACGACGAGCTGATCGGTGCTCCCGAGGGCAGTGTTGTCCGCACCACGGGAAACGTCGCCTATCTCGCGCTGCGCCCCCTGCTCCCCGACTACGTCCTGTCCATGCCCCGCGGCGCCGCCGTGGTCTACCCCAAGGACGCCGGCCAGATCCTGGCCTTCGCCGACATCTTCCCCGGCGCCCGCGTCGTGGAGGCCGGGGTCGGATCCGGCTCGCTCAGCACCTTCCTGCTGCGCGCCATCGGCGAGCAGGGCATGCTGCACTCCTACGAGCGCCGCGAGGACTTCGCCGAGATCGCCCAGCAGAACGTCGAGCGCTACTTCGGCTCCCCGCACCCGGCCTGGCAGCTGACCGTCGGCGACCTCCAGGACAACCTCTCCGACACCGACGTCGACCGCGTCGTGCTGGACATGCTCGCCCCCTGGGAGTGCCTGGAGGCCGTCTCCAAGGCCCTGGTGCCCGGCGGCATCCTCTGCGCCTACGTCGCCACGACCACCCAGCTCTCGCGCACCGTCGAGTCCATCCGCGAGATCGGCTGCTTCGCCGAGCCGCAGCCCTGGGAGTCGATGATCCGCAACTGGCACGTGGAGGGCCTCGCCGTCCGCCCCGACCACCGGATGATCGGCCACACCGGCTTCCTGGTCACCGCCCGCCGCCTCGCGGACGGCGTCGAGCCGCCGCTGCGCCGCCGCCGCCCGTCCAAGGGCGCCTACGGCGACGACTACGACGGACCCGGCAGCCAGAGCCGTGGAGGCCCCGCCGCCGACCGCGGCTGATCCGTCCAACGCACCGGCGCCGCCGCGCAGTTCCCCGACCGACCGGGGAACCGCGCGGCGGCGCCTTTTCGTCGCCCCGCCGTTCCGCCCGGATGTGAGGTGTGGCACGATGCTGGCCACCCCTCAGGGTGTTCCCACCCCTCACCGGGCTTCCAGGAACCATCAGGAGACAGACCGCGTGCAGACCCCCGCGCTCCCGGACCTCGCCCACACCGCCGCCAAGCCGGTGCACTGGCTCGCCACGGCCGCGGCGATGGCCGGGGTCGTCGCGCTGGCCGGGCTGCTCCAGCCCCGTACGGCCACCGCGACCGCCACGGCCCCCGAGCAGCGGACCACCACGCAGCACGGCGCCCCCGTGCCCGCTCCCGACCCGGCCGGCGTGGAGTTCCCGCTGGAGTGCGGCGGCGCCGGGACGACCGTCGCGAAGAAGGCCTCCGGGGACCTCGACGGCGACGGACGGCCGGAAACCGTCGCCGTGGTGCACTGCGCCGCCGGATCGGGGACCCCGCCCGGTGGCATCTACGTCCTGACACGGAGCAGCGGGGCCGCGCCCCGGGTCGTGGCGACCCTGGTGGACCCCGCTGACAGGAAGACCGTCGGGGAGTTCGCCGTACGCGACGGCCTCGTCTCGGCGACCCTGCTCGGCTACTCCTCGCTCGACGTGCCCCGCTGCTGCCCCGACCAGGAGGAACAGGCCTCCTGGCGGTGGAAGGGGAAGGCGTTCGTCCGCACCTCCGGGGAGCTCGCGCGCAGCGTCTGAGCGCGCACTGCGAGGCTCCGGCCGACGTCGGGACGCGAACCCCCGTGCCGGCTAGCCGGCGTCCGGCCCGTACACCTCGACGCTGTCCTTGACGCGCCGCACGTGGATGCAGTCCCCGGGGCACTCCTTGGCCGAATCGACGACGTCCTGGAGGAGCGGCAGCGGCACCGGAGTGGTCGCCCCCGGGCTCTGCAGGAGCTCGTCGTCGCCGCTCTTCACGTATGCCAGGCCGTCGATGTCCAGCTCGAAGACGTCGGGGGCGTACTGCACACAGATGCCGTCGCCCGTACAGAGGTCCTGGTCGATCCAGACCTCCAGGTCCTGCGTGTCACTGTCGCCCGGCGAGTCCTGCTGCACGGTCATGTGTCCTGCCGTTCCTGCGTATCTGAACCAATTGGAGCCAGCCCTGACGGGTGTTGAACAGTTCGACGATACAACCGGCGGCTTTCCGGTGCCGAAGGGTGGGTATTCCCTTGACGTGAGGGAGAGCGCAAGGGTGAAGATCGGACACACCCCGCAGTCTTTGTGATCTAGGGGTTTCAATCACCACCCACCCAGGTAGGGTCAGGAAGCGTCCAGCTCCCCATGGAGGAGGTGAGGACCGTGGCAGCCCACGACGACGACATCAACCGCGGCATCCGGCCCGCGCGAGGGTCAGAGGACCCTGCCGGCCAGGTTGCCTATCTCGAGCAGGAAATCGCCGTCCTGCGACGTAAGCTCGCCGACTCTCCGCGTCACTCGAGGATTCTCGAAGAGCGGATCGTCGAGTTGCAGACGAACCTGGCAGGCGTGTCCGCACAGAACGAGCGGCTCGCCAACACGCTCCGTGAGGCGCGTGACCAGATCGTGGCCCTCAAGGAAGAGGTCGACCGGTTGGCGCAGCCGCCGGCCGGCTTCGGCGTCTTCCTCCAGGCCAACGAGGACGGCACCTGCGACATCTTCACCGGGGGCCGCAAGCTCCGGGTGAACGTCAGCCCCAGTGTCGAGCTCGAGGGCCTCCGGCGCGGCCAGGAGGTCATGCTCAACGAAGCGCTCAACGTGGTCGAGGCCATGCAGTTCGAGCGCGCCGGGGACATCGTCACCCTCAAGGAGATCCTCGAGGACGGCGAGCGCGCCCTGGTGGTCGGGCACACCGACGAGGAGAGGGTGGTGCGGCTCGCCGAGCCGTTGCTGGACATCACCATCCGCTCCGGCGACGCCCTGCTCCTGGACTCCAGGTCGGGTTACGTCTACGAGGTGGTCCCCAAGAGCGAGGTCGAGGAGCTCGTCCTCGAAGAGGTCCCGGACATCGACTACGACAAGATCGGCGGCCTGGGCGACCAGATCGAGCTGATCCGCGACGCGGTCGAGCTTCCGTACCTGCACCCCGACCTCTTCAAGGAGCACGAGCTCCGCCCGCCGAAGGGCATCCTGCTCTACGGTCCGCCCGGCTGTGGCAAGACCCTCATCGCCAAGGCCGTCGCCAATTCGCTCGCCAAGAAGGTCGCCGAGGTCACCGGGCAGCCCACGGGGAAGAGCTACTTCCTCAATATCAAGGGCCCCGAGCTCCTCAACAAGTACGTCGGCGAGACCGAGCGGCACATCCGCCTGGTCTTCCAGCGTGCGAGGGAGAAGGCGAGCGAGGGCACCCCCGTCATCGTCTTCTTCGACGAGATGGAGTCCCTCTTCCGCACCCGCGGCAGCGGCGTCAGCTCGGACGTGGAGAACACCATCGTCCCGCAGCTGCTCGCCGAGATCGACGGTGTGGAGGGCCTGGAGAACGTCATCGTCATCGGCGCCTCCAACCGCGAGGACATGATCGACCCCGCCATCCTGCGGCCCGGCCGTCTCGATGTGAAGATCAAGATCGAGCGTCCGGACGCCGAGGCGGCGAAGGACATCTTCGCGAAGTACCTGACCCCGGGGCTCCCGCTGCACGCGGACGATCTGGCCGAGCACACCGGCTCCCGGCCGGCCGCCGCCCACGCCATGATCCAGTCCGTCGTGGAGCGGATGTACACGGAGTCCGAGGAGAACCGCTTCCTGGAGGTCACGTACGCCAACGGCGACAAGGAAGTTCTGTACTTCAAGGACTTCAACTCCGGCGCGATGATTCAGAACATCGTCGACCGGGCAAAGAAAATGGCCATCAAGGCATTCCTGGAACAGGGCCAGAAGGGGCTGCGGGTCGCTCATCTCCTCCAGGCCTGCGTGGACGAGTTCAAGGAGAACGAGGACCTGCCGAACACGACCAACCCGGACGACTGGGCCAGGATTTCCGGCAAGAAGGGTGAGCGGATCGTCTTCATCCGCACACTCGTCACCGGAAAGCAGGGTGCGGACACCGGCCGTTCCATCGATACGGTGGCCAATACCGGCCAGTACCTGTAATACGCGGACCGGCTGCGGAAGCCCCCAGGGGCCTCCGCAGCCGGTTTCATTCCCCCGTTCCGGCCGTGCCGGAGCAATGTCGTAATGGAGCTCCCCACCGGCGCAGAGGCGCTCTAGGCTCTGCGGTACCGCCGAGTCGCGCAGTGCGGTGACGGGCACCGCACACACGCACCGGACACAGCAGCGGTACTTGAGCGTCGTCCCCGCAGGGGGCCGACGCCGGGCAAGGAGGGCCGCATGACCGTACGGCGAGTAATGGGCATCGAGACGGAGTACGGGATCTCCGTCCCCGGCCACCCCAACGCCAATGCCATGCTCACCTCGTCCCAGATCGTCAACGCCTACGCGGCGGCGATGCACCGGGCGCGCCGCGCCCGCTGGGACTTCGAGGAGGAGAACCCGCTGCGTGACGCGCGAGGCTTCGACCTCGCCCGCGAGACCGCCGACTCCAGTCAGCTGACCGACGAGGACATCGGCCTGGCCAATGTCATCCTCACCAACGGCGCCCGGCTGTACGTCGACCACGCGCACCCCGAGTACAGCTCCCCGGAGATCACCAATCCGCGTGACGCGGTGCTCTGGGACAAGGCCGGGGAACGGATCATGGCGGAGGCCGCCGAGCGGGCGGCCGCGATCCCCGGCGCGCAGCCGATCCACCTCTACAAGAACAACACCGACAACAAGGGCGCCTCCTACGGCACGCACGAGAACTACCTCATGCAGCGGGAGACGCCGTTCTCGGACATCGTGCGCCATCTGACGCCGTTCTTCGTCTCGCGCCAGGTCGTCACGGGCGCGGGCCGGGTCGGCATCGGTCAGGACGGCAAGGAGCACGGCTTCCAGATCAGTCAGCGCGCCGACTACTTCGAGGTCGAGGTCGGGCTGGAGACCACGCTCAAGCGTCCCATCATCAACACTCGGGACGAGCCGCACTCGGACGCCGAGAAGTACCGCCGGCTCCATGTGATCATCGGCGACGCCAACCTCTCGGAGATCTCCACCTATCTCAAGCTCGGCACCACGTCCCTGGTGCTGGCCATGATCGAGGACGCCTTCATCAATGTCGACCTCGCGGTCGACCAGCCCGTGCGCACCCTGCACCAGGTCTCCCACGACCCGGACCTCCGGCAGCTGATCACGCTCCGCAGCGGCCGGACGCTCACCGCGGTCCAGCTCCAGATGGAGTATTTCGAGCTGGCCCGCAAGTACGTCGACGAGCGGTACGGGGCGGACGCCGACGAGCAGACCAAGGACATCCTGGTCCGCTGGGAGGACACCCTCAACCGGCTGGAGACCGATCCGATGAGCCTGTCGGGCGAGCTGGACTGGATCGCCAAGCGGGAGCTCATGGAGGGCTACCGCCGCCGCGACGCGCTGGACTGGGACGCGTCCCGGCTGCACCTGGTGGACCTCCAGTACGCGGACGTACGGCCCGACAAGGGCCTCTACAACCGTCTGGCGGCCCGCGGGAAGATGAAGCGCCTCCTGGACGAGGACGAGGTCACCAGGGCCCGTACGAAGCCCCCGGAGGACACCAGGGCGTACTTCCGCGGGCGCTGCCTGGAGCAGTACGCCGACGATGTGGCGGCGGCCTCGTGGGACTCGGTGATCTTCGACCTGCCGGATCGCGACTCCCTGCAGCGGGTGCCCACCCTGGAACCGCTGCGCGGCACGAAGGAACACGTCAAGGACCTGCTGGACCGGTGCCGGACGGCGGAGGAGCTGGTCCGGGTGCTGTCGGGCGGCTGAAAGGCCTCCGGGCTGGGAATCAATCACCTGAGGCGCGGGCGTTGCCTCAACTACCGGGTCAAATGTCGGACCCCGTGGGTAGGGTCTGATCAAGAGCTTCGATTGCTTCGAACCGAGCGGGGTGAGCTACATGGCGACCAAGGACACCGGCGGCGGACAGCAGAAGGCGACACGTTCCACCGAGGAGACCGAGGAGCAGGCGCAGGACGCGCAGGCGTCCGAGGACCTCGCGGAGCGCCAGGAGAAGCTGAGCGACGACGTCGACTCGGTCCTGGACGAGATCGACGACGTCCTGGAGGAGAACGCCGAGGACTTCGTTCGGTCGTTCGTTCAAAAGGGTGGACAGTAGTTCGTCAGTGTGAACGCCCGGATGTGTTCCGGGAGCTCACGCGGACATACGCGCAGACAACGGGGGAGGGGGTGCCGGCGTTCGCCACGGCGTGCGTCGCCACCCCCCGCCCGCCGATCCGGGGGCCGTTTCCCGGTCCCGCCGGATCGGTGCGGATAACCCCCTCCGAACATGTGGATCACTCCCGTCGGGCGGGTAGGGTCCGTGGCGTACGTACTTGCTTCAACGGCAATCCGGCCATCGGCAAGTCGGGGGATGATCCTGACTCTCCTGCGCAGGGCCACCGCATACCTGGAGGGAAACGCGTGGAAGCCAACACTCGTAGCACCGGGCGTCTACCAGCTGCCTTCCTGACGCCGGGTTCGTCCTCGTTCATGGACTTCCTGTCCGACCAGTCGCCCGAGATGCTCCCGGGCAACCGGAGCCTGCCGCCGCTCCAGGGGGCCATCGAGGCGCCGCACGGGACGACCATCGTCTCGGCGTCCTTCCCCGGTGGCGTGGTCCTGGCCGGCGACCGGCGCGCCACCATGGGCAACATGATCGCCTCGCGCGACATGCAGAAGGTCTTCCCGGCCGACGAGTACTCCGCGGTCGGCATCGCCGGCACCGCAGGACTGGCTGTGGAGATGGTCAAGCTGTTCCAGCTGGAGCTGGAGCACTTCGAGAAGGTCGAGGGCGCCCAGCTCTCCCTGGAGGGCAAGGCCAACCGCCTCTCCACCATGATCCGCAGCAACCTCGCCATGGCCATGCAGGGCCTCGCCGTGGTGCCCCTCTTCGCCGGCTACGACGTCGACCGCGAGAAGGGCCGCATCTTCTCCTACGACGTCACCGGCGGGCGCAGCGAGGAGAGCGGCTACGCGGCCACCGGCTCCGGGTCGATCTTCGCCCGCAACGCGATGAAGAAGCTCTACCGCGAGGACCTGACGGAGGAGCAGGCCCTCACCCTGGTCGTGCAGGCGCTGTACGACGCGGCGGACGACGACTCGGCGACCGGCGGCCCCGACGTGGCCCGCCGCATCTATCCGATCGTCACCGTCATCACCGACGAAGGCTTCCGGAGGCTGACCGACCAGGAGTCCTCCGAGATCGCGCGCTCCATCCTGGAACGCCGACTCGAGCAGCCCGACGGCCCGCGCGCCGCGCTGCTCTGATCCGGACCCCTAGCCTCCAGACGCACTCGTCACTGACAGAAAGGGACGGATAGCCGGTGTCGACGCCGTTCTATGTCTCACCCCAGCAGGCCATGGCCGACCGGGCGGAATACGCCCGCAAGGGCATCGCCCGTGGTCGCAGCCTCGTTGTGCTGCAGTATGCCGACGGCATTGTGTTCGTCGGCGAGAACCCGTCCCGCGCACTGCACAAGTTCAGCGAGATCTATGACCGGATCGGCTTCGCGGCCGCCGGCAAGTACAACGAGTACGAGAACCTCCGCATCGGCGGAGTGCGCTACGCCGATCTGCGCGGATACACCTACGACCGGGACGACGTGACGGCCCGTGGGCTGGCCAACGTCTACGCCCAGACGCTCGGCACCATCTTCTCCAGCGCGGCCGAGAAGCCGTACGAGGTGGAGCTGGTGGTCGCCGAGGTCGGCAGCGCGGCCGAGGGCGACCAGATCTACCGGCTGCCGCACGACGGTTCGATCGTGGACGAGCACGGCTCGGTCGCGGTCGGCGGCAACTCCGAACAGATCAGCACCTTCCTCGACCAGCGCCACCGCGACGGCATGACGCTGGCCGAGGCGCTCAAGCTGGCCGTCCAGGCGCTCTCGCGGGAGCCGGGCGGCGGCGAGCGGGAGATCCCCGCGGAGCGCCTGGAGGTCGCGGTCCTGGACCGCACCCGCCCCCAGCAGCGCAAGTTCAAGCGGATCGTCGGCCGCCAGCTGGCCCGGCTGCTGGACACGGAGGCCGCCGGCAGCACGCCGACGGACGCCCCGTCCGACACCGAGGACACCGACATCGCGGACGGCACGGACCGTGCCGACAACGCTCCCGACTCCACGGAGGAGACGGACAAGTAGGGGACGAGCGGCGCCCCTCGGGGCGCTGTGCCCCCGGGTCCCGGCCCGGGGGCACCGTCATGTCCGGGCGGCGGGCGGCGGCGCCGTGGAGCCGCGTACGACGAGCCGGACCGGCAGACCGCCCCGCTCGACGGGGCGGCCGTCCAGCACCGCGAGCAGCGCCTCCATGCCGCGCTCCCCGACCTGCTCCGCCGGCAGCCGCACGGTGGTCAGCTCCGGCTCCAGCGCGGTGGCCAGGGCCAGGTCGTCGAATCCGGTGACCGACAGTTCGTCCGGCACCCGCAGGCCGAGCCTGCGGGCCGCCTTGCAGGCCCCGGCGGCCAGGATGTCGTCGTCGCAGATGATTGCGGTGGGCCGGTCACCGGAGACGGACAGGGCCTGTTCGGCCGCCTCGCGCCCCGCCCGTACCTCCAGCGGGGCGCGCACCGTGCGCACCGTCGCGTCCCCCGCCGCTCCCAGCGCGCCGTGCAGCGCCCGGGCGCGCACCGCGAAGGTCCAAGTGTCCACGGCGGACGCCAGATGCAGGAAGCGGCGGTGGCCGAGCCCCAGCAGATGGTCCGTCACCTGCCTCATCCCGTCGGCGATGTCGAGGTTCACATGGGCGGCGGGCCCGGTGTCCGACGGGTCGCTGTCCAGCATCACCAGCGGCAGATCGGCTCCGTGCAGCGCTCCCAGCGCGTCGGCTGCCATCGAGGACGCGATGACCCCGTCGAGCGCGGCGCGGGCCGAGGCGAACGGGTCGCGGGCCGGGCCCGTGCCGTCGGGCGAGGGGTAGAGCACCACGCCGAAGCCGTGCCCGGCGGCGAGCTCCGCGGCCCCGGCGTACACCCGCGCGAAGAACTCGTTGGTGAGCGCGGGCACCACCAGCAGCGCGGTCCTGGTGCGGCCGAGCCGCAGACTGCGCGCCGCCAGATTGGGCCGGTAGCCGATCTCCGCCGCGGTGTCGCGGACCCGCTGGGCCGTGGTCTCCGACACCCTGCCCGGCCACTTCTCGCCGAGCACCAGGGAGACCGTCGCCTGGGAGACGCCCGCCGCACGGGCCACGTCGCGGCTGGTGGGCCGGGCGGGGACGGGCTGCTGCGCGCTGGTCACTCGTGCCTCCGTGCGGGATGTTTCCGTAACGCCGCGAGGTGGACCCGCGAACTGCGCACATGGTACGTATGAACCTCGACGTTATACGTAACACCTCGGGCGGCGCAGCCGGCCGGGGCGGAGAGGGGCGGACATGGCCGCGGGATATCTGGACATCCTCCGGGCGCGGCATGCCGCCCGGCTGCTGACGGGCACCCTGGTGGGGCGGCTGCCCAACGGCACCGCGCACATCGCGATCGTGCTGTTCACCCGGGCGGAGGGCGGCAGCTACACCCTGGCCGGTGTGCTCGCCGCCGCCTACGGACTGGCCACCGCCGTCGGGCAGCCGCTGCTCGGCCGGGCGGTCGACCTCTACGGGCAGCCCCGCGTCCAGCTCCCGGCCGCCGTGGTCTCCGCGCTCGGCATGTCGCTGCTGGCCGTCACCGGCCTCTCCTCGCTCCCGCTGGCCTACCTCGCCGTCATCGTCGCGGGAGTCGCCACGCCCCCGCTGGAGGGTGGCCTGCGGGCCCTGTGGCCCAGCGTCCTCAAGGGCGAGGGCCAGGTGCACCGGGCCTACGCCATGGACGCCGTGGCGCAGGAGATCATGTTCACCGTCGGCCCGCTCCTGGTGACGCTGCTCGTCTCGCTCTGGTCGCCTGCCGCCGCGTTGCTCGTCATCAACGCCATCGGCGTCCTCGGCGCCCTCTCGGTCGTCCTGTCCGAGCCCTCGCGCACCTGGCGCTCCGCGCCCCGCGAGGCGCACTGGCTCGGCGCCCTGCGCTCGCCCGGACTCCTCGCCCTGCTCGGCGCGTTCTTCTTCGTCGGGCTCGCCCTCGGCTCCATCACGGTGGCCGGGGTGGCGTACGCGGACGACCACGGCCGGGAATCGGTGTACGGGTGGCTGATGGCCGCACTCGGGCTCGGCGCGCTGATCGGCGGACTCGGCTACGGGGCGCGGCAGTGGGCCGGCGCCCCCGAGAAGCGGCTGCGGTTCATCGTCGGGCTGCTGGCACTGGGCTATCTGCCGCTGACGCTCACCCCCTCGGTGCCCGTCATGACCGCCCTCGCCGCCCTCGCCGGAGTGTTCCTCGCACCGGCCATCGCCTGCTCCTTCATCGTGGTCGACCGGCACGCCCCGCGCGGCACGGTGACCGAGGCGTTCTCCTGGCTCGTCACCACGTTCGGCGTGGGCGCGGCGGCCGGGACGGCCGTCGCGGGACCGGCCGTCGAACTCGGCTCGACCGCCTGGAGCTTCGCCGTCGCCGGGGCCGGGGGAGTGGCCGCCCTGGTGGTCCTCCTGGCCACCGGGAACGTCCTCGCGCCCCCTTCCCGTACGCCCGCCGTCGTGACGGGATCGGAAAATGATCGAAACGGAGCCGTCGAACCCGGTTTCAGCTCAGGCCATAAGGCGTAATGTTCAGTCATGGACCGCCGCATTTTCGGGCTGGAGAACGAGTACGGCGTCACGTGCACGTTCAGGGGACAGCGCCGACTGTCACCTGACGAAGTGGCGCGCTACCTCTTCCGCCGTGTTGTGTCATGGGGCCGCAGCAGCAATGTCTTTCTGCGGAACGGCGCCCGCCTCTACCTCGACGTGGGATCGCATCCGGAATATGCAACCCCCGAATGCGACAACGTGACCGAACTGGTCACGCACGACAAGGCGGGCGAGCGCATTCTCGAAGGCCTGCTCGTCGACGCCGAACGCCGCCTGCACGAGGAGGGAATCGCGGGCGACGTCTATCTCTTCAAGAACAACACCGACTCGGCGGGAAACTCCTACGGCTGCCACGAGAACTACCTCGTCGCCCGCCACGGAGAATTCTCCCGGCTCGCGGACATCCTCATTCCGTTCCTCGTCACCAGGCAGCTGATCTGCGGTGCGGGCAAGGTGCTCCAGACCCCGCGCGGCGCGGTCTACTGCGTCAGCCAGCGTGCCGAGCACATCTGGGAGGGCGTCAGCTCCGCGACCACCCGCTCCCGGCCGATCATCAACACCCGCGACGAACCCCACGCCGACGCCGAGCGGTACCGCCGCCTCCACGTCATCGTCGGCGACTCGAACATGTCCGAGACGACCATGCTGCTCAAGGTCGGCGCCACCGACCTGGTGCTCCGCATGATCGAGGCGGGCACGGTGATGCGCGACCTGACCCTGGAGAACCCGATCCGGGCGATCCGCGAGGTCAGCCACGACCTCACCGGGCAGCGCAAGGTGCGCCTGGCCAGCGGCCGGGAGGCCTCGGCCATCGAGGTCCAGCGGGAGTACTACGAGAAGGCCGTGGACTTCGTCGAGCGCCGGGGCATCCGCACCGGCACCGTCGACCAGGTCCTGGAGCTGTGGGGCCGCACCCTGGACGCGATCGAGGCCGAGGACCTCGACCGGATCGACACCGAGATCGACTGGGTCATGAAGTACAAGCTCATCGAGCGGTACCGGGCCAAGCACAACATGACCATGTCGAATCCGCGGGTCGCCCAGATAGACCTCGCCTACCACGACATCCACCGCCGCCGAGGCCTCTTCTACCTCCTGGAGCGCAAGGGGCAGACCGCCCGCATCTGCAACGACCTGAAGATCTTCGAGGGCAAGTCGGTGCCCCCGCAGACCACCCGGGCACGGCTGCGCGGCGACTTCATCCGCAGGGCCCAGGAGCAGCGGCGGGACTTCACCGTCGACTGGGTCCACCTCAAGCTCAACGACCAGGCGCAGCGCACGGTGTTGTGCAAGGACCCGTTCCGTTCCGTGGACGAGCGGGTGGAGAAGCTGATCGCCGGCATGTGAGCCGGCGTCACCGCGGCACGGCCCCGGCCCCCAGGACCCACCGGTCCTGGGGGCCGGGGCCGTCCGTGCGGGGTCCGGCCTCCATCGGATCAAAGGGCCTAGAGTGTTGCGGGACCGATTCACCGTGCCCCCTGAGATCTGAGGAACCAGTGCGCCGAATTGCCGGCCTTCTTCTCGCCCCCCTCCTGCTGCTGACAGCAGTGGCGTGCGGTAGCGACGACAAGGCCTCCGACTCCGCCTCGTCCAAGAACGGCGTCCCCGCGATCACCGCGGGCGCCAAGTTCGGCGAGAAGCCCACCCTCTCCAAGGGTGAGGGTGACCCGCCCAAGGAGCTGAAGACCGAGGTCCTCAGCGAGGGGGACGGCGCGAAGCTCAAGAACGGCGACGCGATCCAGGTCAACTACCTCGGCCAGGCGTGGGACTCCACCAAGCCGTTCGACAACAGCTTCGACCGCAAGCAGCCCTTCGACCTCACGCTGGGCGCCGGAATGGTCATCCAGGGCTGGGACAAGGGCCTGGTCGGCCAGAAGGTCGGCAGCCGTGTCCAGCTGGTCATTCCGCCGGAGCTCGGCTACGGCGAGCAGGGCCAGGGCGACATCAAGGCCAACGCCACGCTCGTGTTCGTCGTCGACATCCTGAAGGCCACCCAGGTCCCGGCCTCGGCCAAGGGCACCGAGGTCGCCCAGGACAACGTCGACCTGCCCAAGGTCGGGGTCAAAACCGACGGCAAGGCCCCGACGGTCACCATCCCCAAGGGCGACCCGCCGAAGAAGCTCGTCTCCAACTACGTCCTGGAGTCCGACGGCGAGGTCGTCAAGGAGTCCGACAGTGTCGTCGTGAACTACGTCGGCATGATCTGGAAGGGCGCCAAGGAGTTCGACAACACGTACACCACGGGCAAGACCCAGACCTTCCCGCTGTCCCAGGTCACCCTCAAGGGCCTGAAGAACGGCCTGGTCGACAAGAAGGTCGGCAGCCGGGTGCTGCTCGTCATCCCGCCGGACCAGGCCTTCGGAGACCAGCAGCAGCAGGCCATCCCGAAGAACTCCACCCTGGTCTTCGCCGTGGACATCCTCGCCAAGGTGTAAGACTGTCCCGGTTGTCCAGTTCATCATTTAGAGGAGCAGTTTCCGTGAGCATCGAGAAGCCCGAGGTCGACTTCCCGGGTGGCGAGCCGCCGGCCGACCTGCAGATCAAGGACATCTGGGAGGGCGACGGCGCGGTGGCCCAGGCCGGCCAGACCGTCTCCGTCCACTACGTGGGCGTGGCCTTCTCCACCGGCGAGGAGTTCGACGCCTCCTGGAACCGCGGCACCCCGCTGCAGTTCCAGCTCGGCGCCGGCCAGGTCATCTCCGGCTGGGACCAGGGCGTGCAGGGCATGAAGGTCGGCGGTCGCCGCGAGCTGATCATCCCCGCGCACCTCGCCTACGGCGAGCGCGGCGCCGGCGGCGGCAAGATCGCCCCGGGCGAGACGCTGATCTTCGTCTGCGACCTCGTAGCGGTCTGATCCGTTCCGGTTGTGCGCATGAGGGCCTCCGCCGCACGGCGGGGGCCCTCACCGCTGTCCGGCGGGCCCGCCACCGCTCTCCGGCCGACGGCCCGCCTTTTGGTCCCCACACCCCGGGGCGGTACGGTCGACGGTCGTAGAGCAACAAGAGAAAGGGCGTCGATGGCGATTGCCAAGGCCGAGCGGTTGATGAACCTCGCGCTGTGCCTGCTGGGGACCCGGCGCCCACTCAGCAAGCGCGAACTCCGCGGATCCATCGAGGCCTACCTCGAAGCGGGTTCCGACGACTCCTTCAACCGGATGTTCGAGCGGGACAAGGACGATCTGCGCGAGCTCGGCCTCGTCATCGAGACCGTGGAGAACCTCGACGGCGACACCGGGTACCTGGCCCGCCGTGACAGCAACCGGCTGCCCCCCATCACCCTGGACGCCGAGGAGGCCGCGGCCCTCGGCCTCGCCGCCAAGGTCTGGCAGCAGGCCCGCCTCGCCGGAGCCGCCAGCGGCGCCCTCCAGAAACTGCGGGCCGCGGGAATGCCGGAGGCCGAGGACGCCTACGAGGTCCACAGCGCCCTGGAACCCCGCATCCCCGTCCACGAGGCCGCCTTCGAACCCCTGATGCTGGCCTGCCGCGACCGGCGCCCCGTCACCTTCGACTACCGCAAGGCCAACTCCGCCCGCCCCGAGCAGCGCCAGGTCGAACCCTGGACCCTCGAATGCTGGCGCGGCCACTGGTATCTGGCCGGCTGGGACCGCGAACGCGGCGCCGAACGCGTCTTCCGGCTCTCCCGCATCACCGGCAAGGTCCGCTCCCGCGCCGGGGCCTTCAGCGCCGAGGTGCCCGACGTCGTCACCGTCCGCGAGACCGTCGAGAGCTGGGCCGGCGAGACCGCGACCCGTACCGCCCGGATCAGGCTGCGCGCCGGAGCCGGCTACCCGCTGCGGTCGCGCGCGATAGCCGTGAGGGAACGCGGCGACGGCTGGGACGAGCTGGAGATCCCGTACGGGCACGGCCTCGACGCCTGGCTCGTCGAGTTCGGCCCGGACGTCGTCGTGGAGGAACCCGCCGATCTGCGGGCCGATGTGGTGGACCGGCTCCGCGCCGTGGCCAAGGACTAGGGACAGGGAAACGATGGCCACGAACGCGATCGACCAGACCCGCCGGATGCTGTCCCTGGTGACGTATCTGCGCGAGCGCCCCGGCGCCCACGTCCAGGACGTGGCACGGGCCTTCGGGATCACCGAGGACGAGCTGATCTCCGACCTCGACGTCCTGCCCATGTGCGGCACCAGCTTCCGCGGCGGGGACCTCCTCGACATCGACACCGACGGCGACCGGATCTGGTGGCACAACCCGGACGACGTCGCCGAGCCGCTCCGCCTCGCCGCCGACGAGGCCACCGCGCTGCTCGTCGCCGCCCGCGCCGTCGCCACCCTGCCCGGCCTGCGCGAGAGCGACCGGCTCGCCCTCGTCCGCGCCACCGCCAAGCTGGAGACGGCCGCAGGCGAGTCGGGGGCGGCCAGCTCCCGCCTCTCGGTGACCTTCGAGGCGGAGGGCGGCGTCTTCGCCGACGTCGACCGGGCCATCTCCGAACGCCGCCGGCTCTGGCTGCGCTACTACTCGCCCGCCCGCGACGAACTCACCGAGCGGGAGGTGGACCCGATCCGGCTCTTCGCCGTCGGCCACACCTATATGGAGGGCTGGTGCCGGCTCTCCGAGGCCCGCCGGACCTTCCGGCTGGACCGGGTCGCCGAGATCCGCCTCCTCGACGCCCCCGCAGCCCCGCCCGAGCTGGAGCTGCGCGACCTGTCGGCGGGGCTGGTCCAGCCCGCCGCCGAGGACCCGGAAGTCGTCGTCGAGGTCGGCACCGGCGGCCGCTGGGTCGCGGAGTACTACCCGCACGACTCCGCCGAGGAACTCCCCGACGGCGGCCTGCGGATCACCCTGCGCACCCCGGACCCGGCCTCCCTGCGCCGGCTGGTCCTGCGTCTCGGCGGCGACGGCCGCATCGTCACCCCGCCGGAACTCGCGGACAGCGCCCGCGAGGCCGCCCGCGAGGCACTCGCCGCCTACGAGGACGCGGTCTGAGACCCGAGGAGGGGAGACAACGATGAACCGGACGCCCCTGTTCCCGGCCACCACCACCGGGATCCGCCCGGCGCCCCTGCCCGGCGCCGGACCCGTCCCGGTGCCCGTACCCGCCGCCGTGCGCTTCCGGGCCGCCTGCCCCGACTGCCGCGGGCGCTTCGAGCTGGCCGCCGAGGCGCTGCGCCTCGCGGTCGGCGCCACCAGCCGCACCACCTTCTACACCTTCACCTGCCCCGAGTGCGACGCCTCGGTCCGTAAGCCCGCCGGGGAGCGCATCATCGAACTGCTCACCGGCGGCGGCGTACGGACGCTGCGCCTGCACACCGCCCTGTAGCGACCCGACCGCCGCCGCCCCGTTGGAAGCCCTGTCGGGAGCCCCGTAGGAAGCCCGTAGGAAGCCCGTAGGAAGAGGCACCGCCGTATGTTCTGGCCCATGCTCGCCATCGCCCTGGGATTTTTGGGCATCGCCGTGCTCGGTGTGCTCGGCGTCAAGGTCTTCGTCGAGGCCCAGCGTCTCGGCCGGCAGGTCACGGTCACCACGGAGCGGATCAACCGGGCGTCCGAGGACCTCGAACGGGCGGCCACCCGCCTCGCGACCACCGGCGAAGGCCTGCGATAACGGACCCTGAGGCCTGATGTTCCACCGCACCGGGGGGTACGCTGCATGGGTCGGCCCAGGCTAGGGAGGTGCGGGTCGCAAGCAGGAGTACGCACGGGCATTGCCTCGCGTTTACCCCTGCGGGTTACGATCGCTGCCAAGCGCAACGATCGGACCTATGCCCGGTCGAACGGGTAGCGAGCCCACCCTCCAGCCGCCTCAGTGAGAAGGAAGTCGCACATGATCGGCAATCTGAAGCCCCTCGAGATCGTTCTGATCATCGCTGTCATCCTGCTGCTCTTCGGTGCCAAGAAGCTTCCCGACATGGCGCGCTCGCTCGGCAAGTCGGCCCGCATCCTCAAGAGCGAGGCCAAGGCCATGAAGAAGGACGACGCGACGACCGCCGCGCCCACGACGGAGACCGTCGAGGACCCGACGCCCCCGCAGTCCACCACCGCGCGCACCATCCAGGCCGCTCCGGGAGACGTCACCAGCTCCCGCCCGGTCAGCGAGGCCAAGCCCACCACCCAGAGCTGACAGCTGACGCGCTCCGCCGACAGCCGCCGCACGAGACGAGGGAAGTGGGTTGCTCAAGTCTGCCCGCAAGCAGGAGAAGGACGACGAGGGGCGGATGCCTCTCCTCGATCACCTGCGTGAGCTGCGTAACCGGCTGCTGAAGGCCGTGCTGGCGATCGTCGTGGTGACGACCGTCGCGGCGTTCTTCCAGAAGGAGATCTACGACTTCCTTCTGCGCCCCCTTCTTCAGTCCGTCGGGTGCGACGACGGCGTGGTCGTCGCCGTCAACGGCAAGCCCTGCGCGCTGCTGAAGACCAACACCCTGCTGGCGCCGTTCACCAACGCCCTCAAGGTCGCCCTGATGTCTGGTGTCCTGCTGGCCACCCCGGTCTGGCTGTACCAGTTGTGGGCCTTCGTGGCCCCCGGCCTGCACAAGGGTGAGAAGCGCTACGCCTACGCCTTCGCCATCGTGGGCGCCCCCCTCTTCCTCTCCGGCGGCTACCTCGCGTACGCGATCCTGCCGCAGACCGCCGAGATCATGCTCGGGTTCAGCCCCGAGAACGTGCAGAACCAGATCGAGCTCGACAGCTATCTGGATCTGCTGGTCCGCATGGTGATCGTCTTCGGCATCGCCTTCGAACTGCCGCTGCTCCTCATCGCGCTGAACATGACCGGTGTCGTCTCCGGCAAGCGGATGTTCGGCTGGTGGCGCGGGATGATCGTGGGCCTCACCGGTTTCGCGGCCATCGCGACCCCCGGTGGCGAACCGGTCTCCATGCTGCTTCTCGCCGGGCCGCTCGCGGTCCTCTACTTCATCGCCGTCGGCTTCTCCCTGCTGAACGACAAGCGGCGCAACCGCAACAACCCCGACGCCGAGCTCAGCGACGACGAGGCATCCGATCTCGATCTGACGCCCGAGCCCGTCGGGAGCGTGGAGCGTGTCTCCGGCTCCCGCCCCGCACTTCCGGGGCAGGCGTCCGGTGAGGCGGACGGTCCCGGATCGCACCGGCTGAACGGTTACGACGACATCACCTGACCTTGTAGGGTCCGGAAGGGTGACCAGCGAGATCACCCTCTTCGTCAATCCCACCGCAGGACGCGGCCGGGGCGCGCACGCCGCGCAGCCGGCCGCTTCCGCGTTGCGGGACGCCGGATTCTCCGTCCGTACGGTGCTGGGCGAGGACGCCGACGACGCCCTGCGCCGGGCCCGCGAGGCCGTCGCGACGGGCACCGGGGCGCTGATAGCCGTGGGCGGGGACGGGCTGATGTCCCTCGCCCTCCAGGCCGTCGCCGGGACCGCCACCCCGCTCGGCGTCGTCGCCGTCGGGACGGGCAACGACTTCGCCCGCGCGCTGGGGCTGCCGATACGCGACCCGGCCGCCGCCGGACGGCTGACCGCGCGGGCGCTCAAGGAGAACGGTCACCGCGACATCGACCTCGGGCGGGCCGGCGGCCGTTGGTTCGGCTCGGTCCTCGCTTCCGGCTTCGACTCCCGGGTCAACGACCGGGGCAACCGGATGCGCTTCGTCGGCGGCCGGTTCAGGTACGACCTCGCGATCCTCGCCGAACTGGCCGCCTTCCGGCCGATTCCGTACCGGATCCGGCTCGACGGGGGAGAGGTCACCGAGATCGAGGCCACCCTCATCGCGGTCGGCAACGGAACCACGTACGGCGGGGGCATGCGGATCTGCGCCGAAGCGGAGATGGACGACGGGCTCTTCGACGTGACCGTGGTGGGGCCGTGCACCCGCACCACGCTCCTCAAGGTCTTCCCGAGGGTCTACAAGGGCACGCACCTGACTCACCCCGCCGTCACCGTGCACCGGGTCTCCTCCATCGAGCTGGCGGCGGCCGGGGTCACGGCGTACGCGGACGGTGAACCGCTGGGCGCGCTGCCGCTCACCGCCACCTGCGTACCGGGTGCCGTGCGGGTGCTCACCGGGCGCTGAACAGGCGCCGGCCGGGCCCCGGGGGAGGGAACGGCCCGGGCCATATAAAGATCGCGCTGAGTGTCAGAGGTGACGGGTAGGCTCGTATGCAAGATGACAGAGGACCTCTCACCAGCTGAGCGATACCAGGCTTCTCGGGACCGTGCGGCCGAGATGGCGACGGCCCTCGGGCCCTTCCGCGAGATGTACGAGTTCGGTCTGGACCCGTTCCAGATCGAGGCCTGCCAGGCCCTGGAGGCGGGCAAGGGGGTGCTGGTCGCGGCCCCCACCGGGTCGGGCAAGACGATCGTCGGCGAGTTCGCCGTGCATCTGGCCCTGGAGCAGGGCCGCAAGTGCTTCTACACCACCCCGATCAAGGCGCTCTCCAACCAGAAGTTCGCCGATCTGGTCAAGCGGTACGGCGCCGACAAGGTCGGCCTGCTGACCGGCGACAACAGCGTCAACTCCGAGGCGCCGGTGGTCGTCATGACCACCGAGGTCCTGCGGAACATGCTGTACGCGGGCTCCCACTCGCTGTCCGGCCTCGGCTATGTGGTCATGGACGAGGTGCACTACCTCTCCGACCGCTTCCGGGGCGCGGTGTGGGAGGAAGTGATCATTCACCTCCCCGAGTCGGTAACGCTGGTCTCCCTGTCGGCGACCGTCTCCAACGCGGAGGAGTTCGGCGACTGGCTGGACACCGTGCGCGGCGACACCGAGGTGATCGTCTCCGAGCACCGCCCGGTGCCGCTCTGGCAGCACGTGATGGCCGGACGCAAGATGTACGACCTCTTCGAGGAGGCGACCGACCACGGCGGCCGGGGCGCCGGACGGCGTGAGGTCAACCCCGACCTGGTCCGTCTCGCCCGGCAGGAGAGCCAGAACGTCTACAACCCCCGTGACCGCCGCCGGGGCAAGATGGTGCGCGAGGCAGACCGTGAGCGCGAGAGGCGTCAGCGCGGCCGGATCTGGACGCCCGGCCGGCCCGAGGTCATCGACCGGCTGGACAACGAGGGCCTGCTCCCCGCCATCACCTTCATTTTCAGCCGGGCCGGCTGCGAGGCCGCCGTCCAGCAGTGCCTGTACGCCGGTCTGCGGCTCAACGACGAGGACAAGCGCCGGCTGGTCCGGGAGATCGTCGAGGAGCGGACCGCGTCCATCCCCGGCGAGGACCTGCACGTCCTGGGCTACTACGAGTGGCTCGAAGGCCTGGAGCGGGGCATCGCCGCACACCACGCGGGCATGCTGCCGACCTTCAAGGAGGTCGTCGAGGAGCTGTTCGTACGGGGGCTGGTCAAGGCCGTCTTCGCCACGGAGACCCTGGCGCTCGGCATCAACATGCCCGCGCGTTCCGTGGTGCTGGAGAAGCTCGTCAAGTGGAACGGCGAGCAGCACGCCGACATCACCCCCGGCGAGTACACCCAGCTCACCGGCCGGGCCGGGCGCCGCGGCATCGACGTCGAGGGCCACGCGGTGGTCCTGTGGCAGCGCGGCATGGACCCGACGGCGCTGGCCGGCCTCGCGGGCACCCGTACGTATCCGCTGCGCTCCAGCTTCCGCCCCTCGTACAACATGGCGGTCAACCTGGTGCAGCAGTTCGGGCGGCACCGCTCGCGGGAGCTGCTGGAAACCTCGTTCGCCCAGTTCCAGGCGGACAAGTCCGTCGTGGGGATCTCGCGCCAGGTCCAGCGGAACGAGGAGGGCCTGGAGGGCTATCAGGAGGGCATGACCTGCCACCTCGGCGACTTCGAGGAGTACGCGCGCCTGCGGCGCGACCTCAAGGACCGCGAGACGGAGCTGGCCAAGCAGGGCGCGGCGCAACGGCGGGCGGCGGCGGCCTCCTCGCTGGAGAAGCTGAAGCCCGGGGACGTCATCCATGTGCCGACGGGGAAGTTCGCGGGGCTGGCGTTGGTGCTGGATCCCGGGCTGCCCGCCGGGCGGGCCAACGGACACCGGGGCCTCGACCACCACGACGGGCCGCGTCCGCTCGTGCTGACCGCCGAGCGGCAGGTCAAGCGGCTGGCCTCGATGGACTTCCCGGTGCCGGTGGAGGCGCTGGACCGGATGCGCGTCCCGAAGTCGTTCAACCCGCGCTCGCCGCAGTCCCGGCGTGATCTGGCCTCCGCGCTGCGGACGAAGGCCGGGCACATCGTGCCCGACCGGCACCGCAAGGGGCGGGCGCCGGCCGCCGACGACCGCGAGATCGCCCGGCTGCGGACCGAGCTGCGCGCCCACCCGTGCCACGGGTGCGACGAGCGGGAGGACCATGCGCGGTGGGCCGAGCGCTACCACCGGCTGCAGCGGGACACCCGGCAGCTGGAGAAGCGGATCGAGGGGCGGACGAACACGATCGCCCGCACCTTCGACCGGATCGTCGCGCTCCTCACCGAGCTGGACTACCTCCGGGGCAACGAGGTCACCGCGAACGGGCGGAGGCTGGCCCGGCTGTACGGGGAGCTGGACCTGCTCGCCAGCGAGTGCCTGCGGGAGGGTGTGTGGGAGGGGCTCAACCCCGCCGAACTCGCCGCGTGCGTCTCGGCGCTGGTGTACGAGGCGCGGCAGGCCGATGACGCGGTCGCGCCGAAGCTGCCGTCCGGTCCTGCCAAGGTCGCCATGGGCGAGATGGTGCGGATCTGGGGGCGGCTGGACGCCGTGGAGGAGGACTTCAAGATCAACCAGACGGAAGGGGTCGGGCAGCGCGAGCCCGATCTCGGCTTCGCCTGGGCGGTCTACATGTGGGCCTCCGGCCGGACGCTGGACGAGGTGCTGCGCGAGGCGGAGATGCCGGCGGGGGACTTCGTACGGTGGTGCAAGCAGGTGATCGACGTGCTGGGTCAGGTGGCCGCGGCGGCTCCCCGGGATGCGGGGGAGGAGGCGAGTTCCGTGGCGAAGAACGCGCGCAAGGCGGTGGATGCGGTGTTGCGGGGGGTCGTGGCGTACAGCTCTGTCGGCTGACGCCGGTGCTGGGCGCGCGGGCGGGGTAGGGCAGGTCGTGCGGGTGCGCCTGCGGCGGGCTTGTTCCCCTACCCGCCCCTTCCCGAAACCGGGGCTCCGCCCCGGGCCCCGCTCCTCAAGCGCCGGAGGGGCTGGGATACGGCCGCCGGAGGGGCTTGAGCGGGATCGAAGAGGGGCGGGGGCTGTCGGGGCGCGTCCGGGTCAGGTTCTGCGGGTTTTGGCGGCTGCTCCCGCGCAGACCATGCCCAGCAGTACGGTCAGTCCGCCGACGATGATGTTGTTGATCACGATCCCGGCGTCCGGGCTGCTGCCCACCACCCAGCTCGACACGATGATCCACGCCCCCATGGCGCAGATCGCCCAGCTCAGGCCGTACATGCGCTCCGGCATCGCCGTGAAGCCGAGAGCCAGTACCGCGATGGCGATGCCCATCACCAGGTTGTGCGTGACCAGGGCCGGCTGGCCGGCCGTGAAGTGGAGCACCCACGGGGAAACGGCGCAGTAGAGGCCGACGAGGAACACCGGCGCGTCCACCAGCGCCACATCGCGACCGCCCATCACCCGGTCGTACCGCGCACGCATTTCGGAGGCATCGGGGTGGCCCGATATGTCACTCCTCGCGTGTGAGACGTTGCTCATGAGATGTCGTCTCCTTCGTCGCGCGGGTCCCGCCGCCGTGCGGATGGATGCGGCAGGCACCCTCACCCCCATAGTGCTCTTATCCGGCACTTATGTGTACTTTTCGGGCGATGTTGTTTTTGGTGGGGTTCTCAGATGATCCGAGGCCCCTCGGAGTCCAGCCGGCCGGCCAGGGTGCGCAGGTCCCCCCTGGTCAGCCGGCGGTCCCCGTAGCCGGGCAGCGGTACGTGCAGGGGTTCGGTCCAGCGGGCGGGGACCGTTCCGATGCCGTACACCGCTCCCGCCAGGCCACCCGTCACGGCTGCCACCGTGTCGGTGTCCCCGCCCACGTCGACGGCGGCCGCCAGGGACCGCTCGAAGGTGTCCGTCGTGCGCAGCGCCCAGAGCGCCGTGCCCAGGCAGGGCCACACCGCGCCGTTGAACTCGGTCGCCAGGCCCGGGTGCCAGTCGGGGGCCAGGACCGTCGCCCAGCGGGCCCGGTGGCCGGCGTGGACCTCGGCCAGCGTCGCGGGGAGGGCGGCGAACGGGTCCTCGCCCGCCAGCGCGACCCGGATCAGTTCGTGGAAGATGGCGGTGCCCTCCCAGGCCGCCCGGTCGCCGTGGGTCAGCGCCGCGATCCGGCGGGCCGCCTCCATCGTCGCCGGGCGGCCGGAATGCGCGAAGTACACCGCCGACGTGGTCGCCCGCATCAGTGAACCGTTGCCCGCGGCCCGCCCGTTGAGCTGGAAGTGCAGGGCCGCCGCCAGGTCCCACGGTTCGCCGTTGGTCAGCACGTCCTCGGTCTGGAGGCCGATGTCCTTCGGCCCGCCCGCGGCCCACCTCCGGAACCGGTCGAACACGTCCGGCAGGTCCAGGCCGCCCCGCTCCAGCAGCGACTCCCCGACCAGCACGGCCATCTGCGTGTCGTCCGTCGCCTCGCCCGGGTCCCAGCCGCCGCCCCCGCACAGCGTCCCGACGCCGTCCGGGAAGCGGGCGGTGAACACACCGGCGGGGCCGAACTCGAACGGGGCGCCGAGCGCGTCCCCGGCGGCGGACCCGACCACGGCTCCGGCCACGCGGTCGCCACGGCCCAGGGGTTCACGGTGTGTCATCCGGTCAGGCTAAGGGCTGTCCCACGACGAGGGGCGGGGAGCCGCAGTACACCGTGGCTCCCCGCCCCTCGTCGTGGGGGATCGGTCGGGGCTACTTCGGGGGCATCAGGACCGAGTCGACGATGTAGACCGTCGCGTTGGCCGTCGGGACGTTGCCGCAGACGACCTTCGACGCGTCGTTCACGGTGTACTCGACGCCCGAGCCGGCCGTGGTCAGCTTGCTCTTCTCCAGCGTGTCGAAGGAGCCCTTCTCCAGCTGCTGCGGCGTCAGCTTCTCGCCCACCACGTGGTAGGTGAGGACCTTGGTGAGCTCGGCCTTGTTCGCCAGCAGTGCGTCCAGGTCGGCCTTCGGAATCTTGGCGAAGGCGTCGTTGGTCGGGGCGAACACCGTGATGTTCTCCGCGTTGTTGAGCGTGTCGACCAGGCCTGCCTGCTTCACGGCGGCCACCAGCGTCGACAGCTCCTCGTTGTTCGAGGCGGCCGTGGCGACCGGGTCCTTCGCCATGCCGTCGAACGAGCCCGCGCCTTCCGTCGGCACCGACGAACAGGCCGGGCCGAACGGCTCGTCCATGGACGCCGAGTCATCGGCCGAGGGGCTCGCCGGGGCGGACGAGCTGGGCGTCGAGCCTGCCGCCGAGTCCTTGGAGGAGTCGTCCGACGAGCAGGCGGTCAGGGCGAGCGGCAGCACGGCCGCTGCGGAGACGGCGACGGCTGCGCGGCGGAAGAGGAGCGTGTTCATGGCGTTTCTCCTGGATCGAAGGTCTGGTGCGGAGAGAAAAAGAGAAGAGAAAAGGGGAGTGGGGCGTGCGGCCGGCGGGACCGGCGGGGCGGAAGTGCCCCGGCCGGCCGCGCGTCGTTCCGGTCTGCTCTCACACCAGGGGTTCGACGCCGGTCGGCCGGCGGATTGGTCCGGAGCCCTCATTCACCCGTTCGGAGTAGATCCACTGATCGACCAATCCATCCCGCCACCGGCCACGAATGCACGGTGAGGAGCACTTGAGCAGTGCTCCGACCTGTGTGTTGAGGGACCGGAGGGAGCCGGAATGGCAGGGGAACGACGGCGGACGGCCGTGGTCGGGTCCGGAGTGGCGGGACTGACCGCCGCCCACGTTCTCCGGGACGCCCACGAGGTGACGCTGTACGAGGCGGACGACCGCGTCGGAGGCCACGCCCACACGCATGACCTGACCGCGTCCGACGGCCGGGTGCACCGCGTCGACTCCGGGTTCATCGTGCACAACCGCCGGACCTACCCCCACCTGCTGCGGCTCTTCGACGAACTGGGCGTCGCCACCCAGGAGTCCGAGATGTCGATGTCCGTACGGTGCGAGGGGTGCGGCCTCGAATACGCCGGGGCGCGCGGACCGGCCGGGCTGCTCGCACAGCCGCGCTCCGCCGTGCGCGGCCCTTATCTGCGGATGCTCGCCGAGGTGCCGCGCTTCCACCGCGCGGCCCGGGCCCTCCTGGAACTGCCGGACAGTGGGACGGGCGCGACGGGTGGGGCGAGCGGGATGACGCTGGGGGAGTTCGCCCGGCGCGGGCGCTTCTCGCCCTACTTCCACGCCCACTTCCTCACGCCCATGGTCTCCGCCGTCTGGTCCTGCGACCCGGTCACCGCCCTGCGCTACCCGGCCCGCTATCTCTTCCGCTTCCTCGCCCACCACGGCATGCTCACCCTCGGTGACTCCCCGGTCTGGCGCACCGTCACCGGCGGGTCGCGCGGTTACGTCGACCTCCTCGTCAAGCAGCTCACCGCCGTGCACACCTCGACCCCGGTACGCGCGATCACCCGGCACGCGGACGGCGTCGACGTCACCACCGAGGACGGCACGAGAACCCCGTACGACTCCGTCGTCATCGCCACCCACCCCGACCAGGCGCTGCGGCTGCTCATCGACCCGACCGACGCCGAGCGCGGCACGCTCGGCGCGTTCCGGTACTCCCGCAACCCGACCCTGCTGCACACGGACACCACGCTGCTGCCGCGCGCCCGGCGGGCCAGGGCCTCCTGGAACTACCTGATGCCCTCGTGCGCCGCCGACGCCGACCACGTCACCGTCAGCTACGACATGAGCCGGCTCCAGCGGCTCGACGCGCCCGAGACCTTCGTGGTCACGCTGAACGGCTCCGACCGCGTCGACCCCGCCTCCGTACGCGCCCGCATGGTCTACGAGCACCCCGTCTACACACCCGAGTCCGTCGATGCCCAGGCCGGGCTGCCCGCCCTCTCCGGTCCCGTCACCGCCTACGCGGGGGCGTACCACGGCTGGGGGTTCCACGAGGACGGCTGCCGTTCGGGGGTCGAGGCCGCGGCGGCCCTGGGGGTGAGGTGGTGAACGCCCTCTATCCGTGCACCATCACGCACGTACGGAACCGGCCGACGAGATACGCGTTCCGGCACCGTACGTACCTGTGGCTCATCGACCCCGACCGGCCGCCCCGGCTGCCACGCCTCCTGCGGCCGCTGGCCCGGTTCGACCCCCGCGACCACTTCGGCGGCACCGCCCCCACCATCCGGGCCGGCCTGGAGGGCTTCCTGCGGGCCCGGGGCGTCGAACTCGGCGACGGCACCGTCACCATGCTCACCCAGGCCCGGGTGTTCGGACACGTCTTCAACCCGATCACCGTCTACTGGTGCCACCGCGCCGACGGGGGCCCCCTCTGCGTCGTCGCCGAGGTGCACAACACCTACGGCGGACGGCACGGCTACCTCCTGCGCCCCGACAGGAACGACCGGGCCGTGGCCGACAAGGAGTTCTACGTCTCGCCGTTCTTCCCCGTGGACGGCGGCTACCGGATGCGGCTGCCCGAGCCCGGGCCACGGCTCGACCTGAGCATCCACCTGGAGCGCGACGGGGCCCGCCCGTTCACCGCCACCGTCCGGGGCGACCGGCGGCCCGCCGGCCCCCGGGAGCTGGTGCGGCTCGCCCTGCGCCACCCCCTCTCCACCGTCCTCGTCTCCGCCGCGATCCGCCTGCACGGCATCCGGCTCTACCTGCGCGGCCTCCCCGTGCAACCCCGTCCCCCGCACCGCCCACAGGAAGGCATGCAGTGACCGCGCCCACCTCCGCGCCGCCGGCAGAGCACACCCCCGGGACCGACCCGCAACGCTGGCCCGACATCATCGAGCAGCCCCGAGCCTCCCGCGCCCGGACCGCCGTCGCCGAGCGCATCGTCCGCCGCGCCCTCGGCCGGCTCCCCCTGCGCGCCCGGCTCGCGGGCGGGGACGACATAGGCCTCGGCGGGCCGCTCATGGACATCCGCGACCCCGACGCCTTCTTCCGGCGGATCGGCGCGAGCGGACTCATCGGCTTCGGCGAGTCCTACATGGCGGGGGAGTGGGACGCGCCCGACCTGGTCGGCGTGCTGACCGTGCTGGCCGACAACGTGGCCGGCCTCGTCCCCCGGCCGCTGCAACGCCTGCGCGGTGTCTGGGCGCTGCGCAGGCCCGCCGCTCAGCTGAACACCCCCGAAGGCTCCCGGGACAACATCAGCCACCACTACGACCTGTCCAACGAGCTGTTCGCCCTCTTCCTCGACGAGACGCTCTCCTACTCCTCCGCCGTCTTCCGCGGCTTCCCCGCCGAACACGACCTGCTGCCCGCCGCCCAGCACCGCAAGATCGACCGGCTGCTGGACGCCGCCGGGGTCACCGAGGGCACCCGCCTCCTGGAGATCGGCACCGGCTGGGGCGAGCTGGCCGTCCGCGCGGCCGCCCGCGGCGCCCGGGTCGTCACCGTCACCCTCTCCGCCGAGCAGCGCGAACTGGCCCGCGCCCGGATCCGCGAGGCCGGGTACGCGGACCGCGTCGAGGTGCGGCTGAGCGACTACCGCCACGTCACCGGCGACTACGACGCCATCGTCAGCGTCGAGATGGTCGAGGCGGTCGGCGAGGAGTTCTGGCCGGTCTACTTCGAGACCCTGGACCGGCTGCTCGCCCCCGGCGGCCGGATCGCCCTCCAGGCCATCACCATGCCCGACGACCGGCTGCGCGCCAGCCGCTCCACGTACACCTGGATCCACAAGTACATCTTCCCCGGCGGGCTCCTGCCCTCCACCGAGGCCGTGGAGCGGATCACCACCGGCCACACCCGCCTGCGCACCACGCAGCGCATCCGCTTCGGCGCGCACTACGCCGAGACGCTCCGGCTCTGGCGGGAGAGGTTCACCGAGCGGGCGGCCGAGGTCGACGCCCTCGGCTTCGACGCCGTCTTCCGCCGGATGTGGACCTTCTACCTCGCCTACTCCGAAGCGGGCTTCCGCTCCGGCTACCTCGATGTGCAGCAGCTGCTTCTGACCCGCGAGGAGACCGCGTGACCACGACCGCACCCAAGCCCTCCGCCCGGCGCACCCCGACCGGGGCCGCCCAGCGCGTCGAACCGCTGATCGAGCGGTTCCTCGGCGGCCCGCCGCCGGTCCGGGTGCGGATGTGGGACGGCAGCGAGACCGGGCCCACGGACGCCCCCACCGTCCATGTGCGGACCCGCAGAGCGCTGCGCCGCCTGCTGTGGCAGCCGGGCGAACTCGGCCTCGCCGAGGCTTACATCACCGGCGACATCGACCTCGACACCGATCTCGGCGACGGGCTGCGCGCCATGCGCCGCGCCGCGCGCGACCGCGGCCTCACCCCGCCCGCGCCCGCCCTCGCCGACCGGCTCAGGGCGGCGGGCCTCGCCCTGCGCCTCGGCGCGGTCGGCCCCCGGCCGCCGGTCCCCGCCGCCCGCGCCGGACTGAGCGGGACCCTGCACAGCAAGGCCCGGGACCGGGCGGCGATCAGCCACCACTACGACCTGTCCAACGCCTTCTACACGCTGCTCCTCGACGAGACGATGGCGTACTCCTGCGGCTACTGGACCAGCGACGCACCCGACTACGGCCCGGCCGACGCACAGCGCGACAAGCTGGAGCTGATCTGCCGCAAGCTCGGACTGCGGCCCGGCGCACGGCTGCTGGACATCGGCTGCGGCTGGGGTTCGCTGACCCTGTACGCGGCCGAGCGCCACGGTGTCCGCGTCACCGCCGTCACCCTCGCCGCCGAGCAGGCCGCGTACGTACGGGAGCAGGTCACCGCACGCGGCCTCGACGATCGCGTCGAGGTGCTGAACATCGACTACCGGGACATCGCGGGGCGGCCGGAGACCCGGGGCGCGTACGACGCCGTGTCCACCATCGAGATGGGCGAGCACGTCGGGGACGCCGAGTACCCCGCGTTCACCGCGATCCTGCACGACGCGCTGCGGCCGAAGGGCCGGGCCCTGGTCCAGCAGATGTCCCGGGGGACGACCGCGCCGGGCGGCGGCGCGTTCATCGAGTCGTACATCGCCCCCGACATGCACATGCGGCCGCTCGGCGAGACCGTCGCCCTGCTGGAGGGCGCCGGGCTCGAGGTGCGTGACGTCGAATCGCTGCGCGAGCACTACGTGTGGACGGTGGAGGCCTGGCGGCGCACCCTGGAGGAGCGCTGGGCCCAGTTCGTCGCGCTGGTGGGGGAGGAGACCGCGCGGGTGTGGCGGCTCTACCTCGTCGGCGGCGCGCTCGCGTTCGAGGAACGCCGGATGGGCGTCGACCAGATCCTCTCCGTACGGCCCGACCCGGTCGGCTCCGCGGCGATGCCCGCCACCCGGCGCGACTGGTACGCGCCGGGCGCCCCGGAGGTGAGCCCGTGAGCGGCTTCGTCTGGTCCGCGTTCGCGAGCGGGCTCGCGGGCGCGGCCGTCGCCGCGCTCGGCGTCATGCTCGTCACCTTCGCCGTCGCCGTGAAGAAGGGCGTGCACCGGATCGTCGACGTCGCCTGGGGCATCGGGTTCGCCGCCGTCGCCCTGGTCTCCTACGGCCTGTCGGCGGGCGACGGCGACGACGGCCGCCGGCTCCTGGTCACCGCGCTGACCGTGATCTGGGGGCTGCGCCTCGCCCTCCACATCGGCCGGCGCGGAAGGGGCCACGGGGAGGACCCGCGTTACGCGAAGATGCTGGCCAAGGCCCCCGGCAACCCGAACCTGTACGCCCTGCGCAAGGTGTATCTCCTCCAGGGGGCGCTGGTCTGGCTGGTCTCGCTCCCGGTGCAGGCCGCGCAGTACCTCACCGCGCCGCTCGCCTGGTGGGCCTGGGCGGGGGCGCTCCTGTGGGCGGTCGGCCTCGCCTTCGAGGCGATCGGCGACGCGCAGCTCGCCCGGTTCAAGGCCGACCCCGCCAACAAGGGGAAGATCATGGACCGGGGGCTCTGGTCCTGGACCCGCCATCCGAACTACTTCGGCGACTTCTGCGTCTGGTGGGGCCTCTTCCTCTTCGTCTGCCAGGCCCCCGCCGCCGCTGCCGCCACCGTCGTCGCCCCGCTGGTGATGAGCTTCCTGCTGACCAAGGGCAGCGGCGCGGCCCTGCTGGAGCGCCATATGGCCGACCGCCCCGGATTCGACGCGTACGTGGCGCGGACGAGCGGCTTCTTCCCCCGGCCGCCGCGCCGGGTCTGACAGGCGAAGAGGCCCGTACCGCGTCTCCGCGGGACGGGCCTCTTCGCGTCGGGGCCGTCGTCCGGTCAGTCCAGGCCGCGGGCGCGTTCGAAGCGGGCGCGGGCCTCGGCCAGGTCCACCACCGGGTCCGGGTAGTCCAGACCAGCCCGGTCCAGGCCCTGGAGCTTCCAGGGTTCGTGGATCGCGGCCCCCTCCAGCTGCGCCAGCTCCGGCACCCAGCGCCGTACGTAGGCACCGCGCGGATCGAAGCGCTTGCCCTGGATCACCGGGTTGAGCACCCGGTTGGGCCGGGTGTCCGTGCCGGTGCCCGCCACCCACTGCCAGTTGAGCTGGTTGTTCGCCAGGTCGCCGTCGACCAGCAGGTCCAGGAAGTGCCGGGCGCCCACCCGCCAGTCCACGTACAGCGTCTTGGTGAGGAAGCTCGCGGCCAGCATCCGGCCCCGGTTGTGCATCCAGCCCTCGTGCGCGAGCTGCCGCATCGCCGCGTCCACCAGCGGATAGCCCGTACGCCCGGACTTCCAGGCGTCGATCTCGTCCTCGTCGGAGCGCCAGCGGTCCTGGCGCGGCCGGTAGTCGGACCAAGAGGCGTCCGGCCGGTCCGCGAGGACCTGGTGGTGGAAGTCGCGCCAGGCCAGTTGCCGCACGAACGCCTCGCCGCCGGGCCCGCCCTTCTCCCGGGCACGGTGGACCAGCTCGGCGGCGGAGACCGTACCGAAGTGCAGATGCGGGGAGAGCCGGGACGTCGCGTCGCCGGCCAGGTCGTCGTGGCCGTCCTCGTAGTCGGCCATCGGCCCGTTCAGCCAGGTCGTCACCAGCTTGCGGCCCGCCTCCTCGCCGCCCCGGGCGAGGCGGGGGGAGATGTTCTCCACGCTGTCCCGGTCCGGGAGCGGGTCGCTCGCCACGCCGTCCGGCACCCGCACCGTGCGGGGAGCGGTCAGTGTGCCCCGTACTCCCTCCGCCTCCCAACGGCGGAAGTACGGGGTGAACACCGCGAAGTGGCCCTTGCCGCCCGTCGGGACCACCCGGCCCGGAGCGAGCGCGGTGACCACCGCGTCATGGACGCGCAGCTCGCCGCCGGTGCCCGCGAGGGCCTCCCGGATCCGTTGCTCGCGCCGCGTCGCGTACCGGCTGACGCCGGCGGCGACGTGCACGGAGGCCGCCCCGGTCTCCTCGGTCACCCGCCTTACCGCCTCGGCCACCTCGCCCCGGCGGACGACCAGTCGGCCGCCCCGGTGCCGGAGTCCGGCGTCCAGGGCGGTCAGGCAGTCGGCGAGGAAGGCCAGCCGGTTGGGCGCGTCGAATCCGGCGCGGTGGACGGCGTCGTCCCGGACGAACAACGGGACGACCTCGTCCGCGTCCCGCAGGGCGGCACGCAGCACCGGGTTGTCGTGCAGCCGCAGATCGGAGGTGAACAGCACCACCGCGACACTCATGGAACGGACGCTCCCTTGCATGGTTCGTGGGTGAGTGGGCAGGTGAGCGGTCAGGCGGTCGGGAAGTCCATCAGCGCCACCGGGGACGAGGTCGGTTCGTCGGAGCCTCCGGCGGGTTCGACCGTGATGCCCATCCCGGACGCCCGGTCCACCGGCCCGTCCAGCAGGACCGCGTCGTCGCTCGCCTTCGGGTCCATCAGACCGGCCGAACGCATCGTGCCCTCGTCGTTGAACCAGAGCTGGTAGACCTTGCCGCTCGGCGGTCGGTCCATCCCCGAGGCCAGGAACACCGCACGGTTCTGGCTCTGCGAGACGACGACGGTTCCGCGCGCGCTGCCGGTCAGCTCACTCGACGTGCTCTTCGCGTCCGGGGCCGAGAGCACCTGGGCCAGCTGCTCGTTCTGCTGCTGCGCCTGGTTCGCCTCCTGCCGCGCGTCCTGCGCCACCTGGTTCTGCCAGACCGCGACCCCGCCGAACGCGGCTGCCGCGGCGACGCAGGCGGCGAGCGCGTAGGCGTACCACCGGCCGGTGCCTCCGCCCCCGCCGGTCCGTGCCCGTCTGCCGTGCGCCGGAGCCTCCTGGCGTACGGTCGTGATCTCCCGCAGCACCCTCTGGCGCAGCTCGCGCGGCGGGGTCTCGGCGACGGCGAGGCCGAGCCGGGCGGCGGTGGCCGACAGTTCCCGCACCTCCTGGGTGCAGGCCTCGCAGTCCTCCAGGTGCCGCTCGAACGCCTGCCGTTCGGAGTCCGGCAGCGCGTGCAGGGCATAGGCACCGGTCAGCGTGTGCAGTTCGGCCGTGCTCATGCGCTCACCCCCAGGCAGTCGCGCAGGCGGATGAGGCCGTCGCGGAGTCGTGTCTTGATGGTGCCCAGCGGCACGGCGAGCAGCTCGGAGACCTCACGGTAGGTCAGGCCCCGGTAGTAGGCCAGGGTCACCGACTCCCGTTGCAGCTCGGACAGGGTGCGCATACAACGCCGTACCTGTTCTCTCTCCAGCCGGGTCTCGACCTGTTCGGACACCTCGTCGAAGGCGGGCGTCCGGTCCAGCAGCGCCGCCTTGTGCTCCCGGGCGGCAGCGGCCTCGGCCGAGCGGACCCGGTCGACGGCCCGGTGGTGGGCCACCGTCAGCACCCAGTTCATCGCGCTGCCCCGGGAGGCCCGGAAACGGGGCGCGGTGCGCCACACCTCCACCAGCACCTCCTGCGCCACCTCCTCCGACTGGGCCGGATCGCGGAGCACGCTGCGCACCAGACCGAGCACGGGCCCGCTCACCGCGTCGTACACCGCGGCGAACGCGTCCTGGTCGCCCCGCGCGACCCGCACCAGGAGTTCCTGGAGGTCGGGGCCGGGCGAGGGCACCCCACTGATGTGTACGGCTTCCTTCACGCGGGTTTCCTCCCGGGACGATCGTCGCTTCCGGCAGTGATTCGGAGCCGACGACCGTACGGATTGGTCGGACGCCCGCGATCTTCGCAGACCGGGCCCCGGGAGGACGCGACTCAGCCGGTGAGCGTTTCGCGCCGTCGCAGGCGGACGGCGCGGACGGCGAGGAATATCACCAGCCCGAACGGCGACAGCAGGATCGTCAGGACCAGCAGCGGCCCCATCAGCAGCGGCGACAGCCCCAGCTTCCGGCTCTGGAGGTACATCCACTGCCCGAGCAGCAGGTCCCAGGCGATCACCTGCGCCCAGATGGCCCCCGCGCCGCCGGCCAGCGCCGTCAGATCACGGAACGCGTCGAGGTCCGGGCTGCTCACCGCCGCCCAGAGCTCCGGGAACACCGGCACGGCCATGACGACGTAGACGGCGAGCACGGGCAGCACGGTCAGCGGCGAGGCGATGACGCGGGCGGTACCGGACCAGGTGGGGGCGAAGATCATCAGCAGCCAGAACGGGGCGGCCAGATAGAACGTGATCTCGAACAGTGCGCCGGTCATGCCACGGGTTCCTTGTCGTCGGCGGTGCGGGAGGACGGGCGGGCAGGGGCGGCCGTGCGCAGCGCGCTCCACGTACCGCACGCCACCGCCGCGAGGAGGAGTCCGGCGGCGGCCAGCGTGGCCCCGTCCGGGTGGATCAGCGGCTGGCCCCGGAGCGCCTGCCAGGTGATGAGCGCGACGAGCGCCGCGTAGCCGGCCACGGCGACCCGCAGGAGACGCAGCCGCACTCCGGCGTCGCGCAGCGGGGCGAAGCGGGGTGCGAGGAGCACCAGGACGATCACGAGGAGCGGCAGCAGTTGGAGGGCGTGCATGCCCACGAAGTGCGGGGCCCGCAGATCGCCGCCGGTCGTCGACCAGCCGGTCAGCGGCATGGCCGGGCCGCCGTCCGGTACGCCCACGGAGTGCGCGCCGACGATGTCGGCGGTGTCGAGGTTCCCCGCCGCCCGCTGGCTCTCGCTCGGCAGCGGCATCAGGAAACCGAGGGCCGCACCGGCCAGGGCGATCAGCAGCCCGCCCCGGACGGCCAGGGCCGTCGCCCGGTCGGCGAGGCGGGCGCGCAGCAGCAGGACGGCTATCACCAGGGTGGCCGCCCACAGGACGACGATGGTCACCCCCATCGCGTCCCACAGCACCGCGTCGAACGTGGTCGCGAAGTTGAAGTGGCTGCGTCGCCCTCGGACGACCTGCACCGTGATCAGCACCATCTCGGTCAGGCTCGTCAGCACGACGACGTGCCCCGCCCACCGACCGGTCCGCCGCCCCCGGGTGAGATGGGCCAGCATCCAGGCCAGGGTCAGGCCGTACGCGGCGAAGGACACGGCGAACTTGAACGGCTTCGCCCAGATCGGCGCCCCCACCAGGACCCGGTCGTCGACCACGAGGCCGACGGCGGAAACGAGGGCCATAACGGCCATCGCGGCGGAGAAGACGACTAAGGGGCGATGCCAGGAACGCCATGACGACATGAGAGACCCCCTGTGTTGATGTGACTAATAGTGGATAGCTGTACTGTCTGCTATCCGATAGAGGGACTATCTATGATGAGGGCGGTTTCTGGCAAGGGCGAAAGGGCGAACACGCGGTGCGCATCGGTGAGTTGAGTCGCAGGTCCGGGGTCCCGGTGCCGACGATCAAGTACTACCTACGGGAAGGGCTGCTGCCCGCAGGGGAGCTGACCAGCCCGAATCAGGCCCACTACGGTGCCGGGCACGAGCGCCGACTGCGGCTGATCCGGGCGCTGCTGGATGTCGGCGGCCTCTCGCTCGCCAGCATCGGTGAGGTCCTGGAGGTCATGGACGACCCCGAACAGCCGGTGCACAAGGTGCTCGGCATCGCGGCGGACGGCGTCACCCCGGCGGGCGGGGAGGAGGCGGGGCCGGAGCTGGAGGAGGCGCGGGAGGAGGTGGCCGAGCTGCTGCTGCGGCGGGGCTGGCACGCCGACGAGCGGGGTTCCGCCGCCGAATCCCTGGCAGGGGTGCTGGCCGCGCTGCGCAGGGCCGGGCACAGCGGATACATCGCCCTGCTGGACGTCTACGCGGATGCCGCCGAGCCGCTCGCCCGCGCCGACCTCGACTACGTACAGCGGCGGGTGGCCCGCGAGGACCTGGTCGAGAGCGTCGTCGTGGGCACCGTCCTCGGCGAGGCGATGTTCGGCGCGCTGCGGAGGCTGGCGCACATCGATGTGTCCTACCGGCGCTTCGAGTCCCCGCAGAACCTCTCGGGGCCGGTCGATCCGGAAGGCCCGCACGCCATGGAGGAGGGCGCGGGCGGCGGAGGGGCGGGGGATGCCGGGGCTGGTGGCGGGGTGGAAGCGGGTGGCTGAGGCGAGCCCTCCGGGCGCCTGAAGCCGCGGGCGGCCCCGGCGGACTGACCCGCGGACTGCCCCGGTGGACGGCCCGGGGGGCGGGCCGGTGGGCGGGTCCGGCGGCCCCGGCCCGGCGGGCCCACCCGCCGCACCCCGACACGGCGGACCCCGCACCCCCGAACACACCGGACCCCGCCCGCCACGAGTGCGGCGAACGGGGTCCGGTGGTCAGCGTGCCGGGCGACCCGGGCGACCCGGGTCGGAACCCGGGGTGCGGCCGGCGGACGGCTGCGGCCCGGCGGAGGGCTCCGGGCGGGGCCGATGCCGGCGTCTACGCGCCCCGCCCGGATGCCGACGCCGGCATCTACACGCCCCGCCTGGATGCCGGCGTCGGCATCGAGGCGCCGTCCAGCGGCACCCTAGGCGGCGGTCGTGCCGCTCTCCTGCTCGCGCTCCACCTGCTCGTTCCACTCGCGCTTGACGGCGCGCCAGGCGTCGTCGTTCTGGCCGAGACGCCAGTAACCCGAGATCGAGAGCCGCGCCAGCGGGATCTGCCGCTCCACGCGCAGATACCGGCGGATCTCCTTCACGAAGCCCGCCTCCCCATGCACGAAGGCCTGGATCTCGCCCTCCGGGAAGTCCAGCCCCTTCACGGCGGCGGTCAGCAGCTCGCCGACGGGCCGGTCGCCACGGTGCAGCCAGGTCACGGACACGCCGTCGGGCGTAACGATCTTCTGCTCCTCGGAGGCGTCCGACACCTCCACGAAGGCGTGCACCAGGGCACCCGACGGCATCTGCTCCAGCGCCGCCGCGATCGCCGGCAGCGCGCTCTCGTCGCCGACCAGCAGGTGCCAGTCCGCCGACGCCTCGGGACCGTAACCGCCGCCGGGGCCGAGGAAGGTCACCTGCTCGCCCACCCGGGCCCGCTGCGCCCACGGTCCCGCGAGGCCCGCGTCGCCGTGCACGACGAAGTCGACGGCCATCTCCCGGGCGACCGGGTCCCACGAGCGCACCGTGTACGTACGGGTGGTGGGCCACAGCTCGCGCGGGTACCGCTCCCGGATCGCGGCCATGTCGAACGGGTGCGCGTAGTCCGCGCCCTCGGGTGCGAAGCACAGCTTGATGTAGTGGTCGGTGAAGCCGGAGAGGGTGAAGTCCGCGAGCCCTTCGCCGCCGAGGACCACCCGGACCATGTGCGGGGTGATCTGCTCGGTGCGCACGACCTGCGCCCCCTGAGCCGTGGGTGCCTGCCGGGCCGGCCGCTCTGCCACGAGGTACTCCCTGGTTCGAAAACTTGAGCTTAGGTATGCCTAAGTTAACACCTCAGTGCTGAAGGGTGGTCAGGAGCCGCTGAAGCGCTCCGCCCAGCCCCCACTGCTCCGCCAGCGCCTCCAGGGCGGCCGGGTCGCGAGGCTCCCGGGGCAGCGCCGGGTCGAAGTCGGGAAGGGGGACGTCCCCGGCCACCCGGACCACCTTCGGCGCGACGGCGACATAGGCGCGCGACTCGTCCAGCCGCTTGCGCTGCGAGGGCGTCAGCTTCGCCTTCGGGTCGTCCACCGCCGCCATGATCCCGTCGAGGTCGCCGTACGCGTCCAGCAGCTTCGCCGCCGTCTTCTCGCCGATGCCGGGGACGCCCGGGAGCCCGTCGCTCGGGTCGCCGCGGAGCAGTGCCAGATCGACGTAGCCCGCGCCGTCCACGCCGTACTTCTCGCGGAGCCAGGCCTCGTCGGTCACCTGGAGGGTGCCGACGCCCTTGAGCGGGTAGAGCACGCGCACCTGACGGGCGTCGTCGACCAACTGATACAGATCGCGGTCGCCGGTGACGATGTCCACCGGCCCGGTCGCCCGCCCCGTGAGGGTGCCGATGACGTCGTCCGCCTCGTACGGCGTGACGCCGACCCGGGCGATCCCGAGCGCCGCCAGCACGTCCTCGATGATCGGGACCTGCGGGGACAGCGTGTCGGGGATCTCCTCCTCGTCCGTCTGTCCGGCGGGCGTCTCCTCGGCGACCCGGTGCGCCTTGTACGTCGGGATCAGGTCGACCCGCCACTGCGGTCGCCAGTCGTTGTCCCAGCAGGCGACCAGATCGTCCGGCCGGTGGTCCTGCACCAGGCGGCCGATGAAGTCGAGGAGTCCACGCACGGCGTTCACGGGCGTGCCGTCCGGCGCGCGCACCGAATCGGGCACCCCGAAGTAGGCGCGGAAGTAGAGGGAGGCGGTGTCGAGGAGCATCAGGCGTCGCGTCACAGACCCGATGATGCCCCACCGCACCGACAGTCGCTCCGGGTAACCGCTTACTTCCGCTCCGTCGCAGGTCAGTGACCTGGGTCACTGTTGTGTTTGGGCTGTGTAAGTGAGGGCAGGCGCGCCACCGGAGCGAACCACGTCGCATTTTCAACTAGTGCATGTGCCACGCGGACAGAGCCCGCACCGCTCCACGGTCTGCCGGAGGGGGTGGCAGACCGTTTTTCGGTTCAACGCGTGAGGTGTATGTGTCCAGGCTGCAAGCCGAACACTTGTACAAAGTCTTCGGAAGACGACCCGATGAGGCCGTGCGGAAGCTCCAGAGCGGCTCCGGCCGCGACGAGTTGCGCGCCGAGGGAACGACCGCAGCGGTGATCGACGCCTCGTTCACCGTGGAGCCGGGGCAGATCTTCGTCGTCATGGGGTTGTCCGGCTCGGGCAAGTCCACCCTGCTGCGGATGCTCAACGGTCTGCTCGACCCCACCGCGGGCCGGGTGCTCTTCGACGGCCAGGACCTGACCGCCCTGAGCCCCCGCGACCTGCGGCACGTCCGCTCCACCAAGATCAGCATGGTGTTCCAGCACTTCGCGCTCTTCCCCCACCGGAGCGTCCTGGAGAACGCCGCGTACGGCCTGGAGGTCCAGGGCGTGCCGCGCGAGGAGCGCGAGGTGCGGGCCACCGAGGCGCTGCGGATGACCGGCCTCGAAGGCTGGGAGAAGTCCTGGCCCGACGAGCTGTCCGGCGGTATGCAGCAGCGCGTGGGCCTCGCCCGCGCGTTGGCCACCGACGCCGACCTGCTGCTCATGGACGAGTCCTTCAGCGCGCTCGACCCGCTGATCCGCCGTGACATGCAGGACCAGCTGCTGGAGCTCCAGAAGCGCCTGAAGAAGACCATCGTCTTCATCACTCACGACCTCAACGAGGCCATGCGCCTGGGCGACCGGATCGCCGTCATGCGCGACGGGGAGATCGTCCAGCTCGGCACCGCCGAGGACATCCTCGTCACCCCGGCCAACGACTACGTCGCCTCCTTCACCCAGGACGTCGACCGCTCCCGGGTGCTCACCGCGGGCGCGATCATGGCCGAGGCGCACACCGTGATGGGCACCAGGGCGGCGGACGGCAAGGAACTGCGCACCCCGCAGGACGTGCTGGCCGCGGCCCCCGCCACGGTCCCGGAGTCCACGCCGATCATCGACCTGTTCACGCCCTGCTCGCAGAGCTCGAACCCGGTCGCCGTGACCGACGCCAAGGGCAAGCTCGTCGGCGTCGTCCCCAGCTCCCGGCTGCTCGCCGTCCTCGGTGAGCCGATGACCCCGGCAGAGGCCCCCCGCGACACCGAAACCGCGGCAGCGGACGGCGCGAAGAAGGTGGCCAGTGTTTAGGCTCCCCCTCGGCGAATGGGTCGACTCCGCGGTCGACTGGCTGCAGACCCACCTCGCCTGGCTCTTCGACGCCATCAGCTCCATCGTCAGCGGCATGTTCGACGGCATAGCCGCCGTCCTGTCCGCCCCCGCACCGCTGCTGTTCGCGGGCATCGTCGCCGTCATCGCCTGGTGGCTGCGCGGCCTGCCTGCGGCACTGCTCACCTTCGTCGGGTTCGCCCTCATCGACGCCGTCGAACTGTGGGACGAAGCGATGGACACCCTCACCCTGGTGCTCGTCGCGACACTCGTCACCCTGGTCATCGCCGTGCCGCTGGGCATCTGGGCCTCCCGGTCCAGGACGGTCAGCGCGATCACCCGGCCGGTCCTGGACTTCATGCAGACCATGCCCGCCATGGTCTACCTGATCCCCGGCGTCATCTTCTTCGGCGTCGGCGTGGTCCCCGGCATCATCGCCACCATCATCTTCGCCCTGCCCCCGGGCGTCCGGATGACCGAACTCGGCATCCGCCAGGTCGACGGCGAACTCGTCGAGGCGGCCGAGGCCTTCGGCACCACCTCGCGCAACACGCTGCTGCGCGTCCAGCTGCCGCTCGCCCTGCCCACGATCATGGCCGGGATCAACCAGGTCATCATGCTCGGCCTGTCCATGGTCGTCATCGCGGGCATGGTCGGCGGCGGCGGCCTCGGCGGCTCCGTCTACCGCGCCATCGGCAACGTCGACGTCGGTCTCGGTTTCGAGGCGGGCATCTCCATCGTCATCCTCGCCATGTACCTGGACCGGATGACCGGTGCGCTGGGCACCGAGGTCTCCCCGCTGGGCCGCCGCGCGGTCGCCAAGGCCCAGGCCATGGCCGAGGGCTGGAAGATCTGGACCTACCGCCCGCAGCCCCGCATCGCGGCCGTCGGCATCGTCGTCCTCGCGCTCGTCGCGGGCGGCATGAGCGTCTTCGGCGGCTCCAAGGACGACACCGCCGGCCAGGCCGCGCGGATCGGCGACGGCAAGAAGGTCAGCATCGGCTACATCCCGTGGGACGAGGGCATCGCCTCCACGTTCCTCTGGAAGGAGATGCTGGAGCAGCGCGGCTTCGAGGTCGACGTCAAGCAGTACGAGGCCGGCGCGCTGTACACCGGTATGGCCAACGGGCAGATCGACTTCCAGACCGACTCCTGGCTCCCGACCACCCACGCCAGCTACTGGGCGAAGTACAAGGACCGCCTGGAGGACCTCGGCGCGTGGTACGCCCCGACCTCGTTGGAGCTCGCCGTCCCCGCGTACATGAAGGACGTCCAGACGATGGACGACCTCAAGGGCCGGGCGTCCGAGTTCAAGGGCCGCATCGTCGGCATCGAGCCGAGCGCCGGCGAGATGGGCCTGCTCAAGGACAAGCTGCTGCCGGGCTACGGCCTGGACAAGGAGTACAAGCTCATCGACGGCTCGACGCCGTCCATGCTGGCCGAGCTGAAGCGCGCGTACGCCAAGAAGGAGCCGATCGTGGTTCCGCTCTGGTCGCCGCACTGGGCGTACAACGAGTACGACCTCACCAAGCTCAAGGACCCCAAGGGCCTCTGGGGCGAGGGCGACGGCGTCCACACCCTGGCGCGCAAGGGTTTCTCCGCCGAGAACCCCGTGGTCAGCAAGTGGCTCAAGGACTTCAAGATGAGCGAGAAGCAGCTCACCAGCCTTGAGGCCCAGATCCAGAAGTCCGGCTCCGGCAAGGAGCAGGAAGCCGTCCGCACCTGGCTGAAGGACAACCCGGGCGTCGCCGGCAAGTGGTCCCCGGTCCCGAAGGACGCCAAGGCCGACGGCGGCAAGGACGAGCGTGACCGTGCCGTCGAGGTCGCCTGGTTCCCCTGGGAGGAGGACATCGCCGCCACGTACCTGTGGAAGGCGGTCCTGGAGGAGCGCGGCTACAAGATCAACCTCAAGCAGTTCGAGGTCGGTCCGATGTACGCCGCGATGTCACGCGGCCAGATCGACGTGCAGTTCGACGGCTGGCTGCCGTACACCCAGAAGAATTACTGGGACAAGTACGGCGACAAGCTGACCGACCTCGGCTCCTGGTACGGGCCGACCTCCATCGAGGTCGCCGTCCCCGACTACGTCAAGGACGTCAAGACTCTCGACGACCTCAAGGGCAAGGGCTCCGACTTCAAGGGCCGGATCATCGGCATCGAGCCCGGCACGGCCACCATGGAGAACCTCAAGAAGAACGTCCTGCCGAGTTACGGCCTGGACAAGGAGTACGAGGTCCTCGACTCCTCCACGCCCGGCATGCTGTCGGAGCTGAAGCGCGCGTACGCCAAGAAGGAGCCCGTCGCGGTCCTGCTGTGGACCCCGCACTGGGCGTACAACGAGTACGGCATGACCAAGCTGAAGGACCCGAAGAAGGCGTTCGGTGAGGGCGACCGGCTGCACACCATCGCCTCCAAGGAGTTCCCGAAGCAGTACCCGCAGCTGACGGAGTGGTTCAAGGACTTCAAGCTCACCGAGAAGCAGCTCGGCGGCCTGGAGAACGAGATCCAGAAGCGCGGCGTGGGTCACGAGGAGGAAGCCGTGAAGGCCTGGATGGACGACAACCCGGGCATCGCGGACACCATGGCGCCCCAGTAAGGGCCCACGGGCACGGAAGCAGCAGGTCATGAGGGGTGGCCCCCGCCTTCGGGCGGGGCCACCCCTTCCGGCTGCCCGGGGGGCGTTTACCGGACGTCGTGCGCAACCATGTGCGTAAGGTGCTGGCAACCGGGAGGATGGCGGAGGCGGGAGGGAGCCGGGACATGGACGACAAGGACACACCGCGGGTGGGCGCCGCCGTCCGCCGACGGCGCAGAACCCTGGGACTCACGCTGGCCGCGGTCGCCTCGCGCAGCGGCCTCTCCGTGCCCTTCCTCAGCCAGATCGAGAACGAGCGCGCCCGCCCCAGCGCCCGTTCCCTCGACCGGGTCGCCGAAGCGCTGGAGACCACCACCGGGCGTCTGCGGGCCGCCGCCGACTCCGCGCGCGCGGTCGACGTCGTCCGGGCCGAGGGGGGCGAGGGCGTACGCCGCCTGGTGCGCGGCCGGCATCAGCTCAGCGCCCTGGAGTTCACCGGCGAACCGGACCTCGGCCGCGAGTTCCAGCACCGCAACGACGAACTGATGTACGTCGTCGAGGGCGCCGTCGACGTCGAGGCGGAGGGCCAGGTCCACCGCCTGGAGCACGGCGACACCCTGTTCCTCTCCGGCGGGGTCCGCCACCGCTGGCGCGCCACCGTGCCCGGCACCCGGCTCCTGGTCGTCGCGGTGGCCGAACACATCGACGCCACGTTCGACTCGCGCCGCTGACCCCGTACGCCTGCGTTTCGTACGGTGCCGAGCCCGTACGGGGTGCCGAGTCCGTACGGTGGCGGACCCGCCTCTCCCTCCACCCGCGAAAGGCCCGTCCGTGCGCGTCGTCTCCCTGGTCCCCTCGCTCACCGAGGCCGTCGCCCACACCGCACCCGGGCTGCTCACCGGGGTCACCGACTGGTGCACGCACCCCGCGGATCTCACCGCCGCCCGCGTCGGCGGCACGAAGAATCCGGACGTGGCCGCGATCGCCGCCCTCGCCCCCGACCTCGTGATCGCCAACGAGGAGGAGAACCGGGCCCCCGACCTCGAAGCGCTCCGGGCGGCCGGGCTCGACGTCCTGGTCACCGAGGTCCGCACCCTGGAGCAGGCGCTCGCCGAACTGCACCGCGTCCTCGTCGACGGCTGCGGGCTGGCCCGGCCCCGCTGGCTGGACGCCGCCGAGGCCGCCTGGGCCGTGCTGCCCGCGCCCTCCGGGAGCCCGCGCCCCGCCGTCGTACCGATCTGGCGGAGGCCCTGGATAGTGCTGGGCCACGACACCTTCGCCGGCGACCTCCTCGCCCGCCTCGGCATCCGCAACGTGTACGCCGACCACGCCGAGCGCTACCCGCGCATCCCGCTCGACGAGCTGAACGCCTCCGGGGCCGAGCTGGTGGTGCTGCCCGACGAGCCCTACCGCTTCACCGCGGACGACGGACCCGAGGCCTTCCCCGCCCTGCCCGCCGCACTCGTCGACGGGCGGCTGCTCACGTGGTACGGGCCGTCGCTGGCCGAGGCGGCACGGGCGCTGCCGTCAGCGCTCCGCTGAGCACCCCGAGCGCCGTCCGCGTCCCGGCCGCCGCCCAGGCCGCCACCAGGAGGACGTACAGCGCCACCGCCAGCCAGGTCAGCGCGTCGAGCCCGGTGTGCCGCGCCAGACCGGCCGCGCCCGTCACACACGTACCGACGGGGAAGGTGAACGCCCACCACGTCATCGCGAAGCCCATACCGTTCCGGGCGGCCCGCACCACCATCGCGGTCGCCAGGGCCAGCCAGAGCAGCGCGAAGCCCATCACCGGCACCCCGTACAGCACGGCGAACGCGCCGAAAGCGGAGGCGTAGGGGACCCCGACCGCCCCCGGGGCGACGTCGGCCAACTGGTTGACGGCGGTCGTCGACTGCCCGAGCGGACCCAGCACCAGAAAGAGCGTCGGGGTCAGCGCGAGCGGCAGCGGACCGTGGTGGACCAGCCGGGAGAAGACCAACGGCAGCACGACCAGCGTGGCCAGCAGCGACAGGCCGAACATCGCGTAGCAGGCCAGCAGCAGCGCCTCGCGCCCCTGTCCGGCGGCGACGTGGGGCACCAGCAGCGCGCCCTGCGAGGCCGACACCATCGGGGCGACCAGCGGCAGCAGCCACACCGGCGACGCGGTCCCGGGCGCGGGACGGTGGCGTACGACCATCAGATACGGCACCGCGACAGCGGCCACCAGACCGATCGCGGTACCCGCCACGAACAGCACCACGTCCACCGCGAGCGCAGCCCGCGCGCCCACCACGTCCTGGCCCACCGTCAGCGTGGCCCCGCCGACGGCCAGCAACGCCATGGACAGACAGCCGTAGAACGGGGCGACGGCCGGGTCCAGCAGATGGGCCCGCGCCTGGTCGCGGTGGCAGAGCCAGTGCCCCGTACGGGCGGCGAGGACGGCCAGCAGCAGCACGGCCGACAGCGCCCACACCACGGTGCACGCGGCCCGCAGCCCGGGAACGTCCCCCGGAAGCATCGCGCCGGCGCTCGCGACGATCGCGGTGCCCATGACGCTCGCGTACCAGTTGGGGCCGATGTGCCGCAGGGACGGCAGTCGCGTCGCGCCGCCGGGCGCCTCGGCCGGGCGGGTCACGAGCGCGGCGGGAGGCGACGGAGCGGCGGTCCGGGTCACCGGAAAGATGGTCATGCCACGATTCTTCGCGGCCGGGCCCCCGCCCACCAGGGACCCCGTACCTATGAGGTCATAAGCTGGCTTTATGACCGGCGACGACGCACACGCACCCCACGTTTCCCTCTCCCACCGGGTCCCCGACCTCGGGGCGCTGGAACTCCTGCTCGCCGTCGCCCGGCACGGCAGCCTCGGGCGGGCCGCCCGGGACGTCGGCATCACCCAGCCCGCCGCCTCCAGCCGCGTCCGGTCCATGGAGCGCCAGCTCGGCGTCGCCCTCCTGGACCGCTCCCCGCGCGGCTCCCGGCTCACCGACGCGGGCGCGCTGGTCACCGACTGGGCGCGCCGGGTCGTCGAGGCGGCGGAGGCCTTCGACGCCGGCGCCCAGGCGCTGCGCGACCGCCGCGACTCCCGGCTGCGGGTCGCCGCCAGCATGACGATCGCCGAGTACCTGCTGCCGGGCTGGCTGATCGCGCTGCGCGGCGAGCGGCCGGACACCGCGGTCTCGCTCCTCGTCGGCAACTCCGCGGCCGTCGCCCGCCGCCTGGTCACCGGCGAGGCCGACCTCGGCTTCGTCGAGGGCCTGTCGATACCGGAGGGCCTCGACGGCACCGTCATCGCCCACGACCGCCTCGTCGTCGTGGTCGCCCCCAGCCACCCCTGGGCCCGGCGCCGCACCCCGCTGCTGCCCGGTGAACTCGCCGCCACCCCGCTGATCCTGCGCGAACACGGCTCCGGCACCCGCCAGGTCCTGGACGCGGCGCTCGCCGTGCACGGCGGACTGGCCCAGCCCCTGCTGGAGCTCTCCTCGACCACGGCGGTCAAGGGCGCGGCGGAGAGCGGCGCGGGCCCCTGCGTCCTGAGCGAACTGGCCCTCGGCGAGGAGTTGTCGTCACGCCGCCTCGTCAAGGTCCCCATCGCGGGCGTACGGCTGCGCCGCCAACTGCGCGCGGTCTGGCCCGGGGGCCACCGCCCCACCGGCCCCGCCCGCGATCTGCTGTCCCTGACCGGCCGCGACGCCTGACCCCGCTCCCCTCCGAACCCCGGCCGCCGTGTCGGAGCCGGATCCTAGAGTGGGGGCATGAGCTACGCGACGCCGCCCGGCTGGTACCCGGACACGGGCGCACCCGGCCTGGAGCGCTGGTGGGACGGCACGGCCTGGACCGTGCACACCCGCACGCCCGCCGCCGCCCACGCCGCGCCGGAACAGCCGCCCGCACCCGCGGCGTTCGGCCCGCCGTCGCTTCCGCTCCCGCACCGGCGCGGCCCCCGGGGCGAGGCCGGCGGCGACAGCCGGACGAAGCTCCTGGCGATCACGCTCTCCGGGGTGCTGGTCCTGGGCGCGGCCGTCGCCGGGGCCGTGCTGCTCGGCCGTGACGAGGGCGGTACGCCCGCGGCTCCGACGACGACCGCCTCGCCCCCGGCCCCCGCCACCGCCCCCACGCCCCCCGCCTCCTCCGTCGAGCCCGCCCCGGACGAGGATCCCGCCGTCCTCGTCGACCAGCTCAACGCGGTCACCCTGCCGGTGCCCGAGGGCTGGGAGAAGCCGGAGAGCACCTCCGACGACGCCCCCACCATCCGCACCGAGCAGTCCTACGACTGCCCCGGAGGCGCGGCGTTCTGCTACCACGGCACGGTCGCCACCCGCACCGCCCGGGGCGGTGAGACCGATGTCAGAACCCCGGCCGAGGCCGACATCGTCACCGCGGCCGACAAGGCCTACGAGGAGGACAGCCTCGGCCGGCGCACCCACGGCGGCATCACGTCCCACAAGGTGCTCAGGGCCCAGGAGCTGACCGTCGCCGGCCGCACCGGCTACCTGGTGCGCTGGCAGGTCACCACCGGCGAGGGGCCCGGCGGGTACGTGCAGTCCCTGGTCTTCCCCTCCTCGGTGGGCGCCGGGACACCGGTGATCGTCCGGTTCGCCTTCGACGCCGGGGCGCCCGGCCTGCCGCTGTCCCTGATGGACACCATCACCCGGGGCATCCGCCCGCTCGGCGACAGCGCGACGAGCGGGGGAGTGGGCGCGTCCATCGGCCCGTGAAGCCCGTATCGCGCGTGAAGCCCGTATCGCCCGCGGGCCGGAGGCCAGCCTGCGGGCCCGAGGTCAGCCTGCGGGCCCGAGGTCAGAGGAAGGTCTGCCCCTCGCCCCGGTAGGTGGGAACGCTCGCCGTGACCCGGTCGCCCTCGATCAGATGCAGCGCGTCGAACCGCTCGCACAGCTCCCCGGCCTTGGCGTGCCGGAACCACACCTTGTCGCCGATCAGCAGGTCGTCGGCGGGGGAGCCCCGCAGCGGCGTCTGCACCTCGCCCGCGCCCTCCTGCGCGTCGTAGCGCAGCCCCTCCGGCAGATACGGCACCGGCGAGCGGTCGGCGCCGGCCGGGCCGGACGCCGGATAGCCGCCCCCGAGCACCGTCACCACGCCCACGCCCGGCCGGCGCACCACGGGCTGTGCGAACAGGGCCGCCGGCCGGCCGGTGAACGACGTGTAGTTGTCGAACAGCCGGGGCACGTACAGCCCCGAACCGGCCGCGATCTCCGTCACCGCGGCCTCGGCCGCCGTGTGCTGCACACTGCCGGTCCCGCCGCCGTTGACGAACTCCAGCTCCGGCGCGACCGCCCGGACCGCCCGCACCACCTCGGCCCGGCGCACCGCCAGCTCCTTGCGGGCGGCCGACTGCATCAGCCGGATCGCCCGGGACAGCAGCGGCCGCCCCGCCAGCGCGTCGCCGACCCCGGCGACATGCCCCTCGTACGCCATCAGCCCCACCAGCCGGAAGCCCGGCCTGCGGGCCACCGAGCGGGCCAGTTCGGCGAGGTGCGCGGGGGAGCGCAGGGGTGAGCGCAGCGCCCCGATCCGGACCCGGCCGCCCAGCATCCGCAGCGAGGTGTCCAGCTCCAAACAGACCCGGATCTCCTCCCGGCCGCCCGCCCGGGAGGCGTCGATCAGCTCCAGCTGGGTGTGGTCGTCGACCATCACGGTCACGGCCCCGGCGAGCTTGGGATCGGCCGCCAGCTCGGCGAAGGCGGACCGGTCGGCCGACGGGTAGGCCAGCAGGACGTCGTCGAACCCGGCCCGCGCCAGCCACAGCGACTCCGCCAGCGTGTACGACATGATCCCGGCGAACCCGGGACGCGCGAGGACCCGCTCCAGCAGGGCCCGGCACCGCACCGACTTGCTCGCCACCCGGACCGGCTTCCCGGCCGCCCGCCGCACCAGATCGTCCGCGTTGGCGTCGAACGCCTCAAGATCGACGATCGCGATCGGGGCGTCGAGATGGGCGGTGGCCCGGTTGTAGCGGGTCCGGTCAGCGGCGCGGGCAGTCATGGCCGCAGCTTGCCAGAGAGCCGCTACGGCTGGGTAGGGGGACGATCAGGACAGATCGTCCGCCGACCGGGGCGTCCCGTTCCCTGCCGCCCGACCGCAGCCCGTAGAGTGACGTGCACGCGAGCACCAACGGGCCTGTCAGCGGCGGTGATCCGTGGTCGGTACGAGGACGTGTATGCGGGGGGCCGGATGAGTACCGAAGCGCAGCGCGCCCCTGTGCCGCCCCGCCCGACCACCCCTCCCACGGCCCATGCTCCCGCGCCCACCCCCACGCCCGCGGCCCCCGCTTCCACGGCCCCGCCCGCCTCACGGACCGCGCCGCCTCAGCAGGCTCGGCCGGCGGTCACTCCGCAGACGGCTCAGACCGCACCGGCCCGCCCGCCGGCTTCGGCCCCGCAGGAAGCGTCTGCGGCTCCGGCTCAGCAGCTTTCCTCGCCTCGCCCGTCGGCTTCGGCCCCTCACGCACAGGAAGCGTCTGGGGCCCCGGCTCAGCAGCCCTCCCCGCCTCGCCCGGTCACACCGGCCCCGCCCACCCCGCCGATGCGCTCGGCCCCGCCTGCCGCACCGGCCCCGCCGATGCGCTCGGCCGCGCCTGCTGCACCCGCCCCGCCTGCCGCACCGGCCTCGCCCACCCCGCCGATGCGCTCGGCCCCGCCCGCCGCACCGCCCCCGCTGGACCCGAAGGCCCCGCCGACCCGCTTCACCCTGGCGGCCCGGGCCGTCCCACCAGTCCGTCCGGCCCCGTCGGCAGCACCCGCTCCGGCCCCTTCCGCCCGGGTGATCCCTCAGGCCGCACCGGACCCGCAGTCCCGACCTGGGACTCCGGCCGCCTCGCCGGCAGCCCCCGCCTCGCAGACCCGACCGGCCCCTCAGGCCGCACCGGACCCGCAGTCCCGACCTGGGACTCCGGCCGCCTCGCCGGCAGCCCCCGCCTCGCAGACCCGACCGGCCCGGCAGGCCCCACCGGCAGCTGGCATCCCGCAGGCCGCACAGGCCCCTTCCGCCTCACCGGCCCAGCGGCCCACGTCCCCTAAGCCCACGTCCCCCACGGCGTCCGCGCCCGCGCCGCCCTCCACGAGCCCCGCCCCCCTGCACCCGGCCCCGCCCCCCGCGGGTTTCGCGAGCCCGACGCCTCCCGGCCCGCCCGTCGGCCCGCAGCCCGTCCCTCGGCGCAGGCCCGTCGGCGCCGTCGATCTGACGCCCGCGCCGGGAGCCGTTCCGCCGCCCCCCGGCGGCTACCGGACGCCGGTCCGCTACGGCTACCCGGAGACACCCGCGGAGACCACCACCCGGCTGCGGCCGGTCCGCCCCCGGCAGCGATGGCGTACCGCGGCGGCCGCCGCCTGCGTCGTGCTCGGCCTCGGGCTGATCGGCGGGGCGGTCACCGGGGCCTGGCTGACCGGCGACTCCTCGGCCGAGACCACCGGGAGCCCGTACACCACCGCACGCGGCGCCTGGCACAGCGTCCCCGTCGACACGCTGTTCCCGCGCTCCCTCCAGGGCAAGGGCGCGGGCCCCGGCGGCACCCACCGCACCTGGACCCGGGTCGCCGTCGCCGCCGACAGCACCTGCGAGAGCGGGCTCGACCCGCTGCTCCTGACCACGCTCCGCTCCGTCGGGTGCGAACGGCTGGTGCGCGCCACCTACACCGACGCCACCCGCTCCGCCGTCACCACCGTCGGCCTGGTCTTCACCGAGGCCGACGCCCCGGGCATGCGGGCCCTGCACACCCGGTTCACCGAGCAGAAGCTCGGCGCGCGCAAGGACCTCATGCCCCGTACGTACGCTCCCGAGGGCACGCCGGCGGCCTCCTTCGGCGACGGGCAGCGCGCCAGCTGGACGGTCAACCCGCTCACCGAGATCCCGGTCGTCGTCCTCGCCGTCTCCGGGTTCGCGGACGGCCGCACCGTCGCCGACCCGCAGCCCGCGCCCGCCGCCATGGCCCCGGGTGCCACGACGGACATCGCCCAGGCCGGGCTCGGCCACGAGGCGAAGGGCCTCGCGGACCGGGTGGAGCGCGGGCTGCGCACGCACGTCGCCGAACTCACGGAGCAGCCCGGATGACCCGACGACCCCACCGCGCCCTCGCCGCGGTCTGCGCCGCCGCCGTCCTCGCGCTCACCCCCGCCGCGCCCGCCCACGCGGACGCCATCCGGGACCAGCAGTGGGCCCTGGAGGCCCTGCACACCGACCGGGCCTGGGAGACCACCCGGGGCCAGGGCGTCACCGTCGCCGTCCTGGACACCGGGGTCGACGACGCCCACCCCGACCTGACGGGCCAGGTGCTCCCCGGCAAGGACCTCGTCGGCTTCGGCGCCGCCCGCGGCGACTCGTCCTGGGCCCTGCACGGCACCGCGATGGCCGGCATCATCGCCGGACGCGGCAACGGCCCCGGGCGCTCCGACGGCATCCTCGGCATAGCCCCCGAGGCCCGGATCCTGCCGGTCCGGGTCATTCTGGAGTCCAAGGACCCCGCCCGGGCCAAGGCCCGCAAGTCCCGCGGCACCGCCCTCGCCGACGGCATCCGCTGGGCCGCGGACAACGGCGCCGACGTCATCAACCTCTCCCTGGGCGACGACAGCAAGTCCGCCCACCCCGACCCCGGAGAGGACGCGGCCATCCAGTACGCCCTGTCCAAGGGCGTCCCCGTCGTCGCGTCAGCGGGCAACGGCGGCGAGAAGGGGGACCGGATCTCCTACCCCGCCGCCTACCCCGGGGTGATCGCGGTCGCCGCGGTCGACGAGTACGGCACACACGCCTCGTTCTCCACCCGCCGCTGGTACGCCACCGTCAGCGCCCCCGGCGTCGACATCGTGGTGGCCAACCCGGACGGGCACTACTACATCGAGTGGGGCACATCGGCCGCCGCCGCGTTCGTCTCCGGCGCGGTCGCCCTGGTCCGGGCCGCCCACCCCGGCCTGGACCCGGCCCAGATCAAGAAGCTCCTGGCCGACACCGCCCGCGACGCCCCCGCCGAGGGCCGTGACGACGCCCGGGGCTACGGCATCGTCGACCCGGCGGAGGCCATCGAGGCGGGCTCCCGGCTGCGTCCGGCCGACCTGGACGCCAAGGCCGCCCCGGCGGGACACCGGGGGCGGTACTTCGGCGATGGCCCGGCCCCGGCCCGTACCGCCGACGCGATGGCCAACTGGGCCGCCCCGCTCGCCGGCGGCCTCGGCGCGGCGCTGCTGGCCGCGGCCGTCGTCCTGTGGCGCGGCCGGAACGCCCCCGGCCGCCGCTGAGCGCACCGCGCCCGGACCGGCCCGCGTCGATTCACCGGCTCGCCCCGGACACCGCGTCCGACCGGTCGCGCGCGGCCGGATCCCGAGCCTGATCAGCGGTGTGCCCGTCGCCGCGCGGGGCGGCCCCGCGGTGCACCACGACCACCGCCACCAGCCCCAGCGCCAGACCGAGCACGGTCCGGGGGCCGAACGGCTCCCCGAACATCAGGGCTCCCCACACCGCCGTGACCGGGGCCATCAGGAACATGAGCGTGTTGACCGCCGTGACGCCCGAGCGCCTCAGGATCAGCCAGTACAGCCCGTACCCGCCGAAGGTGGACAGCACCACCAGCCAGCCGACCGCGCCCCAGAACGCGGGCTCGGCGGGCGGCAGCGCGGTCCCCGTGCCGACGGCGAGCGCGGTGAAGACCACGGTGCTGGCGGCACAGTGGACGGTCAGTGACACCGACGGGGCCACCCGGGTGGCGGAACGGCTCTCCAGGAAGGTGGCCGCCACCAGCGACAGCATGCCGGCGAACGGCAGGGCGTAGGCCCACCCGGCCACCCCGGCGGCGGCCGAGGCGTCGGCCGTCGTCACCACGACGACCCCGGCCACCCCCAGGCACAGGCCGAGCCACTGCCGGGCGGTCACGTAACTCCGCAGCAGCGGTCCGGCCAGCGCCCCCGCCACCAGGGGCTGGACGCCGTCGATCAGGGCCGTGGTGCCCGTGGAGACCCCGAGCTGGATCGCGTAATAGACGGTCAGCAGATAGCCGCTCTGCGACAACGCGCCGATCACCGCCTGCCGGGCCATGTCCCGGGCGCCGAGGCCCCGCCAGGAGGCGCGCGCGACGGTCACCGCGACCAGGGCCAGCACGACCGTCAGCGGCAGGAACCGCCACATCAGGATCGTGAGGGCGGAGGCGCTGCCGGCGCCGAGCTTGGCCCCGATGAACCCGGAGCTCCAGCACAGCACGAAGGCGACCGGGAGCAGGACGTTCATGACGCACCTCGCTATACAGATCGGTATACCTACGCTCTCGACTATACAGATCGGTATACTCGTTGCCATGGGTACTTCCGAGGAACTGCGCCGCATCACCATGACGCCCGCCGCGCGACGGGCCCTCGTGGCCGCCGAGCGGCTCTTCTACGACCGGGGCATCCATGCCGTCGGAGTGGACCTGATCGCCGCCGAGGCCGGGGTGACCAAGAAGACCCTCTACGACCGCTTCGGCTCCAAGGAGCAGATCGTCGTGGAGTACCTCGCCGACCGCGACGAACGCTGGCGCGCCTTCCTCGCCGAGCGCCTCGACGCCGCGCCCCCCGTGCCGCGCGCCCGGATCCTGGCCGTCTTCGACGCCTCGCGCGCCTGGATGGCGGAGAACGGCTCCAAGGGGTGCAGCATGGTCAACGCCCATGCGGAGATCAGCGACCCGTCCCACCCGGCGCACGCGGTCATCACCGGCCAGAAGCAGTGGATGCTGGACCTGTTCACCCGGCTCGCCCGGGACGTCGAGGGCCTCGGCCCCGAGGCCGCCGACCGGCTGGGCCGGACGCTCATGCTGCTGCACGAAGGGGCCCTGGTCGCCCACGGACTGCAGGTCTTCCCGGACCCCGTCGCCCACGCCCGCGAGGAGGCGGCCGCCCTGCTGGCCGGGGCGACGGACCGCTGAGCCCTGCGCCCGCCCCACCTGCGGGCAGGCGGCCGGACGCCAGGCACTACCCTCGTCCCGTGGAGCTCAAGAACATCCCGGACCCCGGTTTCTCCGACGACGACGGCTCGGCGTCCCCCGCCCTGACCAGGGCTCTGGACGCCTGGTCCCGCGACCGGAGCGCCGTCGGCCCGGTCCTCACCGCGCTGCGTGACGCCCGGCTCCTGGTCCCCGTCGTCGCCGTGCTCGGTGAGGTCGAGGAGGACGGGAAGGGGCTCCGGCGCGAGAAGACCAGCGACATGGCCGTGCCCACCCTCCGGGCCGGCGACCGGCGCGCGCTCCCCGCCTTCACCTCGACCGCGTCACTGGCGCTCTGGGACCCGGAGGCGCGCCCCGTGGCCGTACCGCTGCACCAGGCGCTCCAGGCCGCCGCCCACGAGCAGGCCGACACCGTCGTGCTGGACCTTGCCGGGCCCGTCGCCTTCGAGCTGAGCGGGCAGGCGCTCCTGGCCCTCGCCGAGAACCGCACCAGCACCGACCCGCTCCAGGACCCCGCCGTCATCGCGGCCGTACGGGAGACCGTGGCCGCCGACCCCGCCGTGGTCCGCGCCCACCTCGGCCCCGGCAGCGCGGACGGCACCCTCGCCCTCGTCCTCGCCCCCGACGCCGTGCCCGCCGAGGCGGCCCGCCGCATCGCGCAGGCGCTGGCGGCCAGCGAGGCGCTGCGGGCCCGGCTGGTGAGCGGCCTGGATCTGGCCGTTCTCCCCGCCGGCACGCCCACACCGGGGGAGCCCCTCTTCGCCCGCTGACGTGCCGGGCCGAACCGGGACGACCCGTTCGACGCGCGCCACGTGCCCGCCGCCGTGAGAATTGTCGGGAATGCGGAGAAATCCGACCGGCCGATCAAGCTCGCGAGGTGGTTCCATGCAGAAGCGGATCGTGGCGTCAGAGTTCCTCGGCACCGTGCTGCTGGTGTTCTTCGCCGTGGGGTCCGCGGTGGTCGCCGTCGAGTACCTCGGCACGGTGGGCATCGCCCTCACCTTCGGCTTCACCCTCCTCGCGCTGGCCTACGCGCTCGGCCCGATCTCCGGCTGCCATGTCAATCCCGCGGTGACGCTGGGCATGTATATGGCGGGCCGGATCGGCATCCGTACGGCCGTCGAGCGCTGGGCGGCCCAGTTCCTCGGCGCGGTCGTCGGCGCGGCCCTGCTGTTCCTGCTGGCGAAGCAGATCCCGGGCCTGGAGACCAGCGGCGAGTTCGGCACCAACGGCTACGACGACCGGTCGGCCGTCGGCATCAGCATCGGCGGCGCGTTCCTCGCCGAGGTGGTCCTGACGTTCCTGCTCGTCTACGTGGTCCTCGCGGTGACCCACAAGGTGGCGGTCACCGGCTTCGACGGGCTGCCCATCGGCCTGGCGCTCGCCGCGGTCCACCTCGTGGGCATCCCGCTGACCGGCACGTCGGTCAACCCGGCGCGCAGCTTCGGCCCGGCGCTCTTCGCGGGCGGCGCGGCCCTCTCCCAGCTCTGGCTGTTCATCCTCGCGCCCCTGGTCGGCGGCGCGATCGCCGCCTACGCCCACCGGCTCACCCACCCCTGCCCCAACGTCCTGCCCACGGAGACCGAGGACGCCATCTGAGGAACGATCCCGGCCGGCCGCACGTACGCGGAAGCCCGCCGCCCCACGGGGGGACGGCGGGCTTTCCGGCGTAAGGGGAAGGGAGGCTAGCCGTAGACGGGACCGGTGTACTTCTCGCCCGGGCCGTGGCCGGGCTCGTCCGGCACCAGCGAGGCCTCGCGGAAGGCGAGCTGGAGGGACTTCAGGCCGTCGCGCAGCGGGGAGGCGTGGAAGGTGCTGATCTCCGTGGCGCTCGCGTCCAGCAGTCCGGCCAGCGCCTGGACCAGCTTGCGGGCCTCGTCGAGGTCCTTGTGCTCCTCGCCCTCCTCGGTGAGGCCGAGCTTCACGGCGGCTGCGCTCATCAGGTTGACGGCGACCGTCACGATCACCTCGACCGCGGGGACCTCCGCGATGTCGCGGGCCATGTCGTCGAAGCCGGGGTTCTCACTGCTGGGGGTCGCGTCACTCATGCCCACACGATAAGGCCAGGCCACCGCCCTCCCGCGCGCGGGAGCCGCTTCGGGACCGCCGGGGCGGACATGGGGGCGACGGCGGGGGGACACAGGATTAGCGCCCCCGGAGCCGGGCTGCTAACCTTGTGTAACGACCGGCCGGACACCTATGTGCCCGGCCCACAAGTGGAGGCTCCGATCTCCCACCTGACCGTCCTCACCGGACGGCGGGTCACCGGTCAAGCGGTCCCCATCGTTCCGTACGGACGATGGAGCCGCTCGATGCGCCCCGTGGTTGACCACGGCGGTGCTCCGGTATTTCCAGGAGCCCCGCCTGTGTCCCGTCCGGGGCGTTTTTGTTGTTCCGGAGCGGTTGGTCTTGACGTTATAAGACGTTACGCGGCTGTCCGCCAGGCGGTCGCGTGGTGCTACCGAGGAGGATCCATCAGCGCCGAGCCCCGCATCAACGACCGGATTCGCGTTCCCGAGGTCCGACTTGTCGGCCCCAGTGGCGAGCAGGTCGGGATTGTTCCGCTTGCCAAGGCCCTGGAGCTCGCACAGGAGTACGACCTCGACCTGGTCGAGGTGGCGGCGACAGCCCGTCCGCCCGTGTGCAAGCTCATGGACTACGGGAAGTTCAAGTACGAGTCGGCCATGAAGGCCCGTGAGGCGCGCAAGAACCAGGCGCACACGGTCATCAAGGAGATGAAGCTCCGGCCGAAGATCGACCCGCACGACTATGACACCAAGAAGGGTCACGTCGTCCGGTTCCTCAAGCAGGGCGACAAGGTCAAGATCACGATCATGTTCCGTGGTCGTGAGCAGTCCCGCCCCGAGCTGGGTTTCCGACTGCTCCAGCGTCTCGCTTCGGACGTGGAGGACCTGGGCTTCATCGAGTCCAACCCGAAGCAGGACGGCCGGAACATGATCATGGTTCTGGGCCCGCACAAGAAGAAGACCGAAGCCATGGCCGAGGCCCGTGAGGCCCAGGCCGCCCGCAAGGCGGAGCGTCAGGGCACGACCGATGCACCGTCCGAGGGCGACACCGCCGAGGCTCCGGCCGAAGCGGCCGAGGCTCCGGCCGAGACACCTTCCGAGGCGTGACCTCCGGGGGCTGCCATCCAGGCGCCCCCGGGTCCCCCGGAATCCCATAGAGATCTGACGCCCCTGCAGTCCGGTGCCCCGCACCGTGAGGGGCGCCACTGACGAGGAGAGAACGGCGCGATGCCGAAGAACAAGACGCACAGCGGTGCCAGCAAGCGCTTCAAGATCACCGGCTCCGGCAAGGTGCTCCGCGAGAGGGCCGGCAAGCGCCACCTTCTCGAGCACAAGTCGTCCAAGAAGACCCGCTCGCTGACCGGCACGGTCGTCGTGGCTCCGGCCGACGCCAAGAAGATCAAGAAGCTTCTCGGCAAGTGAGGCTCGGCCTCCGGCTCGCCCCGGAGGCACGACCTCGATCACACCGGGACCAATTCGTTTCCGGGCCGTGTGAGGACACCCACGGCCCCGCTACAAGGAGTTAACAAGTGGCACGCGTCAAGCGGGCAGTCAACGCCCACAAGAAGCGCCGGGCAATCCTCGAGGCGGCCAAGGGCTACCGCGGGCAGCGCTCGCGCCTGTACCGCAAGGCCAAGGAGCAGGTCACCCACTCCCTGGTCTACAACTACAACGACCGCAAGAAGCGCAAGGGCGACTTCCGTCAGCTGTGGATCCAGCGCATCAACGCCGCTGCCCGCCAGAACGGTATGACGTACAACCGCCTCATCCAGGGTCTGAAGGCCGCCAACATCGAGGTGGACCGCAAGATCCTGGCCGAGCTCGCGGTCAACGACGCCAACGCGTTCGCCGCCCTTGTCGAGGTCGCTCAGAAGGCCCTCCCGAGCGACGTCAACGCCCCGAAGGCCGCCTGATCCAGGCACCCCCTTCCAGGTAGCGAACCGGACCCGCAGGCGCACGCCGCCTGCGGGTCCGGTGCGTTGACCCGCCGACCCACCCCGCCCGACACCCCACACCGCCACAGCCGTACGCAGAGAGGCTCGCCGCCGATCATGGGCACCCCCGAATTGATCTCCCCGCGTTCCCCCCGTGTCGCCGCCGCCCGCCGGCTGGCCCGCCGCACCTTCCGCGGCAAGGAGCGCAGGTTCATCGCCGAGGGGCCCCAGGCCGTACGCGAGGCCGCCGCCCACCGGGGCGGCGACGGCGAGCCGACGCTCATCGAGCTGTTCGCCACGCCCGAGGCCGCCGACCGGTACGCCGACATCGTCGAGGCCGCCCACACCGCGGGCGCCCGGGTTCACCTGGCCGACGACGACGTCCTCGCCGACGTCTCGCAGACCGTGACCCCGCAGGGCCTCATCGGCGTCTGCCGCTTCCTGGACACCCCGTTTCAGGAGATCCTCGCCGCGAAGCCCACCCTGGTGGCCGTTCTGGCCAACGTACGGGACCCCGGGAACGCCGGGACGGTACTGCGCTGCGCCGACGCGGCCGGCGCGGACGCGGTGATCCTGACCGACGCCTCGGTCGACCTCTACAACCCCAAGTCCGTACGGGCCTCGGCCGGTTCGCTCTACCACCTGCCCGTCGCCGTCGGCGTCCCCGTCGAACGGGCCGTGCAGGGCCTCAGGGACGCCGGGGTGCGCATCCTCGCCGCCGACGGGGCCGGGGCCGACGACCTGGACGACGAGCTGGACGCGGGCACCATGGGCACCCCCACCGCCTGGGTCTTCGGCAACGAGGCCTGGGGGCTCCCCGAGGAGACCCGCGCGCTCGCCGACGCCGTCGTCCGCGTCCCCATCCACGGCAAGGCGGAGAGCCTCAACCTCGCCACCGCCGCCGCCGTCTGCCTGTACGCCTCCGCCCGCGCGCAGCGTCCCCGGCGCACCCCCGACGCGTAACGCAGCGCAGCGCCGACGGCCCGTCAGCACACGATCCCAGCCATTCCCGCGCCCCTCCCACCGGCGCACTCCTCTCCGCGCCCCCACAGGGTGTCGCCGGTTCACCACCGCCTAGTAGGGTGACGAACTCGGGGGCCCACTGCACCGGTTCGAGAGGTGGGGATACGGGAAGATGGCTGTCGGCATGAGCTCGCCACGACCGGCGCACACCACCGCGGCACGCGCTGCGGAAGAGGAGCCGGACGGGTCGGCGGCCGGTCCGGACGGCCTCGGCGCCGGCCTCGGCCAGGACGCTCCCGGCATCGACCCGGACGACCTTCCCGACGGTCTCGTCGTCGCCGACGCCAGCGGGCGCGTCGTCTGCTTCAACGCCGCCGCCGCCCGCATCACCGCCACCCCCCGCGCCGACGCCATCGGACGCCCCCTGGACGTCGCCCTCCCGCTGGAGGACCTCAAGGGGAAGCGCTGGTGGGAGCTGACCGACCCGTACGGCGGTCTCACCACCCGCAGGGCCCAGCCCGAGCGCAACCTGCTGCTGCCCGGCGGCCGTGAGGTGCTGGTCTCCGCCCGTTACGTACGCGAGCGCCCGCTCGGCCCGGTGCGACGGGTCGTGGTCTCGCTGCGCGGCACCGAGGCCCGCCGGCGTACCGAACGCAGCCACGCCGAGCTGATCGCCACCGTCGCCCACGAACTGCGCTCCCCGCTGACCTCCGTCAAGGGTTTCACCGCCACGCTGCTCGCCAAGTGGGAACGTTTCACCGACGACCAGAAGCGGCTGATGCTGGAGACCGTCGACGCGGACGCCGGCCGGGTCACCCGGCTCATCGCCGAGTTGCTCGACATCTCCCGCATCGACTCCGGCCGGCTGGAGCTGCGCCGCCAGCCCGTCGACGTCTCCGCCGCCGTGGCCCGGCACATCCAGGCGCTCATCACGGGCGGCCAGGCACCCGACCGCTTCCGGGTCCGGGCCCGGGGGCCCCTGCCCGCCCTGTGGGCCGATCCCGACAAGGTCGACCAGGTCCTCGGCAACCTCCTGGAAAACGCGGTGCGCCACGGCGAGGGAACCGTCACCATTGAGATCGCCCCGGCACCCGCGCCGGGGGCGGACGACGAGACGGGAACGGCTGTCACCGTGAGCGACGAAGGCCCCGGCATCCCCGAGGAGTCGATGGGCCGTGTCTTCACCCGCTTCTGGCGGGGGAGCAAGCGCGGCGGCACGGGCCTGGGCCTCTACATCGTCAAGGGCATCGTCGAGGCCCACGGCGGCACCATCACCGTCGACCGGGGACCCGGCGGCGGAGCCGAGTTCCGATTTATTCTGCCCGTGAGCATGCCCGCCTATCTGAAGTAGAGGGGTTTGCGTAGCAATCAGGCAGGGTGGTGGTGGGCGACGGGAGGGCTGAGCAGCCCGCGGGCTCCCCGACCGTCCTGCGGCCTTTAGACTCGACCTTTGGCACCTTTGTGTCCAGCGGTCTCCAGCCGGGTCGCGCCACCAGCCAATCGGAAGCACGGGAAGAGATGTCGGCACCGAACAAGTCGTACGACCCAGTCGAGGTCGAGGCACTGAAACCGGAAGAGATCGAGCGCCTGCGGGACGAGGCGTTCGCCGCCTTCGCCGCCGCCGGCGACCTCGACGCGCTCGCCCAGGCGAAGACCGCGCACACCGGAGGTACCTCGCCGCTGTCCCTCGCCAACCGCGAGATCGGCGCCCTGCCCCCGCAGGCCAAGGCCGAGGCGGGCAAGCGCGTGGGCCAGGCCCGCGGCGCCGTCTCCAAGGCGCTCGCCGCCCGCCAGGCGGAGCTGGAGGCCGAGCGGGACGCCCGGGTGCTCGTCGAGGAGGCCGTGGACGTCACGCTGCCCTACGACCGCACACCGGCCGGCGCCCGCCACCCCCTGACGACCATCATGGAGCGCGTCGCGGACGTCTTCGTGGCCATGGGCTACGAGATCGCCGAGGGCCCCGAGGTCGAGGCGGAGTGGTTCAACTTCGACGCCCTGAACTTCGTGCCCGACCACCCGGCCCGCCAGATGCAGGACACCTTCTTCGTCCAGGGCACCACGCCCGACGGGAAGGCGACCGAGGGCGACGAGTCCGGGGTCGTACTGCGTACGCACACCTCCCCGGTCCAGGCCCGCTCGCTCCTGGAGCGCAAGCCCCCCGTCTACGTCGTCTGCCCCGGCCGGGTCTACCGCACCGACGAGCTCGACGCCACGCACACCCCGGTCTTCCACCAGATCGAGCTGCTCGCCGTCGACGAGGGCCTCACCATGGCCGACCTCAAGGGCACCCTCGACCACATGGTCCAGGCGCTCTTCGGACCGGACATGAAGACCCGGCTGCGGCCGAACTTCTTCCCGTTCACCGAGCCGTCCGCCGAGATGGACATGGTCTGCTACGTCTGCCGCGGCGAATCCGTCGGCAACCCGGACCGCCCCTGCCGCACCTGCGGCAGCGAGGGCTGGATCGAGCTCGGCGGCTGCGGCATGGTCAACCCCAAGGTGCTCACCGCCTGCGGCGTCGACCCCCGGAAGTACAGCGGATTCGCCTTCGGGTTCGGCATCGAACGGATGCTGATGTTCCGCCACAACGTCGAAGACATGCGAGACATGGTCGAGGGTGACGTCCGGTTCACCCGGCCGTTCGGGATGGAGATCTGATGCGCGTCCCGCTTTCCTGGCTGCGGGAGTACGTCGACCTGCCGGCGACGGAGACCGGCCGTGACGTACAGGCCAAGCTCGTCTCCGTCGGGCTCGAGGTCGAGACCGTCGAGCAGATCGGCGCGGGCCTCAAGGGCCCCCTGGTCGTCGGCAAGGTCCTGACCATCGAGGAGCTGGAGGGCTTCAAGAAGCCCATCCGCTTCTGCACGGTCGACGTCGGCACCGCCAACGGCACCGGCGAACCGCAGGAGATCGTCTGCGGCGCCCGTAACTTCTCGGTCGGCGACAAGGTCGTCGTGGTCCTCCCGGGCGCGGTCCTGCCCGGCGACTTCGCGATCGCCGCCCGCAAGACGTACGGCAAGACCTCGCACGGCATGATCTGCTCCACCGACGAGCTCGGCATGGGCGACGACGGAACGCACGGCATCATCGTGCTGCCGCCGGAGCACGAGGTCGGCACCGACGCGATCGAGCTGCTCCAGCTCGTCGACGAGGTCCTCGACATCGCCGTCACCCCGGACCGCGGCTACTGCCTCTCGATGCGCGGTGTCGCCCGGGAGACGGCCATCGCGTACGGGCTGCCGCTGCGCGACCCGGCGCTGCTGGACGTGCCCGCGCCGAACGCGTACGGCTACCCGGTCAAGATCAGTGACCCGATCGGCTGCGACCGCTTCACCGCGCGCACCGTCACCGGTCTCCAGCCCGAGGCCCGCTCCCCGATCTGGATGCGGCGCCGCCTCCAGAAGGCCGGGATGCGGCCCATCTCGCTGGCCGTCGACATCACCAACTACGTGATGCTGGAGCTCGGCCAGCCGCTGCACGCCTACGACCGCACCCGGGTCGAGGGGCCGATCGGTGTGCGCCGCGCCGCGCAGGGCGAGAAGCTCACCACACTGGACGGCACCGTGCGCGTACTGGACGCCGAGGACCTCGTCATCACCGACGACCGCGGGCCGATCGGCCTCGCGGGCGTCATGGGCGGGGCCAACACCGAGATCGCCGACGCGGACGGCGAACACGCCCTCACCACCGAGGTCGTCATCGAGGCCGCGCACTTCGACGCGATCTCGATCGCCCGCACCGCGCGCCGCCACAAGCTGTCCTCCGAGGCGTCCAAGCGCTTCGAGCGCGGCGTCGACCCGCAGGCCGCCGCCGCTGCCGCGCAGCGAACGGTCGACCTGCTGGTCCTGCTGGCGGGCGGCACCGCCGAGGCCGGGGTCACCGAGATCACCGCCCCGTCCGCGCCGCGCTCCATCGCGATGCCCGCCGACCACCCGGACCGGGTCGCCGGTGTGGGCTACGGCCGCGAGACCGTCGTCCGCCGCCTCCAGGAGGTCGGCTGCGACGTCTACGGGCAGGACGAGCTGATCGTCACGGTCCCGTCCTGGCGGCCCGACCTGAACGAGCCGAACGACCTGGCCGAAGAGGTCATCCGTCTTGAGGGTTACGAGAACCTGCCCTCCACCCTGCCGACGCCCCCCTCCGGGCGTGGTCTCACCGACCGCCAGCGGCTGCACCGCCGCATCGGCCGGGTGCTGGCCGGAGCCGGTTACGTCGAGGCGCTGAGCTACCCGTTCATCGGCGACGCGGTCCTGGACCAGCTCGGCCTGGAGGCGGACGACGCCCGTCGCCGCACGGTCAAGCTCGTCAACCCGATCTCCGACGAGGAGCCGGCGCTGCGCACCACGCTGCTGCCCGGTCTCCTCGGCGCCCTGCGGCGCAACGACGGTCGCGGCAGCCACGACCTGGCGCTCTTCGAGACCGGCCTGGTCTTCAGGCCGACGGGCCAGGAGACGCAGGCGGTCCGGCTGCCCGTCGACCGCCGGCCCACCGACGAGGAGATCGCCTCTCTGGACGCGGCCCTGCCGCGTCAGCCGCGCCGCGCCGCCGTCGTCCTCGCGGGCGCCCGCGAGCAGTCCGGCTGGTGGGGCAAGGGCACCCCGGCGACCTGGGCGGACGCGGTCGAGGCCGCCCGGTCCATCGCCGCGGAGGCCGGGGTGGAGGTCATCGTCCGCGCCGACCAGCACGCCCCGTGGCACCCGGGCCGCTGCGCCGCGCTGTACGTCACCGTGAACGGCGAGGAGACCCTCTTCGGACACGCGGGCGAACTGCACCCGCGCGTCATCAAGGCGCTCCACCTGCCCGAGCGGACCTGCGCCGCCGAGGTCGAGCTGGACGTCCTGGAGCAGGCCGTCGACGGAGCGCTCCAGGCGCCCCGGATCTCCACCTTCCCGGTGGCGACCCAGGACGTCGCGCTCGTCGTCGCCGGGGACGTACCGGCCGCCGACGTGGAGCGGGCCCTGCGCGAGGGCGCGGGTGAACTCCTCGAGTCGCTGCGGCTGTTCGACGTCTTCACCGGTGAACAGATCGGCGGGGGCAACAAGTCCCTGGCGTACGCGCTGCGCTTCCGCGCCGCCGACCGCACCCTGACCGTCGAGGAGGCGTCGGCCGCCCGCGACAGCGCGGTGGCCCTGGCCGCCGAGCGCACGGGCGCGGTGCTGCGCGGCGCGTAGCCCGTGCAGCGGCGTTGAGAAGGGGCGTATCCGGCCACCGGATACGCCCCTTCTCCATCCCGCCGAGCGACGGAGGGACCACACGCCGGAGCCGGAGCCGGAACCGGGAGGAACGCGGTTCCGACGTCCGTTCCGCAGCCACCCTCCTTCGTCGTCGGTCAGTGGGCCGTGCGGTCCGGGCGCCGTCCGCGCTGCCTCGGAGTGTCGGGCAGGTCAGCAGCGCGGACGGCGCGGGTGCGGGTCGTAGGCCGTTACGAGGGGGAGCCGACGACCCGGCCGCCTCTTGCGAGGGAGCTCATTCAACCGAGCCCGGGACCCGCGCGGCAGAGCGCACAGCGGGAGGGTTCGGGCATTCCTTTCACACCCCGTGTGAATCGTGCTCCACTAGGCTCATTGCGACACGCACCTGGGGGGACGATGGAGCCCAATGTCCTGCTCGAAGCCCTGATCGAGGAGGCCGGTGTGTCCCGGGCGGGCCTCGCCGGTCACGTCAACCGGGCGGGCCTGAGCCGTGGGCTGAGCCTGCGGTACGAACACACGGCGGTCTCCCGCTGGCTCAAGGGCCAGCGCCCGCGGGGGCAGGTGCCCGACCTGATCTGCGAGGTGCTGGCCGGCCGGCTGGGGCGGCCCGTCGGGCTCGACGACGTCGGGATGGGCGCCTCGGCCGCTTCCGCCGGGATCGACGCCGGCGACGGGAGCGGCTCCCTCTGCGGGTTCGTCGAACGGGCCACCGCCCTGTGGCGCTCCGACGAACAGCGGCGCCCGCACCTGGCCACCGTGCCCGCCGTCACCGGCACGCCGGCGGTGATGCCGGTCTGGGAGTGGGAGAACCCCCCGGAGGACACCGACGTCTCGCGGCCGGGACCGGGCCGGGTCAGCGCGGCCGACATAGCGATGCTCAAGTCGGCCCGTGACCACTACGAGCAGATGTACCGCAAGACGGGCGGCCTCGCGACCAGGTCCCGGATCGTCCGCTTCCTCAACGCGGAGGCCGCGCCGCTGCTGCGCGGCGGCTACAGCGACGCCCTGGGCCGGCGCCTGCACCGGGCGACGGCGGGACTCGTGGCGGTGGCGGGCATCTGCGCCTACGACTCCGACGCCCACGGACTCGCCCAGCGCTACTTCCACCAGGCGCTGCGGCTCGCCAAGTCCAGCGGGGACCGGGGGCTGGGCGGCTATGTGATCGCGCTGCTGGTCACCCAGTCGCTGTTCCTCGGTGACTACCGCCGCTCCATCGCCTTCGCCGAGGCCGCGCTGCGGGCCGCCGGCGGTCATATCACCCCCGCCCTCGCCGCCGATCTGCACGCCATGCAGGCCAAGGCGTACGCCCGGCTGGGCGACGCGGCGAACGCCCGGGCCTGCATCGGGCGGGCCGAGGCGCAGGCGGGCCGGATCCACACCGGCCGGGAGCCGGACGAGACCGGGTACGTCCAGCCGGGCCTGGTCGACGTCCAGGTGGCGGAGGCGCTGCTCGGTCTCGGGGACCTGCCCGCCGCCCGGGAGCACGCGGCCTCCGCCGTGCGCGCCCCGGCGCACGACCGGGGGCGCGTGCACCGTCTCGCGATGCTGAGTCATATCGAGCTGCTTCAGGGCGAGGCCGACCGCGCGGCCGGTACAGCTGCCGAAATGGCGATGAGGGCCCGGGGGATGGAGTCCCAGCGGCTGCGCGACCGGCTGCGGCAGGTCCGGAGCGAACTGGCCGCGAGCGGCTGCTCCGAGGCGGCGGGGACCACCGACCTCATCGACGAGGCGCTCCGCGTGCCTCTGTGAGCTCTGCCGACGCCCCGTCGTTCGCTCCCCCTGACAGCCGAGCCTGCTGACATGTTGACCCCAACATGTCGAAAGGCGGCAGAACCGTGCAGTGGACGAATTTAAGCGAACAGAATGTGTATCAGAACCCGTGGTTCCGGGTGAATCTGGCGGACGTCCAGCTCCCCGACGGCAGCCACCTCGACCACTTCGTCATCCGGCTGCGACCCGTCGCGGCCGCCACCGTCGTCAACGAGGCGAACGAGGTGCTGCTCCTCTGGCGGCACCGGTTCATCACCGACAGCTGGGGGTGGGAACTGGCCGCGGGCGTCGTAGAGGACGGCGAGGACATCGCGCTGGCGGCGGCCCGTGAGATGGAGGAGGAGACCGGCTGGCGCCCCGGCGAGCTGCGCCCGCTGCTCACCGTGGAACCGTCGAACGGCCTCACCGACGCCCGACACCACCTCTTCTGGTCCGACGAGGCCCACTGGACCGGGCCCCCGCAGGACGCCTTCGAGTCCTCGCGCCGCGAGTGGATACCGCTCAAGGTGGTCCCGGACATGATCGCCCGGGGCGAGGTGCCCGCCGCGAACATGGCGGCCGCCCTGCTGATGCTGCACCACCTGAGACTGGGCTGACCCGGCCGCGTACGAGCGCCCCGCACACGTGAGGAGCCGGCCCCGGGTGACCGGGACCGGCTCCCTGACACATACAGCGGCTCCGCGGCCCCATGGAAGCCCCGGGCGGGGGCGACAGCTGCCCTTGCCGGTGCGGCGGAGCTGCCGAGTAGCCAGTCAATGCAGGAACTGCTGGACTATGGGTCCGACGAGTTCACGAGGTCAGGTACGGGTCCTGACGGGGAACCGAATCGACGCGGTCACCTTGTGGAGGACTTGATCGATGTCTTCAACGACCTGCTGCCTGAAGAGTAGGGGCCAGGAGCCCGGCCATGGAGATGGTCGGGCGCATCGAGACCGGTCAGCGTTCTGCCCCGGTGACGGAATGTCGACCTGGCTGAGGCGCAACGTATGACCGACGGCAGTTCCTACGCGAGTAACCCGGAGTATCTTCCGAGCTTCATGAACGACCCCCACGACGATGACGGTAGCCAGGTCGTGAAGTTGAATCTCGCTGAGAACGACGAACTGACCGCAGCAGGCCTGAGCAGGTTCCCGGCCGGCACCGGCGACGTGATCGACTTCACCACCATTCGGTACGAAGAGCGCCTCTGGTGGGACGACGAGGAGCATGGGGTGAGGATGGCGGTGGAGCTGCTTTCCTCGTACGTGCAGAGAGACGAGCGGGTCGCCATCATCTGGGGAAACTACGCGATGCCGACCGTGGTCATGCCTGCGGAGGTCGCAGTCCGGCATGCGCGGGACATCCTGGACGCCGGTCCGCACTTCTGGATCCATCCGCTCGGGGGTCCGGCGCTCATCGAATGCCTGATGGATGGCCAGGTGACGATCGTGACGATCCCGTCGGGCTGAGCACGTGAACGTGAGAAAGCCCCGCTCGAAAAAGGTGCAGAGGACGGCGTGGTGAGCCGGCTGCCGCGCAGCGCCGGAGAGGCACATCGACCGCTTGTGCCGGCGGTCTCCGACCCTGGCCCGCGTGTGGTCGAAGTGCTGTCCAAGGCCTTCCCCGAGGCCTACGTCAGCGGGCAGCTGAAGGCGTATCACGTGCCCGGCAACGGCATGAGTGGAATGAGTTCATGGCTGAAGTGATCGCAATGCTGGAAGCGCTCAGGGACATCACCCCGCTGACCGCCGAGGCTGCGGCGGCGCGGTTCTTGGGTCAGGAGTGGACGCCCGCGGGCAAGGTCCGTGACGGTGTGGAGACGTCGTGGGACAAGGGCGGCGTCGGGGGCTGGATCCAGACGTTCGGCGGTGGGGCGGTCAGCGTCTCGTTCTTCGTCTGGATCCGCGACGTCGACGAGTCGGGCTACTTCGACGACCTGGATGCCGTCTACGAGCAGGGGGAGCAGGTGCTGGCCGACTTCCTCCCCGAGATCGAGGCTTCCCCGCTTGTCGGCCACCTCATCGAGGCCGAGGCGACGGAGGCGGACAGGGACGAGTTCGTCAAGCTGAAGAAGTGGACCCTCGACAGCCGGATTCTGACCGCCGGTGTGATCCAGCATGACACCGACCTTCCGGTGATGGTCGTGGTGGTGCTGGAGGAGCCCTGCGCTGCCTGACTGAGCCCGTATGCGCAATGCGGAGGTCCTGGGTCGGAGTCGCCAGGGACTCGGGTCCGTGCATCCGCGCCGTCGCTCCGCAGCGCTCCGGCGCGGCGTGGGGTCGGCCGTGGGGTACGAGGCTCTGCGGGCCGCACACGGTCCTGACCATGGGAAACGTGCCCCGGCGGGCCCGGCCGCATGAGCGCCGACCCCGCCGGTAGCCGGTCAGTACGGGTAGAAGCCCGACCCCGTCTTGCGGCCGAGCCGGCCCGCGTCGACCATCCGCTGGAGCAGCGGGGGAGCGGCGTACAGCGGCTCCTTGTACTCGGCGTACATCGAGTCCGCGACCGAGGCCACGGTGTCCAGGCCGATCAGATCGGCCAGCTTGAGCGGACCCATCGGGTGGGCGCAGCCCATCTCCATGCCGTTGTCGATGTCCTCGCGGCTGGCGATGCCCGACTCGAACATCCGGATCGCGGAGAGGAGGTACGGGATCAGCAGGGCGTTCACGACGAAGCCGGACCGGTCCTGGGCGCGGATCGGATGCTTGCCGAGCACGTCCTGCACGACGGCCTCGGCGCGGGCGATCGTCTCGTCCGAGGTGGTCAGCGCCGGGATCAGCTCGACGAGCTTCTGCACTGGGGCCGGGTTGAAGAAGTGGATGCCGATGACCCGGTCCGGGCGCGAGGTGGCGACGGCCAGCTTCACCAGCGGGATCGAGGAGGTGTTGGAGGCCAGAATCGCGTCCTGCCGGGTCACCACCTGGTCGAGCACCTGGAAGATCTCGGTCTTGACCTGCTCGTTCTCCACGACGGCCTCGATGACGAGATCGCGGTCGGCGAACTCCCCGAGGTCGGTCGTGAAGCTCAGTCGGCCGAGGGTCTCGTCCCGCTCCTCCGCGCTGATCTTGCCGCGCTCGGCGGCCTTCGCGAGGGAGTTGTGCAGACGGGTGCGGCCGATCTCCAGCGCTTCGCCGGTGGTCTCGGCGACCTTTACTTCGAGGCCGCTGCGCGCGCACACCTCCGCGATACCCGCGCCCATCTGGCCACAGCCCACCACTCCGACGCGTGCAATGTCGGCCATAGAGTCCGTCACCTCGTGCCTTTCGCTGTTCTCCGTATCGCAGGGTCCCGTGTGATTCCGGTGCCCGCCCCGACCCCACGACGTTACTCCGCATGCTGACGCGGACGTCCCGCGGGTCATGACGGCCACGGATGGGAAACATGCGGTTACGTAGAGCTATCGGAGTCGGAGTGGGACGTGACAAAGAGAGGTGGGCCAGGATGCGGGGAACGGGAGTGGCGAGAAGGGCGTTCGTGCTGGGTGCGGCCGGACTGCTGGCGGCGATGACGTCGGCCGGTGACGCGGTCGCCTTTCCGGCGGGGAGGAGCAGGGGCGGCGGGCGGTTCGCGGAGCCGGGTCAGGTGCGCGGCATGTGGATCGCCACGGTCGCCAACATCGACTGGCCGTCCAAGCCGGGGCTCACGGCGGCGCGGCAGGAGGCCGAGCTGCTCGCGTATCTGGACCGGGCGGTCGAGCTGCGGCTCAACACGGTGGTGTTCCAGGTCCGGCCGACCGCCGACGCCCTGTGGCCCTCGCCGCACGAGCCGTGGGCCGCCTGCCTCACCGGGACCCAGGGGAAGGACCCGGGCTGGGACCCGCTCGGCACGGCGGTGCGCGCGGCGCACGACCGGAGCCTGGAACTGCACGCCTGGTTCAACCCCTACCGGGTGGCGAACCACACCGACCCCACCCGCCTCATCGCCTCCCACCCGGCCCGGCGGAACCCGAGCTGGGTCGTGCCGTACGGCGGGAAGCTCTACTACAACCCCGGGCTGCCGGAGGTCCGCCGCTTCGTCCAGGACGCGATGCTGCACGCCGTGCGGCGCTACGACATCGACGCGGTGCACTGGGACGACTACTTCTACCCGTACCCGGTGGCCGGTCAGGCCTTCGACGACGACGCGGAGTTCGAGCGGTACGGTGGCGGCTTCGCCGGCCGGGCGGCCTGGCGGCGCGACAACATCGACCGGCTCGTGCGCGAGACGGGGGAGCGGATCCGGCAGATCAAACCCCACGTCCGCTTCGGCGTCAGCCCCTTCGCGGTCTGGCGCAACGCTGCGACCGACCCGCTGGGTTCGGACACCCGGGCGGGCGTGCAGACCTACGACGATCTGTACGCCGACACCCGCAAGTGGGTCAAGGAGGGATGGATCGACTACATCTGCCCGCAGATCTACTGGCACATCGGCCAGGCCGCCGCCGACTACGCGAAGGTCCTCGCCTGGTGGAGCCGGACCGTCCGGGGCACGGGCGTCGATCTGTACGTGGGTGAGGCGCTGTACAAGGCGGGTGACCCCGCCCAGGCGGAGGCCTGGCAGGACCCTGCGGAGCTCTCCCGGCACCTCACCCTCGCCCGGGACCACGCGGAGGTGGGCGGCCATGTCTTCTTCTCGGGGAAGAGCGTGATGGCGGACCGGATCGGCGCGATGCGACGCGTGGTGGCCGACCACTACACGGACCGGGCCCGGCTCTATCCGGACCGGGGCCGCACGTATCCGCACCGCGGTCGCCCTTCGGCGAGGTGATCAGCGTTACGGGTCCCGGGTCCCGGGACCGGTCTCCGGCGGGGCGCGCGGTAGTCGGGTCGGCCCGCGGGCCGGGGCACGGCTGAAGAGCGCGCAGTAGCCGGGCTTCGGTGTGCGAGCCCCGGCCGCGCGCGCCTCCTGCCGCTACCGCTCGTCCGTCGGCGCCTCCCTGTGCTGGACGACGCTGTCGGGGCCCGGTGACATCAGGTGTTCACGGCCGTCCTCGAAGCGGAGCCGGTACGGGGGAGCGCCCCCGTCGCCGAGCACCTCGATGATCTCGGCGACCCGGTCGTGCTGTCCCACGGTCCTGCCGTGCATCAGCAGCCGGTCGCCCGTGTGTGCCTCCATCGGGAGCGACCTCCTCACAGGGGGAGATGGTGTCTGTGTCGACAAGTCTATGACCGTACGCGCCGGGATTCCCCCGCTGCGCCGCGGCCGGCCCGCTGGGTGGCGGCGATGCAGACGAGCACGGCCACCGCCGCGACCGGAGCCGCGGCGGACATCTCCTCGCCGAGCAGGAGGAAGGACCACACGAGCGTCAGCAGCGGCTGGGCGAGCTGGAGCTGACTGGCCCGGGCGACACCGATCGCCGCCATGCCCCGGTACCAGACGTACAGTCCGAGGAAGGTCGACCCGGCGGCGACCCACACCAGGCCGAGGACGCCGTGGGCGTTCAGGTGCACGGGTTCGAGGGGCAGGGCCACCAGGGTGCCCGCCACCGCGAGCGGCAGGCACAGGACCAGGGCCCAGCCGATCACGTGCCATCCCGGCATCAGCCGGGCCAGCCGGCCGCCCTCGGTGTACCCGGCCGCACACACGAGCAGCGCGCCGAACAGGTACAGGTCGCCGGGGGCGAGAGCCCCGCCGCTCTGCTGCACGGTGAAGGCGATCACCACGGCGGCCCCGGCGAGAGCCGCGGTCCAGAACGTGCGCGAGGGGCGTTCCCCGGTGCGCAGGGACCCCAGCACCGCCGTGGTCAGCGGCAGCAGGCCCACGACCACGGCCGCGTGCGAGGTGGTGGAGGTCTGCAGCGCCAGCGTCGTCAGCAGCGGGAAGCCCACCACCACCCCGCCCCCGACGACCGCGAGCCCGGCCCAGTGCCGGCGTTCGGGCAGCGGGACGCGCGCGGCCAGCAGCACACTGCCCGCGATCAGGGCGGCGAGCACGCTGCGCAGAGCGACCAGGGACCAGGGGCCGAAACTCTCCAGACCCCAGGCCGTGGCCGGGAAGGTGAGCGAGAACGCCACCACGCCGAGCCCGGCGAGCACGGTGCCGCTCCGGCCGGCCGAGGGCCCCGGCGCGGGACTGCTTCCCGACCCGTCCGCAGCCGAGGCAACGGCCGCTTCCGACGGGATCGCCGTAGCGGTCCGAGGGGTGCCGGCCGGCTCGGTAACCGCTATCGATGAAGGCGGGGTAGCGCTATTATCTGCTCTCATGAAAGAGCGTAGCAGCGTCGCCGAGCTGGTTACTTCCCTGAGAGTCGACCTCAACCGCTACTCTCCCGGTGGAAAGCTGCCGTCCAGTCGTGCACTCGTCGAGCGGTTCCGGGTCAGCCCCGTCACCGTCTCCCGCGCCATCGCCCAGCTCGCCGCCGAGGGGCTCGTCGTCACCCGCCCCGGCTCCGGCGCCTTCCGAGCGCATCCCCGCGTCGCCCTCCCCGCGCCGGGCGACACGTCCTGGCAGGAGGTGTCGCTGAGCGGCGACGGTGGACCCGAGGTGGTGCCGCGCACCGTGGACGCCTCCGGCGTGCTGGTCACCCTCGCCGCACCGCCGCCCGGCGTCATCGAGTTCAACGGCGGCTACCTCCACGCCTCCCTCCAGCCCGAGCGTGCGCTCTCCGCGGCCCTGGCCCGCGCGGGCCGCAGACCCGGCGCCTGGGGCCGCCCCCCGACGGACGGACTGCCCGAACTGCGTTCCTGGTTCGCCCGCGAGATCGGCCCCGCCGTCTCCGGCACCGACGTCCTGATCACCGCGGGTGGCCAGAGCGCCCTGGCCACCGCGCTGCGCGCGCTCGCCCCGCCCGGCGCCCCGGTCCTCGTGGAGTCGCCCACCTACCCCGGGATGCTCGCCGCCGCCCGCGCCACCGGGCTGCGCCCCGTCCCCGTGCCGATGGACGCCGACGGGGTACGCCCCGAACTGCTCGCCGACGCCTTCCGGGCCACCGGCGCCCGGGTCTTCGTCAGCCAGCCGCTCTTCCACAACCCCACCGGGGCCACCCTCGCACCCGCCCGCCGCCCCGAGATCCTGGCCATCGCCCGCGCGGCCGGGGCGTTCGTGGTCGAGGACGATTTCGCCCGCCGGCTCGTCCACGACGACGCCGGACCGCTTCCGGCGCCGCTGGCCGCCGACGATCCCGACGGCGTCGTCGTCCACGTCTGCTCGCTCACCAAGGTCACCTCGCCCAGCCTGCGGGTCGGGGCCCTGGCCGCCCGCGGGCCGGTGCTGGAGCGCCTGCGGGCCATCCAGGTCGTCGACAGCTTCTTCGTACCCCGGCCGCTCCAGGAAGCCGCGCTGGAACTCGTCGGCTCCCCGTCCTGGGGCCGCCACCTCGCCGCCGTCGCCACCGAGCTGAGGCACCGCCGTACGGTCATGGCGGCGGCTCTCGGCGGCGAGCTGCCGGAACTCGCGCTGCCGCATCTCCCGGCGGGCGGCGGCAGCCTCTGGCTCCGGCTCCCGGGTGGCGGCGCGGGAACGGCCACCGACGAGCCGGCCGTCGTCTCGGCCGCCCTGCGCGCCTCCGTCGCCATCGCCCCCGGGCGGCCCTATTTCTGCGCCGAACCCCCGGCCGGCCACGTCCGTCTGAGCTTCGCCGCGGTCTCCGGGGCGGCCGAGATCGCGGAGGGCGTCCGCCGCCTCCGTACCGCCTTCGACGGGCTCCTGGGCGGCTGACGCGGCGCGCCCCGACGTGCGCGCCCTCTTGACCAAACAGGCGTTCGGCCCCACGATCCCGCCATGACGCTTCGGGTCTCCCTGGTCGCAGCGGCGCGCAGCTCCTCCCGGCTGGCCGAACGCTTCGACGACGACCGGCCGCTCGACCAGGCCGGCTGGCACGAGGTGCAGCTCGTCGCCCACACGCTCGTGCCGCTCGGCGCCGCCGCCGAGCTGCGCTACTGCTCGCCCACTCCGCGCAGCCGTGCCACCGGGGACGCCCTCGGATTCGCGCCGATGGCGCAACCGGCCCTGCGCGACTGGGACATGGGCCGCTGGCGTGGGCTGACGCTGGGCGAGGTCACCGCCCGGGAACCGGCCGCCGTGGACCACTGGCTGGCGGACCCGCGCAGCGCGCCGCACGGCGGCGAGTCGATGCTCGGCTTCATCGGGCGGGTCGGCGGCTGGCTGGACACCCGCCCCGCCGCCGACGGCCTCGTCGTCGCGGTCGCCGAACCCGCCGTGGTCCGGGCCGCCCTCGTCTACGCCCTGAACGCCCCGCCCTCCGCGTACTGGAACGTCGACGTCCGTCCGCTGTCCACCATCACGCTGACCGGCCTGCCGGGCCGCTGGAGCCTGAGCCTGGAAGCGGGTATCCGCTGACCGGGGCGGGACCGGGGAAGCCCAGAGGCCCCGGGGTGCTGCCCCTTCCCGCTGGTCCGACCAGTCGGTATGTCGCCGGGTCATCCGGTTCCGCCGCCGGACCCGCGCCCGCGACGAGGGAAGCCCCCGTGCCGCAGCTCCACGGTCACCGCGACGACCGGTACACAACCGGACGGGCTCCCGGCTCGCCGACGACCCGCGCAAGACGGCCCTGGTGGACGCCGTCTACGCGGCCCACGGGGAGACCACCGGGAGGTGGGCGGAACAGGGCGTCCCACGCGCCGACCCAACCCGGGTTTCACCTGCGGTTGCCAGGAATGTGAGGATGTCACCATGACAACCAAGGTTTACTTCGACATCACCATCGACGACGCGCCCGCAGGGCGGATCACGTTCGACCTGTTCGACGACGTCGTCCCCAAGACGGCGGAGAACTTCCGCGCGCTCGCCACCGGCGAGAAGGGCTTCGGCTACGCCGGCTCGTCCTTCCACCGCGTCATCACGGACTTCATGCTCCAGGGCGGCGACTTCACCCGCGGTGACGGCACCGGCGGCAAGAGCATCTACGGCGAGAAGTTCGCCGACGAGAACTTCACGCTCAAGCACGACCGTGTGGGCCTGCTCTCGATGGCCAACGCCGGGAAGAACACCAACGGTTCGCAGTTCTTCATCACCACGGTGCTCACCCCGTGGCTGGACGGCAAGCACGTGGTCTTCGGTAAGGTCGCCGACGACGACAGCATGGCCCTGGTCCGCAAGATCGAGGCGCTCGGCTCCTCCAGCGGCAAGACCCGCGCCAAGGTCACCATCGACAAGTCCGGCGTTCTCTGACCGGTCCGATAACCCGATGGGCCCGTGGCGGGGCCGTCCCACCGACGTACGCGTCGCGGGGCGGAACCCGGCCGCGGGCCCGTGGCGTGCCGCTGGCGGTTTCCCGGCAACCGGCCGAGACGATCCACCGTGCGGTGGACCTGGGCCAGCTCCCTCAGGGACGGGGCTGTCGGCCCTGACACCAGGCGCGTTCGACCGCCGGGCTGCTGATGCCCGGGCTGCTGATGCCCTGATTACTGATACCCGGGTTACTGATGACCGGGTTACTCCTGGCCGGACTGCGCGGCCCGCTCGGCGTTGCGCTCCTTGATCCGGGCGGTCTCCTTGCGCACCTCGGCCTGTGTGGCGCGCTCCTTCTGGAGCCACTCGGGCATCTCGTCCTTCAGCGCGTCGATCTGCTCGGTGGTGAGCGCCTCGGCGATCCCGCCGCGGGCGAGCCCCGCGATGGAGATGCCGAGCTTCGCGGCGACGACCGGGCGGGGGTGCGGGCCGGTGCGGCGCAGCTCCACCAGCCAGGCGGGCGGGTCGGTCTGGAGGGCGTTGAGCTCGGTGCGCGAGACGGCACCCTCCTGGAACTCGGCGGGGGTGGCCTGGAGGTACACACCCAGCTTCTTCGCCGCCGTGGCGGGCTTCATGGTCTGGGCGGTCTTGTGCGACGTCATGGGTCCAGGGTATCGACCATGGGACATACCTCCGACCACCTGCCGGTAGCCTGGTTCCGTGACAGGCTCGGACATCCCCTCATCCTTCAGGCTCGCCTACGTTCCCGGCGTGACGCCCACCAAGTGGGTGAGGGTCTGGCACGAGCGGCTGCCCCACACCTCGCTGGAACTCGTCCAGGCCACCGCGGCCGAGGCACCCGAGCTGCTGGCGGACGGCGGCGCCGACGCCGGTCTCGTACGGCTCCCGGTCGACCGGGACGTCCTGAGCGCGATCCCCCTCTACACCGAGACGACCGTCGTCGTGATCCCCAAGGACCACGTCGCGACCGCCGCGGAGGAGGTGTCGCTCGCCGAGCTGTCCGACGAGATCGTGCTGCACCCGCTGGACGACCTCCTCGCCTGGGAGACCCTGCCCGGACGCCCCGCCGTCGAGCGCCCGGCGACCACGGCGGACGCGATCGAGCTGGTGGCGGCGGGCGTGGGGGTCCTCCTCGTCCCGCAGTCCCTGGCCCGCCTCCACCACCGCAAGGACCTCACCTACCGTCCGGTCCCGGAAGCCCCCGAGTCACGCGTCGCCCTGTCATGGCCCGAGGCGGAGACCACCCCCGACCTGGTGGAGGAGTTCATCGGGATCGTCCGGGGGCGCACCGTCAACAGCACCCGTGGCCGCGCGGCCGCCCCGCCGCGTCCGGCGAAGGACAAGGCCAAGGACAAAGCCAAGGACAACAAGGGCAAGCGGGCGGGGGAGCGCGGCGGCGCCGGAGGCGCCCGGAACAGGTCCGCGGCGGGCAGGAAGCCCCAGTCGGGCGGCCGGACCGGCGGCCAGGGCGGCAAGCGCGGAAAGCCGCGGGGCCGTTAGGGCCTCTCGTTCGGATCATGTCGGGCTCGCGGGGCCCCGGCACGCGACCACGCTCCCTGATCCGACCTGATCCCTGATCCGACCTGATCCAAACGGAAGCCCCTGGCCCGCGTGGCATCCGGATTCGCCCCGTGAACGCCACCACACGCCGGTTGTCTCGTTGATGGAACAACCGCCGTATGCAGGGGAGCGTCCGTCCGATGCCGAACATCCGCAGACCGATGCCGTACATCCGCAGGTGGTCGCCGACCGTGCGCGGGCCGTTGCCGAGCACCCGCGGAACCCAGCGCCTCGGCCTCGTCGGGATGCTGCTCATCGCCGTGGCCTTCGCCGGGTTCCAGCTGACAGCGGTCACCGGACGGGCATCGCCCGACACGAAGAACTACCTCTCCTACGCCCTGAGCCTCAGCGGCGCGGACCGCCAGGAGGCGGGCCGGCTGGCCATCGGCTACTCCTGTGCCAGCGGGCAGCACGCACCGGACCTCATCCCCTGGACCAGCAGGAAGGCCGCGGGAGAGTCGGAGGAGAGTTGCGTGCGCCGGTTGAACGACTCGGTCGCGTACTGGTCGGACCACGGCAACACATCGGGGATGACCGCACCGTTCGCCAACCAGCGCTTCATGGCCATCTTCGAGGCCAGGCCCGGCTATCCACTGTTCCTGGTCCCCTTCGTGGCCGCTTTCGGAGCCACCTGGGGTCTCTGGCTCGCCGGGCTCGTCGTCGCGCTGGCCGGAAGTGTCTGCGTCCTGCTCACCCTCCGGGCCGCGGGGGCTTCCCGGCGCGCCGGGCTGGCCGGGCAGGCCCTGTACCTCGCCCTGCCCACCGGCACCGTCGCCATGAACCCCCTGAGCGACGGGCTCTCCCTGGCGCTCGGCACGGCGGTCGTCCTCGGCTGCGTCCTGCTGCTGCGGGCCCGGCCCCGTACGGGCGCGGCGCTCGTCGCGGGCGGCTTCGCCCTGATGTTCCTCGTCCGCTACTCGCAGGCCCTGCTGCTGGCGGCCGCTCTCGCGGGCGGCTTCCTGGCCCGGGCCGGGTGGCTCCGGCTGAAGCGGCGGGCGCTCGCCCCCGTACTCCGGGCGGCCGGACTCTGCGGTGCGCTGGCGGTGACCGTCTACGCCGGGGCGCACCTCCTGTCCTGGCCGATGGGCGAGGACAGCGCCCAGGACCTGCTGACCCACCACTACCAGCGCCCCGACCGGCCCGACCCCTGGCCCGAGTTCTTCGTCCAGGAGCGGGTCTTCTGGTCGGCGTGGCTCCGGCGCCAGGCCACCTACCCGGTCCTCCCCGTCCTGCTCGCGCTCTCGGCCTGGGCGCTGCTGAGACGGCGCTCCGTGGTGCTGCCCGTCGCCCTGGCGGCAGGGGCGGCGGGCCTCCTCAACCAGGCGGGCCATCCGAACCTCGACCAACTGCTCGGACACCGCCTCATCGTGTTCGTCTGGCTGCTGCCCGTCCTGGCGATTCCGCTGCTCCTGGACCGGCCGCCGACCGGCTCCCCGCCCCACGACGACACCACGCCACACGCCGCACCGGTCCCCGTGGGCGACATCCCGGGCGAGGTCCGTCACCCCACGTCGCGCAGCTGAAGAAGGTACGCCGCGGTCAGCGCGACGGCGCGGTCGTCGTCGTGCAGCAGCTCCCGGAGGGCACGTGAGGAAGCCGCCCCCGGTACGCCCGCCAGCGCCTGGGTCAGCCGCCCGCGCGCCGGCGCGCCGGTGGTGTCGCGGGAGAGGCGGTCGACGAGCGCGGCCGCGATCCGGTCCGCCGCCGTGCCGTCGCCCGCCAGCAGGCTCAGCGCGTCGGCCGCATCGGTGTCGTTCGTCCCTGCCACGACCAGGTCGACGAGCGCCGGGACCGCATCTGCCTCCCCGCGCGACCCGAGGGCCAGGGCGGCGTAGCCGCGGACCACGGCATCGGGGCTCGCCAGGGAATCCCGCAGCAGCGCGGTGGCCTCTCCGCCGGGCATCTCGGCGAGGGACCGTACGGCGCGTTCCCGCACCGCGGCCTCCGGTGTGCCGAGCCCCTCCGCCAGCAGCGCCGGGGCGCCGCCGCCCGATCGCGCCAGGGCCCATCGAAGGGCCCCGGCCACATGCGGGTCGCCCTCGCCGAGCGTCGCCTCGACCAGGGCCTCCACCGGAACCTCGTCGACCGAGGCGAGGGCGGCGCGCTGGCGGGCGTCGGCGCTCTTGGACCCCAACGCCCCCAGGAGCGTGACGACCTGGAGGACGTCCTCCCAGCCGGCCGGATCCGTGGCGTGGACCCGGTGCAGCCGGGTGAGCAACTCGGTCTCCACCGCGATGCGTTCGCGCGTCCGACGGATCAGGTCGTCGACGAGTGCCGAGGGTGTGAAGCCGGGATCGTCGAGGGCGCGCCCGATCTCGCGCAGCGACAGCCCCACCGCCCGCAGGCTCTCGACATGGAAGATCCGCTGGATGTCCTCCCCGGAGTACTCCCGGTAACCGGACCCGGTGCGGCCCGACGGCCGCACCAGACCGAGCGACTCGTAGTGCCGGAGCATGCGGGCACTTACTCCCGACCGTCGCGCGACTTCACCGATCAACACGCCCTATGGACCTTCCTCACAGGAGCCACCGGAGCCATCGGAGCCGTGGGAGCCGTGGGAGCCACCGGCGTCACCGGCGTCACCGGCGTCACGGGCGTCACCGGCGTCACCGGAGGCGCCCTGGCCGCCGAGGGCCACGACGCGCTTCGCCTCCTCCACGGCGAGCGTGAACCCGGCGTCCGGGTCGCGCAGCAGCCGTTGGGTGGCGAGCGCGTGCGCGTGGACGAGCGGGTCGTGGCTCCTCGTCGCGGCGGCCAGAGCCGGCGCCATCGCGTCCCCCAGGGCGACCAGCGCCTGGCTGAGACTCAGCCGGGTCTCCCGCCCGCCGCGCCCGAGCTGCGTCGCCAGCAGTACCGCCAACGCGGCCTCCTCCCCATCCGGTACGAGCACCACCGCCGCCCGCCAGGCGCTCCGCGCCACCTCGTCGTCGGCGTCGGTCAGCAGCGCCCGGGTGATCGCCGGCCACGCCCGCCGGTCCCCGATCTTGGACAGCGTGTGCAGCGCCTGGCTCCGCGCCCGCGTCCGCTCGGAGCGGAGTTCGCGGAGCAGCGGGGGAAGGGTGACGGACACCGGGTGACGGGTGAGCGCCCAGGTCAGCATGTCGCGTACGAAGAACTCGGGCTCGACCGCGCACCGTTCGACGAGCGTGCCGACGAAGCGCGGGTCCGGGGTCGAGCCGACCGCCAGAGCGGCGCGCAGCCGCACCGACGCACGGTCGTCATCCAGCCCCCGCAGCGCTCGTACCGTGTCCGTGCCGTGTCCCGTGACCGTCATCGAGACCACCTCCTCGGCAAGCAGTGAAGAGCTTGTCACCGTGTCAAGGTCAACCCTGCCGTGCGCCTCGGCCGGGGGACCGGCTCAGGGGCCGCGCCAGACGTTGGCGAAAGCCGTGTTCTCGATGGTCCGTCGCTGGCGTACGGCCTCCAGCTCCATCACCGCTTCGTGGACCGTGGCGACCACGGTCGTCACCGTCTCGTCGTCGAGGCGCGGTTCGTCGTCACCGGGCCGTCCGCCGTCGATGCCCACGGCCGACGCGAGGGCGGCCAGGACGGGCTCGGCCTCCTCCCAGCGGTCGGCGGCCCGGCGGCGGGCGGGTGTATCGACCAGCTCCACGCGTTTGGGGCCGAAGGGCAACCGGCCGCTCCTCTTCTGCGTGAGCTCGCCGTCCTCCTCCAGCGCGTCCTGGTAGGTGGCCGAAAGGTCGCGGCCTTGCCGCCACAGCCAGTCCTCGATCCGCTCGTAGGGCGGTTGCCGGGTGATCCGTGCGGCGGCCTCGCCGAGCAGCCGGTCGTCCGGCACCGACGCCCCGCCCGGCACGATGAGGTCGCCGTCCACGGTGACGGTTCCCGCCCCGATGAGATCGAGGAGTTCGGCTCCCGCGAGCGCGAGCGACAGGTCGCCCTGCCCCACGGTGTGCTCCGGCTCCGGATCCATGGCGATGATGAACAGGTCTTTCGCCGTGGTCATGAACGGCTCCCCTCAGAGGCATCGGCAAGGCGGGCCCCGCCGGCCGCCCCGGCCAGGAGCCGGTTCGGCGGCGGGGCGACTGCTGCGACCAGTATCGCCCCCACCCGGACCATCCGGCCCTGGACCGGGGCCGGCTCCGAAGAAGTCGATGGCCGTCTCCTGGCGTGATCCCGGGGCCGAGCCGGTGAGCCATGGGAAAACCTCGTACGTCTGCCTCCCCTGCCGGGTCTCCTTCAAGCAGCCCCACGACCGGGCAAGGCAGCGGAACTGTCCGCGCTGTGCGGAGCCGATGATCCCCGTGGGCTCGGCGTTCGCGGCGCCGAGGAGGCGGGACGACGGGGCCTGGCGGGCCCTCGCTGTGCTGCTGAACGCGGGCGTGGGGTTCCACAAGAGCTGCTGCGGGCCCGGATTCCGTCCACGGACGCCGCGTGAGGTGCGGGAGCGGCTGACGTACGCGCGATGCAGCGGCACCCCGGCCGCCCAGGCGTTCGTCCGGTTCAACGTGCCGTAGGGCGTGATGGCCGTGGCTCGGACGCGGTCGGGCGGGCGGCCGTGTCCCCGGGGCCCCGTGATCCCCGGGGAGGACGCCCGGAGGGCCGGGCGCGGTTCTCCGCCGGGCGTCGCCGCACGTGGTGTGCCCCTGCTCGCCGAGCTCCACGGCCGGCTCTGGATCATGAATCGTCGCTTTGTGTGTCACCATATGTGCGCAGTGTCACGACGCTGTCGCCTCGGTGACCGTGCGTCGGCGTGCCTGCGGAAACACGTTTCCCCGCCTGGCTCCACCCGCGACCGGCCCTGCCCGCCGGGAAGAGGGCCACGGCAACAGCCCTATCACCAGAAGGATTTCACCCATGCGCTTCCGCTCCACCTTTGCCGCCGTTCTCGGCGCCGCTCTGCTGCTCGCCGCCGTTCCCTCCTCCGCCTCGGCCGCCGAGGGGCAGTTCCGCTACGACTACGTGACTGTCGAGGGGTATGAGGCGACCGGCTTCCTGAACAGCCCGCCCAGCGGCGAGTGCGTCAACCTCCCGGGCGTCGGCCTGGAGAACCCCGAGCCCGGGCACTCCCCGAAGAACCGCACGGACGCCTGGGCGGAGGTCTTCACGGACGTCGCCTGCGAGGGTGCTTCCTTCCCCCTCCGCCCGCACACCGGCGGGGCCTCGGAGCGGCTGAAGGTGCGTTCGGTCGTCTTCCACTGACGCGCTGACGCATACCGAGCCGTCGCACACCCCTGAATCCACCGCTGCACACGCCGCCGCCCGTGAGCCCCTTAAAGGAGCCACGGGCGGCCGGACGTGCTGGGGGCATCATCCTGCGTCAGGTCCCCGAACCGCACCAGGGGCAGGCCCGGGGCGGCAGCCCGGCGCCTCCGCCCGCACGGCTGCCCGGCCCTGCTCAGCTCTTCCGCTCACCCAGGACGCAGAATTCGTTGCCTTCCGGGTCGAGGAGGGTCACCCAGTGCTGCCCGCCCTGCACGGTGTCGGCGCGCCGGGCGCCGAGGGAGAGCAGCCGGGCGACCTCGGCCTCCTGGTCGTCGGGGCGGAAGTCGGGGTGGAGCCGGTTCTTCGACGTCTTGCCCTCGGGGACGGGAACGAAGAGCAGCCCCGGCATCCGGTCCGGCTCGGGCCGGATCTCGATGATCTCCTCGGATGCGTCTACCACTACCCAGCCGAGAGCCTCGGCCCACCAGCGCCCGAGGGCGATGGGGTCGGCGGAGTCGACGATGATCTGTTCCCATGCGAGTGCCATGGGCGTGAGCATAAACAGGGCCGGCCGGCTGCCGGGGCCGGGGCTGGGGTGGCTGCCGTCGACCGCCGTGCCCACCCAGGAGGAGCAGCCGCTGCCCCGGGCCGACTCAAGCGCGTGTGGACAACTACAACTACAACACTCATCGTGACGACGGCGCAGTGTCGTGCGTCCAGGGTGCTCGGTGTCAGACGTTCGTGGATGGCTGGTGTGCGGTGAGCTCTGCGGTGAGCTCCGCCTTCTGCAGCCAGTCGATGTACCAGCGGGCGAAGGTGACCGGCTTCCCGGCCTGGTCGAGGAGCGGGACGAGGTCGGTGTCATCTGCCCGGCAGTCGGACCAGATGGTGCCGCGGTGGGTGCCGCTGATGATCAACCACTCCCTCTGGGCGCAGCCGAGGTGAGAGATCACGATGGCGCCGGCGGTGCGCTCGGGGGCGAACATCAGGAGGCCCCAGCGTTCGTCCCACGCCTCGAAGGCGTCGTCGAAGTCCTCGATCTCCTCGAACTCCTCTTCCTCCGGGCGCACTGCGAGAAGTGCCGCGAGGTCTGCGGGATCCGGGCCGTGGTCGGGAAACGGCCGGGCGAGCATGGTCGGATCGGCGAGGTCGGCGCCATCTCCTTCCCAGCGCCAGCGGCCCTGTACGCGGCGGACGGGGAAGAGGCCGTATGCGGGACCCGCGCCGCCCGCTCCCACGGAGGTGAGGAAATTGCGGTAGTCATCCGGCAACCGCACACCTATCTGCTCCTCGAGTTCGGCCGGCCCGTCCTCGGCCAGCGGGTCTTCCAGGGCCCACTTGTGCCCGAGCGAGCCGAACACCTTGCTGCTCGCCGGTTGGGCACCCAACGCCACCACGCGCTGACGTATACCGTTCCACTGCTGATCAACCATGCGTAGACGGTACGGGGGACCACTGACGGCGGAAGCTCTTGGGGACCGCCGCTGTGCCGTCGAGCTGGAGGCCCCGGGTCTGGACGCTCGGGTCAGCGAGGTCGTCGCCTGGATCGGGGACGGACACCTCGCCCCGTTCCTGGAAGGGCTCGCCGCCGACTGCCAGTGACCACCTGGACCCTGGGGGTGCACGGTAACGGACCGCTGTCGCAGCCGGTACACCTTTGCATAAACGTGCGTCGATGCGTATAGTCATGCCATCGATCAGGAGGGTTACCGATGGTGGTACGAGCAGCAGTGGCAGGGGCGAGCGGCTACGCCGGCGGGGAGCTGCTCCGTCTTCTGCTGGCGCACCCGGACGTCGAGATCGGCGCCCTCACCGGGCACTCCAACGCCGGGCAGGCGCTCGGGTCGCTCCAGCCGCATCTGCGGCCCCTGGCCGACCGGGTGCTGGAGCCCACCACCGCCGAGGTGCTCGCCGGTCACGACGTCGTCTTCCTGGCGCTTCCGCACGGGCAGTCCGCCGCCGTCGCCGAGCAGTTGGGGGAGGAGGTCCTCGTCGTCGACATGGGGGCCGACTTCCGGCTGAAGGACGCCGGTGACTGGGAGACGTTCTACGGGTCACCGCACGCCGGGACCTGGCCGTACGGGCTGCCCGAGCTGCCGGGCGGGCGGGCCGCGCTCGCCGGGACCCGGCGCATCGCCGTGCCCGGGTGCTACCCGACCGCCGTGTCCCTCGCGCTCTTCCCGGCGTACGAGGCCGGCCTCGCCGAGCCGGAGGCCGTGATCGTCGCCGCGTCCGGCACCTCGGGTGCGGGCAAGGCGGCCAAGCCGCATCTGCTCGGCTCCGAGGTGATGGGCAGCATGACCCCGTACGGCGTCGGCGGCGGGCACCGCCACACGCCCGAGATGATCCAGAACCTCAGCGCCGCCGCCGGGCAGCCGGTCACCGTCTCGTTCACGCCCACCCTCGCGCCCATGCCGCGCGGCATCCTCGCCACGTGCAGCGCGAAGGCGAAGCCCGGCGTGAGCGCCCGGAGCCTGCGCGGGGTGTACGAGAAGGCGTTCGCGGACGAGCCGTTCGTGGACCTGCTGCCCGAGGGGCAGTGGCCCGCCACCGCCGCGGTGTACGGCTCCAACGCCGTACAGCTCCAGGTCGCGTACGACGCGGCCGCCGGGCGGATCATCGTGATCAGCGCCATCGACAACCTCGCCAAGGGCACCGCGGGCGGCGCCCTCCAGAGCATGAACATCGCCCTCGGACTCCCCGAGGACACAGGTCTTTCGACGATCGGAGTGGCACCGTGAGCGTCACGGCAGCACAGGGGTTCTCCGCGGCGGGCATCGCCGCGGGAATCAAGGAGAGCGGCAACCCGGACCTGGCCCTCGTGGTCAACAACGGGCCGCGTCGCGCCGCCGCGGGCGTCTTCACCTCCAACCGCGTCAAGGCCGCCCCGGTGCTCTGGTCGGAGCAGGTGCTCAAGGGCGGCGAGGTCACCGCCGTCGTCCTCAACTCCGGTGGAGCCAACGCCTGCACCGGGCCCCAGGGCTTCCAGGACACCCACGCCACCGCCGAGAAGGCCGCGGAAGTACTGAAGGGCCACAGCGCGGGCGAGATCGCCGTCGCCTCCACCGGGCTCATCGGCCTGCTGCTCCCCATGGACAAGCTGCTTCCCGGCATCGAGCAGGCAGCCGCCGCGCTCAGCGAACACGGCGGTGAGAAGGCCGCCATCGCCATCAAGACCACCGACACCGTGCACAAGACCGCCGTCGCGGGCGGCGAGGGCTGGACCGTCGGCGGCATGGCCAAGGGCGCGGGCATGCTCGCCCCGGGCCTGGCCACCATGCTCGTCGTCCTCACCACCGACGCGGACGTCGAGAGCCCCGCGCTGGACGCCGCCCTGCGCGAGGCCACCCGGACCACCTTCGACCGGGTCGACTCCGACGGCTGCATGTCCACCAACGACACCGTGCTGCTGCTGTCCTCCGGCGCCAGCGGGATCACCCCGGAGCAAGGCGAGTTCGCCGACGCCGTACGGGCCGTCTGCGCGGACCTCGCCCGGCAGCTCATCGGCGACGCCGAGGGCGCGTCCAAGGACATCCGGATCGAGGTGATCAACGCGGCCACCGAGGACGACGCCGTCGAGGTCGGCCGGTCCATCGCCCGCAACAACCTCCTCAAGTGCGCCATCCACGGCGAGGACCCCAACTGGGGCCGGGTCCTCTCCGCGATCGGCACCACGAAGGCCGCCTTCGAGCCGGACCGGCTCAACGTCGCCATCAACGACGTCTGGGTCTGCAAGGACGGCAGCGTGGGCGAGGACCGCGACCTCGTCGACATGCGCTACCGGGAGGTCAAGATCACCGCCGACCTCGCTGCGGGCACCGAGTCGGCGGTCATCTGGGCCAACGACCTCACCGCGGAGTACGTCCACGAGAACAGCGCGTACAGCTCATGACCACCGCGCGGAAGCACACCGCACTCCCGAAGGCGCAGATCCTCATCGAGGCGCTGCCCTGGCTGACCCGGCACCACGGCAAGACCGTCGTCATCAAGTTCGGCGGCAACGCCATGATCGACGAGGAGCTGAAGGCCGCCTTCGCCCAGGACGTCGTCTTCCTGCGGCACGCCGGCCTCAAGCCCGTCGTCGTGCACGGCGGCGGCCCGCAGATCAGCGCCCAGCTCGACAAGCAGGGCCTGGTCAGCGAGTTCAAGGCCGGGCTGCGCGTCACCACCCCCGAGGCGATGGACGTCGTCCGGATGGTGCTCGCCGGACAGGTCCAGCGCGAGCTGGTCGGCCTCCTCAACCAGCACGGCCCCCTCGCCGTCGGCATGACCGGCGAGGACGCCCACACCATCACCGCCACCCAGCACCGGCCCACCATCGACGGCGAGCTCGTCGACATCGGCCGGGTCGGCGAGATCACCGCCATCGACACCGGGGCCATCCAGGCGCTGCTGGACGACGGCCGCATCCCGGTCATCTCCTCGATCGCCCGCTCCGCCGACGACCACCACGTCTACAACGTCAACGCCGACACCGCGGCCGCCGCGCTCGCCGCCGCGCTGAACGCCGAGACGCTGATGGTCCTCACCGACGTCGAGGGCCTGTACGAGGACTGGCCCAACAGCGACGACGTCATCAGCCGGCTCACCGCGAGCCAGCTGGAGAAGCTGCTGCCCGAGCTGTCCAGCGGCATGGTCCCCAAGATGCAGGGCTGTCTGCACGCCGTGCGCAACGGCGTGGAGACCGCCCGCGTCATCGACGGCCGCGTCCAGCACTCGATCCTGCTGGAGATTTTCACCGACGAGGGCATCGGCACGATGGTCGTCCCCGACGCCCCCATCGACGTACACGGAACAGCCATACACGGAACAGCCGTACACGGAACACCGGCAACGCACGGACATCAGCAGCGGGGGGAATCATGACCGGCGCCGAAGAACTCACCCAGCGGTGGCAGGGCGCGCTGATGGACAACTACGGCACGCCCCGGCTGCCGCTCGTCCGCGGCGCGGGCGCCTACGTCTGGGACGAGGAAGACACCCGCTACCTCGACTTCGTCGGCGGTATCGCGGTCAACGCCCTCGGCCACGCCCACCCCGCCGTCGTCGAGGCCGTCTCCACCCAGATCGCCTCCCTCGGACACGTGTCGAACCTGTTCATCGCCGAGCCGCCCGTCGCGCTCGCCGAGCGGCTGCTCCAGCTCTTCGGCCGTCGGGGGCGGGTCTTCTTCGCCAACTCCGGCGCGGAGGCCAACGAGGCCGCCTTCAAGATCGGCCGCCTCACCGGACGCACCCACATGGTCGCCACCGACGGCGGCTTCCACGGCCGGACCATGGGCGCGCTCGCCCTCACCGGCCAGCCCGGGAAGCAGGAGCCGTTCCGCCCGCTGCCCGGTGACGTCACCCACGTTCCGTACGGGGACGCCGCCGCGCTGAAGGCCGCGGTGACCACCGACACCGCGCTGGTCATCATCGAGCCCATGCAGGGCGAGAACGGCGTGGTCGTCCCCCCCAAGGGCTATCTGGAGGCCGCCCGGGAGATCACCCGGGCGACCGGCACCCTGCTCGTCCTGGACGAGGTCCAGACCGGCGTCGGCCGCTGCGGCCAGTGGTTCGAGCACCAGGCCCACCAGGGCGTCGAGCCGGACATCGTCACCCTCGCCAAGGGCCTCGGCGGCGGACTGCCTATCGGCGCGACGGTCGCCTTCGGACCGGCGGCCGACCTGCTGAAGCCGGGGCACCACGGCACGACGTTCGGCGGCAACCCGGTCGCCTGCGCCGCCGGACTCGCCGTCATCGACACCCTCGCGGCCGACGGCGTGCTCGACGACGTGAAGCGGCTCGGGGAGAAGATCCGCGACGGCGTGGAGGCGCTGGGACACCCACTGGTCTCCCACGTCCGCGGCGCGGGCCTGCTGCTGGGTATCGTGCTCACCGGACCCCTCGCACCGCAGGTGCAGCAGGCGGCCCAGGGAGCCGGCCTCCTGGTGAACGCGCCCGCCCCCGATGTCGTACGGCTCATGCCGCCGCTGATCATCGGTGACGCGGAGGTGGACGCGTTCCTGGAGATCCTGCCGAGCGCTCTCGACGCGGCATACGGGGACGGACGATCCGGAGCATGACCTTCCGGAGAATGAGGCGACGACGATGACCGAGGCGCAGGAATCCGAGCACGGCGGGCCGTCCGTGCCGCAGACCCGCACCGCCCGCCACCGCCGGATCGTGGACATCCTGAACCGGCAGCCGGTCCGCTCGCAGAGCCAGCTGGCCAAGCTCCTCGCCGACGACGGGCTGAGCGTCACCCAGGCGACGCTCTCCCGGGACCTCGACGAGCTGGGCGCGGTGAAGATCCGCAACACCGGCGGCGAGCTGATCTACGCGGTGCCGAGCGAGGGCGGATTCCGCACCCCGCAGGCCCCGCTGGGCGGCTCGGCCAAGGAGGAGCGGATGCGCCGGCTCTCCGCCGAACTGCTCATCTCGGCGGAGGCCTCGGCCAACCTCGTGGTGCTGCGCACCCCGCCGGGCGCGGCCCAGTTCCTCGCCTCGGCCATCGACCAGGCCGAACTGCACGACATCCTCGGCACCATCGCGGGCGACGATACGCTGATGCTCATCAGCCGGGACCCGAACGGCGGCCAGGCGCTCGCCGACCACCTGCTGAGGCTCGCTCAGAACGACCGCTGATCCTCCCTGTTCAGTAGCGCGTGATCGCGGTCGGGCCCGAGGAGGTGCCGATCGCGATGTGCGGGTCGCGCTCCGGGTCCGCCCAGGCGAGGATCTCCGCCATGGCGTCGGCCGGGACCGAGACGCACCCGGCCGTCGCCCCGCCCCCGTTCACGTGCAGGAAGATGCCCGCGCCCCTGCCCCGTACCGGACGGTCGTAGTTGAAGCCGATCACCAGGGCGCGGGCGTACTGCGTGCCGTAGGAGACCAGGTGCTCGGCCTCCGCCGCCCGGCAGTGGCCGGGGCGCGGTTCCACCCAGCGGTTGTACGCGCGCGAGTCGTTGTCCTGGCACCACCAGGAGTCCTCGTTGACCTCGCGGTAGGGGTACGTCGTGCCGGCCGGGGCGTCCTCGGTGCCGAAGGCGTACGGCAGGTCGTACAGGCCGGTGGGCGTGGTACTGGTGCCCTGCTCCCGGGTCGCCCCCTCGGCCAGGCCGCCTCCCCCGAACCGCGCGGGCGCCGACCCGGCCTCCGTCCAGCTGCCCCCGCGACGCTCCCACCAGGTCACGGTCCCCGTCGTGGAGCCGGTGCCGGGGGCCTCGGCGGTGATCAACTGGGAGCCGCCGCCCGTGTCCGCCAGCCGGTACGGCAGGGGAGGGGCATCGGTCCGGCCGGGCCCGGCCCCGAGGGAGCCGGTCAGGGCGAGGAGTACGGCGGCGGTCACCAGTGATCTGCGCATGCTCCGGACCGTACGGCGGCCGGCGGGCACGCCCCACCGGACCTGCTCCGTACGGCCCAGCGGTTCACTGCGGACGGCACGGGCTCACTCCGGGAGCGCGGCCGGCAGGGGCGGCAGCGGGAGCGGCAGGCCCGGCAGCCCGTCGATGCTCGTCGCGATGTCCTCCTTCTTCGCGAAGTAGGCGCTGAGGCTCTCGTCGTCGTCGCGCCGGAACCGGTCCGCGTGCAGCGTGCGGTCCTCGTCGTAGCTCAGGAACGGCACGCCGAACCCACAGGTGTCGCGGATGAGTTCGGCGGTCACCACGATGATCGCGCGCAGCCCGTGCGGGGCCGGGTCGACACCGGGGAAGCGGGCGAGAAGCCCGGGGAACCGGGGGTCGTCACGGAAGACCGGCTCACCCCGGCCGTGCACGCGCACGATGTTCGGCGGCCCCTGGAAGGCGCACCACATCAGGGTGATGCGCCCGTTCTCCCGGAGGTGGGCGACGGTCTCGGCGTTGCTCCCGGCGAAGTCCAGGTAGGCGACGGTCCGCTCGTCGAGGACGGCGAAGGAGCCGGTGACGCCCTTGGGCGAGAGGTTCACCGTGCCGTCGGAGTCCAGCGGGGCGGTGGCCGTGAAGAAGATGTGCTGTTCCTCGATGAAGGTTCTGAGCCGTCCGTCGATGCGGTCGTGCGTTTTTCCCATGAGGTGATTATCGGACCCCGATCTGGGCGGTGGGCAGGGCATTTCAGCATCCGGACCTCGGGTGCGACCCCGCTCCGCTCGCCGCCTCCGCGCACCCGTGCGGCCGATCGCACTGCGTTGGCCTGCTCTTTTGACAAACAATACGGTGGACTGCATAGTTATGCCCATCAGTGATTGCACCGTAAGGAGAAACCCGTGACCGAGCGCGTCGTTCTCGCCTACTCGGGCGGCCTGGACACCTCCGTCGCCATCGGCTGGATCGCCGAGGAGACGGGCGCCGAGGTCATCGCCGTCGCCGTGGACGTCGGCCAGGGCGGCGAGGACCTGGACGTCATCCGCAAGCGCGCGCTCGCCTGCGGTGCCGTCGAAGCCGAGGTCGCGGACGCCAAGGACGAGTTCGCCGAGGAGTACTGCCTCCCGGCGATCAAGGCCAACGCCCTCTACATGGACCGCTACCCGCTGGTCTCGGCCCTCTCCCGGCCGGCCATCGTCAAGCACCTCGTCGCCGCCGCCCACAAGCACAACGCCCAGATCGTCGCCCACGGCTGCACCGGCAAGGGCAACGACCAGGTCCGCTTCGAGGCCGGTATCTCCGCGCTCGGCCCCGACCTGAAGTGCATCGCCCCGGTCCGTGACTACGCGATGACCCGGGACAAGGCGATCGCCTTCTGCGAGGAGAAGAACCTCCCGATCGCGACCACCAAGAAGTCCCCGTACTCCATCGACCAGAACGTCTTCGGGCGTGCCGTCGAGACGGGCTTCCTGGAGGACATCTGGAACGCGCCGATCGAGGACATCTACGAGTACACCGACAACCCCGCCGTCCAGCGCGAGGCCGACGAGGTCGTCATCTCCTTCAAGGAGGGCGTGCCCGTAGCCATCGACGGCCGTCCCGTCACCGTCCTCCAGGCGATCCAGCAGCTCAACGAGCGGGCCGGCGCGCAGGGCATCGGCCGGATCGACATGGTCGAGGACCGGCTCGTGGGCATCAAGTCCCGCGAGGTGTACGAGGCGCCCGGTGCGATCGCGCTGATCACCGCCCACCAGGAGCTGGAGAACGTCACCGTCGAGCGCGAGCTGGCCCGCTACAAGCGGCAGGTCGAGCAGCGCTGGGGCGAGATGGTCTACGACGGCCTGTGGTTCTCCCCGCTGAAGCGCGCCCTGGACGGCTTCATCAACGAGGCCAACCAGCACGTCACCGGCGACATCCGGATGACCCTGCACGCCGGCCGCGCCGTCGTCACCGGCCGGCAGTCCGAGGAGTCGCTGTACGACTTCAACCTCGCCACCTACGACTCGGGCGACACCTTCGACCAGTCCAAGGCGCAGGGCTTCATCGAGATCTTCGGTCTCTCCTCCAAGATCGCGGCCAAGCGTGATCTCCAGGCATAGCCTGACCCTTACCTCGCCCGACCCTCCCTCGTTGTACAGCCGCCTCCCCGTCGTCGCGCGGCAGGGAGGCGGCCGCATATCCGCACCTTGGCCTCCATTCCGGCCTTTGCCTTCCCCTTTTTGAGGAGCACGCAGTGAGCAGCAACAACGGTGACGTCCGGCTCTGGGGCGCGCGTTTCGCCGACGGACCGGCCGAGGCGCTGGCCAAGCTGTCCGCGTCCGTCCACTTCGACTGGCGGCTCGCGCCGTACGACATCGCCGGCTCCCGAGCCCACGCGCGCGTGCTCAACAAGGCGGGGCTGCTCAGCGAGGACGAGCTGACCCGGATGCTCGGCGGGCTCGACCAGCTCGAAGCGGACGTCGCGGACGGCTCCTTCACGGGGACCATCGCCGACGAGGACGTCCACACCGCGCTGGAGCGCGGACTGCTCGAGCGCCTCGGCGCCGACCTCGGCGGCAAGCTGCGGGCCGGGCGGTCGCGGAACGACCAGATCGCCACGCTCTTCCGGATGTACCTGCGCGACCACGCCCGGACCATCGGCGGCCTGATCGCCGATCTCCAGAGCGCGCTGGTCGGCCTCGCCGAGGCCCACGCGGACGTCGCCATGCCGGGCCGCACCCACCTCCAGCACGCCCAGCCCGTGCTCTTCGCCCACCACGTGCTCGCCCACGTGCAGTCCCTGTCCCGGGACGCCGAGCGGCTGCGCCAGTGGGACGAGCGCACGGCCGTCTCCCCGTACGGCTCCGGGGCGCTCGCCGGGTCCTCGCTCGGCCTCGACCCGGAGGCGGTCGCCGCCGACCTCGGGTTCGAGCACGGCTCGGTCGCCAACTCCATCGACGGCACCGCCTCGCGGGACTTCGTCGCGGAGTTCGCCTTCATCACCGCGATGATCGGCGTCAACCTCTCCCGGATCGCGGAGGAGGTCATCATCTGGAACACGAAGGAGTTCTCCTTCGTCACCCTCCACGACGCCTTCTCCACCGGCTCCTCGATCATGCCGCAGAAGAAGAACCCGGACATCGCGGAGCTGGCCCGAGGCAAGTCCGGCCGCCTCATCGGCAACCTGACCGGCCTGCTCGCCACGCTCAAGGCGCTCCCGCTCGCGTACAACCGGGACCTCCAGGAGGACAAGGAGCCCGTCTTCGACTCCTGCGACCAGCTGGAGGTCCTGCTCCCCGCCTTCACCGGGATGATGGCCACCCTCACCGTCCACCGCGAGCGCATGGAGGAGCTGGCCCCGGCGGGCTTCTCGCTCGCGACCGACATCGCGGAATGGCTGGTCAAGCAGGGCGTTCCGTTCCGGGTGGCGCACGAGGTGGCCGGCGCCTGCGTCAAGGAGTGCGAGCAGCAGGGCATCGAGCTCGACCAGCTCACCGACGAGCAGTTCGCCAAGATCTCCGAGCACCTCACCCCCGAGGTCCGCACCGTGCTCAACGTGCGGGGCGCCCTCGCCTCCCGCGACGGCCGGGGCGGAACGGCCCCCTCCGCCGTCGCCGTACAGCTCGCCGAGGTGAAGGACGACCTGGCCGCCCAGCACGCCTGGGCGACCGCCCGCCAGTAGGAACGCCGGTCAGGTGCGCGCGGGAGCCGTGTCGCACCAGATGGACGAAGGGTGTCGCGGGCCGCGCCCACCGGGGTAGGAGTAACCGAAACCCGACCCCGAGGAGCCCGCGATGCCCTTCGCCGCCCTGGCCGCCGCGACGACCCCGACCGCCCACATCGGGCTGGGCCTTGCCGCCGTCGGGAGGCCCGGCTACATCAATCTCCACCGAGACCGGGACCTGCCCGCCGACCGCGACCCCGACGCCCTGCGCGCCCGCACCCACGAACTGCTGGACGCCGCCTACGCCCAGGGCGTCCGGTACGTCGACACCGCCCGCTCCTACGGCCGCGCCGAGGAGTTCCTGGGGGAGTGGTTGGCAGCCCGGCCCTCGTTCACCGACCTCGTCGTCGGCAGCAAGTGGGGGTACACCTACACCGCCGACTGGGACGTCGAGGCCGAGGAACACGAGGTCAAGGACCACAGCCTCGCCGCCTTCGAGCGCCAGTACGCCGAGACCCGGGCTCTGATCGGCGACCGGCTCAGCCTCTACCAGGTCCACTCGGTCACCCCGGACAGCCCCGCGCTCACCGACAAGGAACTGCTCGGCCGGCTCGCCGCCCTGGCCGCCGACGGCGTCACTGTCGGCCTCTCCACCAGCGGGCCCTCCCAGGCCGACGCGATCCGGGCCGCCCTCGCCGTCACGGTCGACGGCGAACCCCTCTTCCGTACGGTCCAGGCCACCTACAACGCCCTGGAGACCTCGGCCGCGCCCGCGCTCGCCGAGGCCCACGACGCCGGGCTCACCGTGATCGTCAAGGAGGGCATGGCCAACGGGCGCCTCGCCGGGGACGAGGCCCCCGCCGTGTTCCAGGAGATCGCCGCCGCCGCGGGCGTGGGCGGCGACGCGGTGGCCCTCGCGCTGGTCCTGCACCAGCCCTGGGCCGACGTCGTGCTCTCCGGCGCCGCCACGGTGGGCCAGCTCTCCGGCAATCTGCACGCCGCCGTCGTCGACCTCGACGACGAGCAGCGGGCCGGCCTCGACGCCCTGGTCGAGGAGCCGGAGGCCTACTGGCGGCACCGGGCAGGGCTGCCCTGGCACTGAAGCCCGCACGCGGGGCCGCCCCCGACGGCCCGTCCCCGACGCCTCAGGAGCTCGTCAGGACGACGAGCTCCCGGGTCGCCCGGGTCATCGCGACATAGCGGTCCACCGCCCCCTCGACGCCCGCGCCGAACCTCTCCGGATCGACGAGGACGACCAGGTCGAACTCCAGGCCCTTGGACAGCTCCGGGGTCAGCGACCGCACGCGGGGCGTCGCCCGGAACGCGGGGTCGCCGATGACACAGGCGATCCCGTCGTCGTGCGCGGCGAGCCACCCGGCGAGGACGGCGTCCAGGTTCGCGACGGAGCCGTACCTGACGGGGATGCCGCTGCTTCGGACCGAGACCGGCACGTTGGCATCGGGGAGCACGGCCCGGACCACCGGTTCCGCCTCCGCCATGATCTCCTCCGGCGTCCGGTAGTTGATGGTCAGGGAGGCCAGGGTGATCCGGTCGAGCCCGACCCGCTCCAGCCGCTCCTGCCACGACTCGGTGAACCCGTGCCGGGCCTGCGCCCGGTCCCCGACGACGGTGAAGCTCCGGGACGGGCACCGCTGGAGCAGCATCTGCCACTGGGCGTCGGTCAGTTCCTGCGCCTCGTCCACGACGATGTGCGCGAACGGCCCGGCCAGCAGGTCGGGTTCGGCCGTGCCCGGCCGGTCGGCGGTGGCCAGGGACTCCCGGAGATCCGCCCCGCGCAGCATCACCAGCGCGCCCTCGCCGTCCGCGTCCGCGTCGGCCAGGGTCTCGTCGGCGAGCAGGCTATCGACGACCCGGTCCATCTGCTCGCGCTCGGCGGCGGCCGCGGCCTCGTGCCGGCGCCTGCGCCGGGACGCCTCCGGGTCGCCGAGCCGCTGCCGTGCCGCGTCCAGAAGAGGCAGGTCGGACACCGTCCAGGCCCGGGCGTCCGGGCGCTGCAACCGCCCGACCTCCTCCGAGGTCAGCCAGGGGGCGCACCTACGCAGATAGGCGGGTACGGACCAGAGGTCGCCGACCAGGTCGGCCGCCTCGACCAGCGGCCAGGCGCGGTCGAAGAGGGCGAACAGCTCCCTGTTCCGCCGCAGCGAGGCCCGCAGCTGTTCCTCCGGGGCGTCGCCGTCGTGCTTGTCCACGAGGATCGTGAGCAGCTCCTCCCAGATCTCCTCCCGCGCCTCGTTGTGCGGTGTGCCCGGGTCCGCCGCCCCGAACGCCGAGGCCCAGTCGGCGGCGCTCAGCCAGATGTCGGACCAGTGCGTCTCGACCCGTACGCCCGTGGCGGGCGGCTCCTCGTAGAACCGGACGGCCGGCTCGACCGCCTTCACCAGCTCCGCCGACGCCTTCAGCCGCGCCACCTCCGGGTCGGTCTCGGCGCCCGCCCGCGCTCCCTCGGCGACCAGGTCCCGCAGGGTGCACGTCTGCACGCCCTCCTCCCCGAGGCTGGGCAGGACATCGGCGACGTACCCCAGATAGGGCTCGTGCGGCCCGACGAACAGCACGCCACCGCGGCGGTGGCCGAGGCGCGGGTCGGAGTAGAGCAGATAGGCGGAGCGGTGCAGGGCGACGACGGTCTTCCCGGTGCCGGGCCCGCCGTCGACGACGAGCGCGCCCCGGGAGCCCGCCCGGATGATGGCGTCCTGGTCGGCCTGGATGGTGCCCAGGACATCGCGCATCCGGGCGGACCGGTTGCCGCCAAGACTGGCGATGAACGCGGACTGGTCGTCCAGCGCGGCATGCCCGGCGAAGCCCTCCGGCGCGAACACCTCGTCCCAGTAGTCGCTGATCCGGCCGCCGGTCCAGCGGTAGCGGCGGCGGCTCGCCAGGCCCATCGGATCGGCGTGGGTGGCTCCGAAGAACGGCTCGGCGGCGGGGGAGCGCCAGTCGAGCAGCAGCCGGCGGCCCGTGCTGTCGGTCAGCCCGAGCCGTCCCACGTACAGCGGCCCGGAGCCGTCCGCGGCAACCATGTGGCCGAGGCACAGGTCGAGGCCGAACCGGCGCAGGGCGCGCAGCCGGCCGGTCAGCCGGTGGATCTCCACGTCCCGGTCCATCGCCTGCCGGCTCGCCCCGCCGGGCGCCCTGCGTTCGGCCGCGAGCCGGTCGGTCAGCTCGGCGATCGACTGTTCCAGGGAGTGGGCGATGGCCGCGAAGTGCTGCTCGTCGTCGGCGATCAGCGCCGGGTCGGCCTTGGGGGAGAGGCGGTCGGGGAGGTCGAACGCGCTGGCGGTCAGGGGTGTCACGGCATCGGTTCCGATCTGCGGTGCGTACGGGGGGCAGCTCTACGGTGCGTACGGGGGGCGGCGTCCCATCCCGGCTACGGCGGACGATTCTGCGGCATATGGGGGGTCTTGCCGCAAGGCCCCCCATGCGCTATAAGTTGAGCGTGGCAAGGAGTGGATTCACCTCCGGCCACTTTTTTGTTTCCCCGCCCTCCCCTTCGCTCTCCCTTCTCTCCTCCTGTGCGCCCGCGCACCTCTCGATGAGACGAGTATGTCTCAGGTGGGTTATGGTCGTCTCATGACTCTCGACCGTGAGCAGGTGCTGCGCAGCGCCGCCGCCCTGCTGACCCGCAAATCGACCGCCACCATGGACGAGGTCGCCAGGGCGGCGGGCATCGGCCGGGCCACCCTCCACCGCCACTTCGCCGGGCGCGACGCCCTGGTGCGGGCGCTGGAGAATCTCGGCATCCAGGAGTTCGAGGCGGCCCTGGACGCCGCCCGGCTCGACGAGGACACCTCCGAGGAGGGGCTGCGCCGCCTCATCGCGGCCGTCGAGCCCAGCGCCGGGCTGCTGTCCTTCCTCGTCAACGAGAACCAGCTCTTCGAGGGCGACGAGGTCAACGAGGGCTGGAACCGGGCCGACGCCCGTGTCTCCGCCTTCTTCCGCCGCGGCCAGGAGCGCGGCGAGTTCCGCATCGACCTCACCCCCGCCTGGCTGACGGAGGCCCTCTACGGGCTCGTCGGCACCGGCGCCTGGGCCGTCCAGGCGGGGCGGGTCGCCGCACAGGACTTCCAACACATGATCGTCGAGTTGCTGCTCGGCGGAGCACGCCGGAGCGTAGAGCAATGACCAGCATCGATCAGAATCCGGACACCACGGACGCCGTACGCCGCCCGGGGCGGTGGATCGCGCTCGCCGTCCTCGTCCTCGCCGTACTGCTGGTGGCCGTGGACGCGACCGTCCTCGGTCTCGCCACCCCGTTCCTCAGCGAGGACCTCGAACCGACCGGCACCCAGCTGCTCTGGATCGGTGACGTCTACTCCTTCGTCATCGCCGGCCTGCTCGTCTCGATGGGCAGCCTCGGCGACCGGATCGGCCGCAAGAAGCTGCTGCTGGTCGGCGCCGTCGCGTTCGGCGCGGTCTCCGTGCTCAACGCGTACGCGACCACGCCCGAGATGATGATCGTGGCCCGGGCGCTCCTCGGCGTCGCGGGCGCCACCCTGATGCCGTCCACCCTGGCGCTGATCCGCAACCTCTTCCACGACCCGCGCGAGCGCAGCCTCGCCATCGGGATCTGGGGCGCGATGGCCTCGGCGGGCGCGGCCGTCGGTCCGGTCGTCGGCGGGGCCCTGCTCGAACACTTCTGGTGGGGTTCGGTCTTCCTCATCAACCTGCCCGTGATGGCCGTCCTCGTCGTCGTCGGCGTCAAGCTGATCCCCGAGTCCAAGAACCCCGCTCCCGGCCCGTGGGACATGCTCAGCGTGGGGCTCTCCCTGGTCGGCATGATCGGTGTCGTGTACGCCATCAAGGAGGCGGCCGCGCACGGGGTGAGCTGGGAGGCCGGGGCGGCGGCCGTCGCCGGCGCCGGTGCGCTCACCTGGTTCGTCCGCAGGCAACTGCGGCTGCCCGCGCCCCTGCTGGACATGCGGCTCTTCCACCACCGGGGCTTCTCCGGCGCGGTCCTCGCCGACCTGCTGACCATCCTCGGCCTGTCGGGTCTCGTCTTCTTCCTCTCCCAGTTCCTGCAACTGGTGCAGGGCCGTGGACCGCTGGAGGCCGGGCTCGCCGAACTGCCCGCCGCCATCGGCGCGGTGACCGCGGGTCTGCTGGCCGGGTTCGCCGCCCGCCGCTTCTCGGTCCGCTCGGTCGTCTCGGGCGGCCTGGCCGCGGTCGGCCTCGCCCTGGGCAGTGTGACGCTGCTCGACCAGAACACCGGGTATCCGCTGCTCGGCTCCATGCTGCTGGTCGTCGGCGTCGGCGCGGGCTTCGCCTTCACCGTCACCGCCGACGTGATCCTCTCCAGCGTCCCGAAGGAGCAGGCGGGTTCCGCGTCCGCCGTCTCCGAGACCGCGTACGAACTGGGCGCGGCCCTCGGTATCGCCCTGCTCGGCTCCATCGTCACCGGCGTCTACCGGGGCTTCCCGACCCCGTCCGGCATCCCCGCCGACATCGAGTCGGCCGCCCACGAGTCGCTCGGCGGGGCGGTCGAGGCCGCCGGGGCCCTGCCCGCCGCCCAGGCCGGGCCACTGGTCTCGGCGGCCCAGGAGGCGTTCGTCGACGGACTGCGGTCGGCCGCGGGCGTCGGTGCGGCGGTACTGCTGGCGGCGGCGGTCGCCTCCTGGTTCCTGCTGCGGGGCCAGAAGCTGGAGGACGGCGTCGAGCACCCATAGCCTGTGGCCGCACGAGGAAGGGCCCGCGCCCCCAAGAAGGGGGCGCGGGCCCTTCGCCGACCGCCGTGCGGGTCAGGCGGCCTTCGCCTTCGTCGCGTACATGTCCACGTACTCCTGGCCGGACAGCCGCATCACCTCGGCCATCACCGAGTCGGTCACCGCCCGCAGCACATAGCGGTCGCGGTCCATGCCCTCGTAGCGCGAGAACTCCATCGGCTCACCGAAGCGCACCGTGACCTTGCCCGGCCGGGGCAGGCCGGCGCCGCCCGGCTGCAGCTTGTCGGTCCCGATCATCGCGAACGGGACCACCGGAGCGCCCGTCATCAGCGTCAGCCGCGCGATGCCCGTACGGCCCCGGTAGAGCCGGCCGTCGGGGGAACGGGTGCCCTCGGGGTAGATGGCGAAGGCCTGCCCCTCCTCCAGCACCCGGCGCCCCGTCATCAGCGCGGCGACCCCGCCCCGGCCGCCGTCCCGGTCCACCGGGATCATGCCGCAGCCGGTGAAGAACCAGGCCATCAGCTTGCCCTTGAGGCCCTTGCCCGTGACGTACTCGTCCTTGCCGATGTAGAACACCGGCCGGTCGCAGCAGATCGGCATGATCATCGAGTCGATGAACGTGAGGTGATTGCCCGCGAGGATCACCGGCCCGGTCCCGGGAATGTTCTCGGCGCCTTCCACCTGCGGGCGGAACATCAGGCGCAGAATCGGTCCGAGCACTGCCTTGATGACCGTGAGACGGGACAACGGTTCCTCCGGTGTCGTGGCCTGGCCGGCCGCGATGGAATGGGTCGTACGGGCGGTGGCCTGTGCCGACGGGTGATGGTCGGTGCAGGTGAGGACGATACTCGCGGGTATGCGCTGATCGCACATCGGGTTCACGAAGCGGATACACGGTGTTGACGTGTGTTTCCGCCATGTTGGCCGAGGAGCCGCCCTCCGGTACACCTCCCAGCCTACGATCGGGCCTCGCTCGACCGGTCCCGGACATCACCAAGCGAGGAGCATTCATGACGGAGCGTGCGCGGAAGACCCCTGGCCGGCGGAGCCTCCTGGGCGCCGCGGTCCTCGGTACCGCGGCCCTGGGCCTGCCCGCCACCGCCCGGGCGGCCGAGCGGGGCCGCGGCCACGGCGGCGGCCACGGATCGCTGCGCGACCTGCCCGTGCCGACGGTGATCGGCCACCGCGGGGCCAGCGGCTACCGCCCCGAGCACACCCTCGGCTCCTACCAGCTGGCCCTCGACATGGGTGCGCACATCATCGAGCAGGACCTCGTGCCGACCAAGGACGGCCACCTCGTCTGCCGCCACGAGAACGACATCACCGCCACCACCGACGTCGCCGACCACCCCGAGTTCGCCGGCCGCAGGACCACCAAGAGCATCGACGGGCTCACCCTGACCGGCTGGTTCACCGAGGACTTCACCCTCGCCGAGCTGAAGACCCTGCGAGCCAAGGAGCGCATCCCGGGCAGCCGCCCGGACAACACCCTCTACGACGGCCGCTGGAGCGTCCCCACCTTCGAGGAGGTGCTGCGCTGGGCGGAGAAGGAGGGCCGCAAGCGCTCCAAGCCGGTCTGGCTGTACGTGGAGACCAAGCACCCCACCTACTTCCGCAAGCTGGGCCTCGGCCTGGAGGAGCCGCTCGCCCGGCTGCTGCGCCGCTACGGGCGGGACCGCCGGAACTCCGCGCTCATCCTCCAGTCCTTCGAGCCCGGCTCCGTCCAGCGCCTCGCGCGCCTCGTCGACACCCCGCGCATCGTCCTGCTCTCCGGCCCGAAGGAGCGCCCCTGGGACTTCGTCGAGTCGGGCGACCCCCGCACCGTCGCCGACCTGGTGACCCCCGCCGGGCTTGCGTGGATGGCCTCCTTCGCCCAGGGCATCGGCCCCACCCTCGATCTCGTCATCCCCAAGGACGCCTCGGGACGGCTCACCACCCCGACCACCCTGGTACGGGACGCGCACGCCAAGGGCCTGCGGCTGCACCCGTACACGCTGCGCAACGAGAACAGCTTCCTGCCCGCCGACTTCCGGCGCGGCACCGACCCCAACGCCTACGGTGACGTGTTCGGCGCCTGCGCCGCCTACCTCGCCACCGGCATCGACGGCATCTTCGCCGACCATCCGGACACGGCGCTGCTCGCGGCGGCGGACCACGCCGGGCGCTGACCCGGTACGGAGGCGGGCGGCTGACGGCGCACCACGCGTACACCGCCGTCAGCCGCCTGCCCCGGCATACCCCGGTCGGGTGGCGCAGCGCCGCCCGGGGCAACCGGCGGCCCTCACGGCACGTCCGCCGGAACATGACGCTTCTCGATCACGACCCCGGCCCGGCAGCTGCCACCGCCCTAGTCGTCCGTGCCTTACAACCCCTGGTGCGCGCGGAGGCGAGGGCCGAGGCCCCGGCCGCCGGGCTCGACCCCGCCGACCTCGAACAGAGCGTCTGGGTGCGGCTGCTGGAGCGCCCGGCCGCCGCCGGACCACCCGCCGACGCGGCCCGCTGGGTGCGCGACACCGTACGGGGCGAGGCCCGCCGCGGACGCCGCGCGGCCCGCAGGGAACGCCCGTACGCCGGAACGGAACCCGCCGCCGGACCGGCCGACTGCCCGGAACGCGCCGCTCTCGGGGCCGCCGAACGCCTGGCGTTGCACTCCGCACTGGCCCGGCTGCCCGGCCGCTGCCCCCGGCTGCTGGAGGCGATGCTCGCCCCCAGCGACCCGACCTACCGGGAAATCGCAGGGGAGTTGGGTATGTCACAGGGGAGCTTGGGTCCGATCCGTTCCCGATGCCTTGGATGTCTGCGCAGAATGCTGGCTGCGGAGGTTGTCGCTCCTTCCGTGCGGGAAGGGAGCGGTAGGCAACCGGCGAACAGGTGAGCGGGAGGCGTGCACACATGGGCATGAGCGTGACCATCTCGGCGGCGACGGCACAGGACGTCGAGCAGATCTTCAGACTTCAGTACCTCTGCTTCCAGCGCGAGGCGGAGCTGTACGACAACTACCGGATCGACCCGCTCGTCCAGAGCCTCGAATCCCTGCGCGCCGAAGTCGCCGACGACCTGGTGTTCGTGGCCAGGCTCGGGGACGAGGTCGTCGGATCGGTCCGAGGGGTCACCGACCCGGACGGCACGGGCCTCATCGGCAAGCTCTGCGTCCACCCCCGGCTCCAGGGCCACGGCCTCGGGGCCAGGCTGCTGCTCGCCGCCGAGTCGGCGCTCTCCGCCGAGCGGGCGGCGACCCGCTTCCGGCTGCACAGCGGACACCGCAGCGAGGGCAATCTGCGGCTCTACCGGCGGGCCGGATACGCCCAGGTCGGGGCCGTCACCGGAGCCGACGGCGTCCGGATGGTCCTGCTGGAGAAGGACGCGGCCGACCGGGACTACGTGGCCAGCGCCTGACCGTGCGCCGCGCGCGGCGGGGCCCGACAGGGCCTAGACCGCGACCGTCTTCGCGCGGCGCAGCCAGATCATCCCGGTGACCGGCAGGATCACCGGGATGAAGAGATAACCCATCCCGAAGTCCGACCACACCGTCGAGTCCGGGAAGGCGGCCGGCTCGACCAGCGTCCACGCGCCGACGACCAGCACACCGAGCAGCTCCGCGGCACAGCACACCAGCGCCGCCCGGCGGGCCTTCTCACCGCCGCGCACCAGCGAGTACGTGATGAAGCCGTACACCAGGGCCGCGACGGCCGAGAGCGCGTAGGCCAGCGGCGCCCGGTCGAAGCCCCTGACCATCTCGACGATCGTCCGCGAGGCCGCCGCGACCGTGAACACCCCGTAGAACCAGACCAGGACCCGGCCGGGACCGGTGCCCAGTTCGAAGGACGGCTTGGGGGCCGTGGCCACCCCGGGGCGGTCGGTGTCGCTCACGTCAGTTTCCCCAGATGTCATAGAGCCGGACCTCCAGAACCGCCAGCACGACCGCACCCGCCGCGACCGTGACCGAACCCCAGCGGGTCCGTTCGGTCAACGACAGGAATCCGGCCGCGGGCACGGCGGCGAACGAACCGATCAGATAGGCGACGAACACCGCCATCCCCTGCTCCGGCCGCTCCCCGCGCGCCAGCTGCACGATGCCCACGACCAACTGGGCCAGCGCCAGCACGGAGACGACCGCCATCCCGATGAAATGCCAGTCCTTCGTCGGCTGGTCCCGGTAGGCGGCATGTCCGCACCAGGCGGCGAGGGCGAGCGCGGTCACGGCGACCGCGACCGTCAGGGCGTCAAGCATGAGTCGAGGGTATTACGGACGGAACGCCCGCCCGCGTGCGGCCCCGGCCACCACGCGGGCGACCACCGCACCGGGGCCCCCATCGTGGCCTTGGCCACAACCGGCGGCAAAGGTTCCGCTCCCAGGCCACCCGCTCACCCCTGACCCCACTCGTGCGAGCACCCTGTCTTCGCAGGTCACAGCCGTGTGCCACGCATCTTCCGACTTAACCGGAAGGTCAGCATCCGGCCATCCAGCACTGTCCGCTATGCGGACAGCCGGGATCGCGGAGACCTCACGTCTGTTTTACTTGGCCCATGACCACGACGAGCAGCCGCACCCTTGCGACCGAGGCGATCAGCACGCCCGGTGCTCGTTGTATGTGTCGAATGCGCGCCTTCTGAGGGCCCCCGCCTGAGCCTCGCGCCCCGAAGCGAGACCGAGCCTGCGCCGTCCGCACCCTGCGGTACGAGCGCGCCCGCGCTGCGCTGCCCCGGCCGACCGCCGCGTACAGCCATGCCGAGACACCCGGCCGACCAGCCCGAGAAGTCTCTTCAGACGAATGCCCCGTGCCCGGCGGACACCGCGCCGCGCACTCGACAGTGACGGAAACCCCTGTGATCACCACGACGGGCCTCACGAAGGTCTACCAGTCGCGCGACCGTGAGGTCACCGCACTCGACGGCGTCGACCTGCACGTCCGCGAAGGCGAGGTGTACGGCGTCATCGGACAGAGCGGCGCCGGCAAGTCCTCCCTGATCCGCTGCGTCAACCTCCTGGAACGCCCCACCTCCGGCACCGTGACGGTGGCCGGCCAGGACCTCACCGCCCTCGCCGGCCGCGGCCGGCGGGCGAGCGCCGAGCTCCGCCGGGCCCGCACCCGCATCGGCATGGTCTTCCAGCACTTCAACCTGCTGGACTCCCGCACCGTGCTGGACAACGTGGAACTGCCGCTGGAGATCCTCGGCGTCTCCGGCCAGGAACGTACCCGCAAGGCCAAGGACCTCCTCGACCTGGTGGGCCTCGCCGACAAGGCGAAGTCCTACCCCGGCCAGCTCTCCGGCGGTCAGAAGCAGCGCGTGGGCATCGCCCGCGCCCTGGCGGGCGACCCCCAGGTGCTGCTCTCGGACGAGGCGACCTCCGCACTCGACCCCGAGACCACCCGCTCCATCCTCCAGCTGCTGCGCGACCTCAACCAGCAGCTCGGCCTGACCGTCCTGCTCATCACCCACGAGATGGACGTCGTCAAGACCGTCTGCGACTCCGCGGCGCTCATGCGGCGCGGCCGGATCGTCGAGTCCGGGACCGTCGCGGAACTCCTCGCCACCCCCGGCTCCGAACTGGCCCACGAGCTGTTCCCGGTCGGCGGGACCGCCTCCGGCCCCGACCGTACGGTCGTCGACGTCACCTTCCAGGGGGAATCGGCCTCCCGGCCGGTCATCTCCCAGCTCTCCCGTACGTACAACATCGACATCTCGATCCTCGGCGCCGCGATGGACACCGTCGGCGGCAAGCAGATCGGCCGGATGCGCATCGAACTGCCCGGCCGCTTCGAGGAGAACGTCGTTCCCATCGGGTTCCTCCGCGAGCAGGGCCTCCAGGCCGAGGTCGTCGAGGACGAGACCGGCCCGAAGGCCGCCACCGCCGTACCGGAGCAGACGTCCGCCGCGCTCACCAAGGAGTCCGCCGCGCTCACCCAGGAGGTCGTCAAATGACCTGGTCCGAAATGCAGCCCCTGCTGACCCAGGGCACCGTCGACACCCTCTACATGGTGCTGTGGTCCGCACTGGTCACCGTCGTCGGCGGACTGCCGCTCGGCATCCTCCTGGTCCTCACCGACAAGGGCGGACTGCTCCAGAACACCCTGGTGAACAAGGTCATCGGCGTGATCGTGAACATCGGCCGCTCCCTGCCGTTCATCATCCTGCTGATCGCCCTGATCCCCTTCACCACCTGGGTCGTCGGCACCTTCATCGGTCCCACCGCGATGATCGTGCCGCTCGCCGTCGGAGCCATCCCGTTCTTCGCCCGGCTCGTCGAGACGGCGATCCGCGAGGTCGACCACGGACTCGTCGAGGCGGTGCAGTCGATGGGCGGCTCCATCCCCACGATCGTCCGCAAGGTGCTCCTCCCCCAGGCCCTGCCCTCGCTCGTCTCGGGTGTCACCACCACCCTCATCGTGCTCATCGGCTACTCCGCGATGGCCGGCGCGGTCGGCGGCGAAGGACTCGGCTCCCAGGCCATCACCAACGGATTCCAGCGCTTCGACAACCGGTTCATGCTGGTCACCGTCGCCCTGCTGGTCGTCATCGTCACGGTGATCCAGCTGATCGGCGACATCGCCGTCCGGCTGCTGGCCCGCCGCGGCCGCACCGCCTCCTGAGGCCCGGCCCCCCCCAAGAACTCTCTGTCCCACCGAGCCCGAACTCCTTGTCCGGGCGCACCACCACAAGAAAGAGGCACTTTTCGTGCGCAAGAACATCAAGATCACCGCGACCGTCGCTTCCGCCGCCGCCCTCGCCCTGGGCCTGAGCGCCTGCGGTACGGCCTCCGACCCGGCCGCCAAGAGCGAGACCGGCTCGAACGCCGACACCTCCAAGGCCCTGGTCGTCGCCGCGTCCCCGACGCCGCACGCCGACATCCTGAACTACGTCAAGAAGAACCTGGCGAAGAAGGAGGGCCTCAACCTGGAGGTCAAGGAGTTCACGGACTACGTCCTGCCGAACACCGCCACCCAGAACGGCCAGGTCGACGCCAACTTCTTCCAGCACAAGCCCTACCTGGACGACTTCAACGCGAAGCAGAAGACCACCATCGTGCCCGTGGTCGACGTCCACCTGGAGCCGCTGGGCCTCTACTCCAAGACGGTCAAGGACCTCGAGGACATCAAGGCCGGCCAGACCGTCGCCGTCCCCAACGACACCACCAACGGCGGCCGAGCCCTCCAGCTGCTCGCCGAGAACGGCCTGATCACCCTCAAGGACGGCGTCGGCACCAGCGCCAAGCTGAGCGACATCACCGACAAGAAGGGCCTGGAGTTCAAGGAGCTGGAGGCCGCCACCGTGCCCCGCGCCCTGGGCGACGTGGACGCCGCCGTCATCAACGGCAACTACGCCATCGAGGCCAAGCTGAAGCCCGGCAAGGACTCCCTCGCCCTGGAGAAGGCCGAGGGCAACCCGTACGCCAACTTCCTGGCGGTCAAGGACGGCAACGAGAAGGACCCGCGCGTCGAGAAGCTCGCGAAGCTCCTCAACTCCGACGAGGTCAAGAAGTTCATCGAGGACACCTACCAGGGCGCGATCGTCCCGGCCTTCGGCACCCCCGCCAAGTCCTGACGCCCACCCGGCACTTGCCGGCGGAGCCCCGCACTTCCCTCCCGGAGGCGCGGGGCTCCGCCGTGCGGCCCCGCCCATGCGCACCACGCCCCCGATGCTGCATGCTGTGCTTTTAACCGGTCTTCGGCATGGAGCTGCGCATGACTACCACCTTTCCGTCCATCTCCATCAGCACGGACAGGTTGGTGATGCACCCCTTCGAGATGGCCGACATCCCCGCGTACATCGAGATGATGAACGACGAGGCGGTCGTCGCGTGGATGGACGGGCCGAACCCGTACACCCAGGTCGACGCCGAACGCTGGGTACGCAGGATCGCTTCTGCTGAGCGCACCGGGGGCCACGGCATCGCCCTCGCCGTCCACGAGTTCCTCACCCAGCGGCTCGTCGGCAGCGTCCGCCTCCTCAACACCGACTGGCGTACCCGCTCCACCGAGGTCCGCTACATCACCGCCCCCTGGGCGCGTGGCGAGGGGTACGCCACCGAATCCGTGCTCGCCATAGCCCAGTGGCTCTTCCGCGACCAGGGCTTCGAACGCATCGAGCTGCGCACCCCCGCCGACAACACCGCCTCCCAGCAGGTCGCCCAGAAGCTCGGCTGCATCAGCGAGGGCGTCCTGCGCAACGCCCGCATCGCCCGCACCCGGACCGAGAACGGCACCGACGGCGGCTGGACCGACATCCGCACCGACCTGATCGTCTGGGGACTCCTCCCCGAAGATCTCGAAGGGGTCGCGGAACAGCTCGCCGACGCCGGCGACTACGGCACGTACAACAACTGGAAGTAGGGCCCGAGCCCCCCGCGAGCCCAAGGCCCGGACCGGGTACTCTCACCCCTGCCCGGCACCGCACGGGCAACGCCCCGCCCCCTTTGACCCTCAGGAGACAGACGACGATGGCCGACCGGGTCACGGTGATCGGCTGGGACGGCTCGCCACTGACCAGAGCGGCCACGGCCGCGCTCTCGGCCGCCACACTCGTCGCCGGCGCCGCCCACCACCTCGCCCTGCCGGAAGTGCCCCCGCGGGCCGAACGCATCCGCCTCGGCAGCGTCGACCTCGCCGCCCGCAGGATCGCGGGACACCGCGGCAGCGCCGTGGTCCTCGCCGACGGCGACCCCGGCTTCTTCGGCGTCGTCCGCACCCTGCGCGCCCGCGAACACGGCCTGGAGGTCGAGGTCGTCCCCGCCGTCTCCGCCGTGGCCACCGCCTTCGCCCGGGCCGGCATGCCCTGGGACGACGCCCAGGTCGTCGTCGCCCACCCCCGCACCCTGCGCCGCGCGGTCAACGTCTGCCGGGCCCACCACAAGGTCGCCGTCCTCACCTCACCGGGCGCCGGACCCGCCGAACTGGCCCTGCTCCTCGACGGCGTCCACCGCACCTTCGTGATCTGCGAGGAACTCGGCACCGCCCGCGAGCGCGTCACCGTCCTCACCTCCGACAAGGCGGCCGACCACGCCTGGCGCGACCCCAACGTCGTCATCGTCATCGGCGGCGGCCCCGAGACCACCGCCGCCGGCGCCTGGATCGCCGGCCGACCGCCCGCCTACCCCCAGGGGATACGGGGCTGGGCCCTGCCCGCCGAGGCCTACCGGGCCGCCGGGGCCGAGCGGATGCAGGAGTCCGGCGAGGGCGAGTTCCCCGGCCTGCGCGCCGCCCAACTGGCCCGCCTCGGCCCCCGCACCGGTGACCTGGTCTGGGACATCGGATCCGGCAGCGGCGCCCTCGCCGTCGAGGCGGCCCGCTTCGGCGCGGCGGTCCTGGCCGTGGACGACGACCCGGCCGCCTGCGCCCGCACCGAGGCCGCCGCCCGCGCCTTCGGCGTCCCCGTCCAGGTCGTCCGCGGCCGCGCCCCGCACGTCCTGGAACGGCTGCCCGAACCGGACGTCGTACGGATCGGCGGCGGGGGAGTCCCGGTGGCCACCGCGGTCGCCGACCGCCGCCCCGAACGCATCGTGACCCACGCCTCGACCCGCGACGAGGCCGAGGCCCTCGGCGGAGCGCTCACCGGCAACGGCTACACGGTCGAATGCTCGCTGCTCCAATCCGTCGACCTGGACACCACGGCCTGGACCGAGCGCGAAAGGTCGGTCGTGTTCCTGCTGTCCGGACGCCGTTCGGACCTCGCCCCCTGACCCGCTCGGCCCGGTGCGGAAGGTAGGCTGGCGGATTGTTGTACCGCACCCGGCCGTTCGTCGCTTCGTTCGTCAATGTCCGGAAAAGTGGACCGCTTTGGTCCGCACTGTGGTACGGCACCACCCGGGGGACGCGCAACGTGGCGCAGTCCACAGTGAGCCGTGGCAGAACAGCCTGTCGCGGCGGCGAACGGCCGCGAGAATAGGAAGCCCCGCGGGCGTTTCGTGCCGCGCGGCGAGCCCGCTCGTTCTTGTTGACGAGCACCGGCGTGCCGTGGTTCGGCGTCCCGGGCGAAGGGCCGAAGGAGCACTGACGATGGGCGAGGGGTACGCATGACTGACACCGGCCAGATCCCGGGCGAGGGACTGCCGGAGAACGCAGGCATGGTGGAGCAGCCGGGCGTCCCCGCCCCGGACGCGTACACCTTCCTCGACCCCTCCGAGCACACTCCCGAGGACGACGACCTTCTGCTGATGCCCACCTCCCAGGGCGCCTGGAGCGACCCGCAGGCCGCCCCGGCCCCCGCGCAGGGCCAGCCCGCCGCGCAGACCGCGGTGGCGCAGCCCGCCGCTCCCGAACAGGGTGCGACCCGGACCCAGGCCCAGCAGCTCCCCGCGCAGCAGGGCCAGGCCGCTCCCGCCGCCCCCGTCGAGACGCACAGCACCCATGAGTCCGGTGGCCGCGACTCCGGCTCCGTGGACCTCAACGGCGTACGCAACCCCGCGCCCGCACCGGTCGGCGCGCACACGGCCGCCGCCCCCGCTCCTGCCCGCCGCCCGCTGCACCGGGGCCCCGCCTCCGCCGAGGCCCCGGCGTACGGGGGTACACAGGGCGGCGTCGTGCGCTCGCTGGCCGACCGGGGTCCCGCCGGGGCCACCCGGACCGCCGCCCCCGCACGCCACGCGGGCCTGCCGACGGCCGGCCCCGAGTACATCGACGTCCCGGCCGAGGATCCCGCGACCCTGCCCGGCCCGCAGCTGGGCGAGATCCCGCCGCAGGCCGGCGCCCCGTGGGGGGCTCAGCCGCCGCAGCCGGAGCCGGAGCAGGTCATCGCGGAGCCGGCGCCGGCCGATACGGCTCAGCAGCCGGAGCAGGTTCGGATGGTCGAGGCCGAGCAGGCGGCGGTCGCGCCCGGAGTGGTCGAGCAGGCCCTGACGGTCGAACAGGCCGAAGCCGTGCCCGAAGCCGTTGTCGAGGCCGAGGAGCCGGTCCAGGAGGTGCCGCCGGTCGAGGCGGCTGAGGCGTTTGAGGCGGTACAGCCGGCCGAGCCGGTGGCGGTTCCGGTGGCCCCGGCGGAGCCCGCACCCGCCCCGGCGGCGGTTTCGGCGGCCCCGGTCGAGCAGCCGGTGCAGCCCGAGCAGCCCGCCGCCGTTGCGCAGCCCGAGCAGGCCCCGCAGGCCGTCCCGGCAGAAACGGTCGTTCCCGAGCCGGCCGCCGTCCAGACGCCCCCCGCCGGTCCCGTCGTCGTCCCGGAGCCCGAGGCGGCCCGGCCGGAGGCTCCGGCAGAGGCACCCGCTCAGGCTCCGGCCGACGAGGTTGCCGCATCCGGGCCGCCGGAGCCGGTGGCGGCGCAGCACGGTGCTGCAGCGGCCCCGGAGCCCGAGGCCCAGGCGGAACCGGTGGAGGCCGCGGCCCCCGAACCCCAGGCCCCGGCCCAGGAAACGCCCGTCGTCGAGCCGGTGGTACAGCCCGAGGCCGCGGTGCCCGAGCAGGAGAGGCCCGACGAGCCGGCCCCCGAGCCGGCCCCGGCGGCAGCAGTGGCCGAGAGCCCGGGCGCCGTCGCTGCTCCGGTAGCCGTTGCGGCCCCGGAGGCGGCTGTCGCCCCGGAAGTGGTTGCGCCGGAGTCGGCGGCCGAGCCGCTCGCCCCCGAGCCCATCGCTGTGGAGCCGGTGGAGCCGGTGGAGGCGATGGAGCCCGTCGGACCGGTGGAGTCGGCCGAGCCCGCGACGGAGGAAGCGGAGGGAGTTGAGGGAACGGAGGCGCAGGAGCCGACGGCCCGGCAACTCCCCGTAACGGAGCGGGAAGCCACCCCGGCCCCTGCTCCCGAGCCCGGCGGCGCACCCGCGGCAGCGGCGGCCGACGTGGCCGTGCCCGAAGCAGCCGAGGACGGCACCGGCCCCGAGGTCATCGAGACACCGGAGCTCCCGGAGCCGCCGGCGCCCGACCACCAGGCACCCGCCGTCGACCACCAGGCACAGGCTGAAGCACCGCAGCCCATCGAAGCACCGCAGCACACCGAGGAACCGCAGCAGCCCGAAGCGGCACAGCAGCTCGAAGAGCCCGCCGAAGCTGCGGAACCCGCCGGACAGGCCGAGCCGTTCACCCCGCCCGCCCCCGGTTACGACGACGCCGAACGGGAAGCGGTCCTGCGGGTCATGCGCGAGCGCCGGGACATCCGCAACGGCTTCCGCAGCGACCCGATTCCGCACGAGGTCCTGCTCCGGGTGCTGGAGGCGGCACACCACGCGCCGAGCGTCGGCCACTCCCAGCCGTGGGACTTCGTCGTCATCCGCTCCGCGGAGACCCGTCGCTCCATGCACGAACTGGCCCAGAGCCAGCGCGACGCCTACGCCAAGTCGCTGCCCAAGGGCCGGGCGAAGCAGTTCAAGGAACTGAAGATCGAGGCGATCCTCGACACCCCGGTCAACATCGTCGTCACCGCCGACCCCACCCGCGGCGGCCGCCACACCCTCGGCCGGCACACCCAGCCGCAGATGGCCCCCTACTCCTCGGCGCTGGCCGTGGAGAACCTGTGGCTGGCGGCCCGCGCCGAGGGCCTCGGCGTCGGCTGGGTCAGCTTCTTCGACGAGCGGGAGATGGTCCGCGCGCTCGGCCTCCCCGAGCACCTGGAGGTCGTGGCCTACCTGTGCGTCGGTTACGTCGACGAGTTCCCCGAGGAGCCCGAGCTGATGCAGGCGGGCTGGTCGAAGCGCCGCCCGCTGTCCTGGGTCGTCCACGAGGAGACGTACGGCCGTCGCGCGCTGCCCGGTGCCGAGCCGCACGACCTGCTCCAGGAGACGATCTCCGCCATCCGCCCGCTGGACGCGAAGGCGCTCGGCGAGTCGTGGGAACGCCAGAAGCGGATGACGAAGCCCGCCGGAGCGCTCGGCATGCTGGAGATCATCTCCGCACAGCTGTCCGGGCTCTCCCGGATGTGCCCGCCGCCGATCCCGGAGCCCGCGGCTGTCGCGATCTTCGCCGGCGACCACGGCGTGCACGCCCAGGGCGTCACCGCCTGGCCGCAGGAGGTCACCGCCCAGATGGTGGCGAACTTCCTGGGCGGCGGAGCCGTCTGCAACGCCTTCGCGGCCCAGGTCGGCGCGGAGGTCTGTGTCGTGGACGTGGGCGTGGCCTCGGACCTGCCGGCGACCCCGGGGCTGCTGCCCCGCAAGGTACGCGCGGGAACGGCGGACTTCACGACGGGCCCCGCACTCTCCAGGGAAGAGGTCCTCGCGGCGATCGAGGTGGGCATCGAGACCGCCCGGGACCTGGTGGCGGCAGGCAACAAGGCCCTGCTCACCGGCGAGATGGGCATCGCCAACACCACCGCGTCGGCGGCCCTGATCTGCGTGTACACGGGGATCGACGCCTCCGAGGTGACCGGCCGGGGGACCGGCATCAACGACGAGATGCACGCCCGCAAGGTCGACGTCGTCCGCCGCGCCCTCGACCTGCACCAGCCGGACCCGGCCGACCCGATCGGTGTTCTCGCGGCGGTCGGCGGCCTGGAGCACGCCGCGATGGCCGGCTTCCTCCTGGGCGGAGCCTCCCTGCGTACGCCGGTGATCCTGGACGGCGTGAGCGCCGGCGCGGCGGCCCTGGTGGCCCGCGCCATCGCCCCCGAGGCACTGGCGGCCTGCATCGCCGGCCACCGCAGCGCGGAGCCCGGCCACGTGGCCGCGCTCAACAAGCTGGGCCTGCGCCCGCTGGTCGACCTCGACCTGCGACTGGGCGAGGGAACCGGCGCGCTGCTGGCGCTCCCGATCGTGCAGAGCGCGGCGCGCGCGATGCACGAAGTGGCGACGTTCGACTCGGCGGGCGTGACGGAGAAGTAGCCGCCCAACCAGCCCTCCGGCGTTCGAGGAGCGGGGTCCGGGGCGGAGCCCCGAATCCAGCCGGTCCGGCGCTCGAGGACGAAGGGGGACCGGGGCGGAGCCCCGGTCCCGGGTAGGGGCGGGGGAGGGGACTGGCCCGCCGCAGGCGCCCCCCACCCCGTATCGTGTCCCCGACCCAGACCTCAGCTTTCCGCACGTCACAGCCGCTCCACCGCCGCAGCGGCCCCTACGCAGCACCCGCACGAGGAGCCCGTACCGCCATGGCCGAGCACGCAGACCACGCCGAGCACGCAGGTCACGCCGACCGCGCAGGTCACGCCGACCACCCCGCGTACCCCGTAGGACTGCGTCTGCACGGCCGCCGCGTCGTGGTCGTCGGCGGCGGCCAGGTCGCGCAGCGCAGGCTGCCGCAGCTCATCGCCACCGGGGCCGTCATCACGCTCGTCTCCCCGTCCGCGACGCCCTCCGTCGAGGCCATGGCGGACGCCGGGGAGATCCGCTGGGAGCGCCGCCGCTACCAGGACGGCGACCTCGCCGACACCTGGTACGCCCTGATCGCCTCCTCCGACACCACGGCCAACGACGCCGCCTCCGCCGAGGCCGAGCGCGCCCGCACCTGGTGCGTCCGGGCCGACGACGCCGAGGCCGCCACCGCCTGGACCCCGGCCACCGGCCGCAGCGAGAACGTGACCGTCGCCGTCCTCACCACCACCTCCCAGGGCCGCGACCCCCGGCACTCCGCCGCCATCCGGGACGCGATCGTCGAAGGCCTGCGCGACGGCACCCTCGCCGCCCCGCACCACCGCACCCGGGCCCCCGGCGTCGCGCTCGTCGGCGGCGGCCCCGGCGACCCGGACCTGATCACGGTGCGCGGCCGCCGCCTCCTCGCCGAGGCCGACGTGGTCATCGCCGACCGCCTCGGCCCCCGCGACCTGCTCGACGAACTCCCGCCGCACGTCGAGGTGATCGACGCCGCGAAGATCCCGTACGGGCGGTTCATGGCCCAGGAGGCGATCAACCAGGCGCTCATCGAGCACGCCAAGGCGGGCAAGTCCGTCGTGCGGCTCAAGGGCGGCGACCCGTTCGTCTTCGGCCGCGGCATGGAAGAGGCCCAGGCGCTGGCCGCCGAGGGCATCCCCTGCACGGTCGTCCCCGGGATCTCCAGCACCATCTCCGTCCCCGGGGCGGCCGGCATCCCGGTCACCCACCGGGGCGTCGCCCATGAGTTCACCGTGGTCAGCGGCCATGTCGCCCCCGAGGACCCGCGCTCGCTCGTCGACTGGGAGGCCATCGCCCGGCTGCGCGGCACCCTCGTCCTGCTGATGGCCGTCGACAAGATCGGCGCCATCGCCGCCGCCCTCATCGCCCACGGCAAGGACCCGGCCACCCCGGTCGCCCTCGTCCAGGAGGGCACCACCGCCGCCCAGCGCCGGGTCGACGCGACCCTCGCGGACGTCGGCGAGCGCGCGGTCGCCGAGGACGTGCGCCCGCCCGCCGTGATCGTCATCGGCGAGGTCGTCGCGGTCGGCCCGCACTCCGCACCGGGGACCGGCCAGGACCGGCCGGGCGACCAGGTGTGAGGTAACCCGCGGTTACCTATCTTCATCCCAGGCGTTGGCACCACACACCGGACAAGGCAGTATCACCCTGTGGCAGAACTCATCACCGTCGACGACCCCGACGACCCGCGGCTGAGCGACTACACCGGCCTGACCGACGTCGAGTTGCGACGACGACGCGAACCCGCCGAAGGCCTCTTCATCGCCGAGGGCGAGAAGGTGATCCGCCGCGCCCGGCAGACCGGGTACGAGATGCGGTCGATGCTGCTCTCGGCCAAGTGGGTCGACGTCATGCGCGACGTCATCGACGAGGTCCCGGCCCCGGTGTACGCCGTCGCGCCCGAACTGGCCGAACGCGTCACCGGCTACCACGTCCACCGCGGTGCGCTCGCCTCCATGCAGCGCAAGCCGCTGCCCGCCTCCGACGAGCTGCTCGCCACGGCGCACCGGGTGGTGATCATGGAATCGGTGAACGACCACACCAACATCGGCGCCATCTTCCGCAGCGCGGCGGCCCTGGGCATGGACGCGGTCCTGCTCTCCCCGGACTGCGCCGACCCGCTCTACCGGCGCTCCGTCAAGGTCTCCATGGGCGCGGTCTTCTCCGTCCCCTACGCCCGGCTCGAAGCCTGGCCCAAGGCGCTGGACGGCGTACGGGAGGCCGGCTTCCGGCTCCTCGCCCTCACCCCGGACGCCAAGGCCACCAGCATCGACGAGGCGGCCCCGCACCGACTGGACCGGGTGGCGCTGATGCTCGGCGCGGAGGGCGACGGGCTGTCCACGCAGGCCCTGATGGCCGCCGACGCATGGGTCCGCATCCCGATGGCGCACGGCGTCGACTCACTGAACGTGGGCGCGGCGGCGGCCGTCGCCTTCTACGCGGTGGCCACGGGACGCCCGGAGAGCTGAGCACGGCCGGCCGGCCTGTCCCGGCGTCAGGAACCGGCCCCGGCCGGTCCCGCGTCAGGACGACTGCGGCGGCTCCTGCACGACCTGTGCCGGCGTCTGCGGCGTCCGAGACTGCTGCTCGGTCCCGGTCCCGGCCCCGGTCCCGCCGCCCAGCCCGCGCGCCGGCCCCTGGCAGCCCTGCGCCGCCGCGATGCCCAGCGCCACCAGCAGCGTCACCACGACGAACACCACCAGCCGCTGGCGCAGCAGCCGCGGATTGGCCGGACGCCGCCCCGCCGAGGTCGTGCGCCCCCCGGAGCGGGTCCCCGGCCGGCCGTTCGTCCCGGCCGGGGGGCCCTGCCGCTTCCCGGAACGCGTCGTGTCACGCGAAGTCTGCTGCGGGCGCGAGCCACCGGTGCGCGGCGGCCCCGAACGCGCGGGCGCGCCGCGCCTGCCCGGCTGGGGGCGGGAGGCGGACGGGCCCTCCGAGCGGCGGGTGTGCTGATCGGCGTACGGGTCGGCCATCCGGCCGGTCGGCCGGTCGGCCTCCTGGGCCGAACGCTGGGCGGGCGGCCGGCTCTCGTGCAGCCCCTGCGCCTCGCGCGCCGCGATCTCCTTGAGCCGCATGGACAGTTGCAGCGTGCTGGGCCGCTCCTCCGGGTCCTTCGCCAGACAGGCGCTGATCAGCGGGGCCAACGCGTCGTGCACCCCGTGGAGCTGCGCCTCCTCGTGCACGACGCGGTACAGCATCACCTCGGAACTGCCGTGCCCGAAGGGGGAGTCGGCCATCGCCGCGTACGCCAGCGTCGCGCCGAGCGAGAAGACGTCCGTCGCGGGCGTCACGGCCGCGCCCCGGACCTGCTCGGGCGCGAGGAACCCGGGCGACCCCACCGCCGTACCGACATGGGTGAGCGTGCTCGCCCCGGTCGCCCAGGCGATGCCGAAGTCGATGATGCGGGGGCCCTTGGGGGAGAGGAGGATGTTCGACGGCTTCAGATCGCGGTGGACCACCCCCGCCTCGTGCACCGCCACCAGACCCTCGGAGAGCGCGGCCCCGATCGAGGCGACCTCGGCGGCGGCCAGCGGGCCCTCCTCGGCGACCTTGTCGTGCAGCGAGGGGCCGGGCACATACTGCGTCGCGAACCACGGGCGGTCCGCCTCCAGATCGGCGGCGACCAGCCGGGCCGTGCAGCCGCCGCGGATCCGCCGGGCGGCCGACACCTCGCGCGCGAACCGCGAACGGAACTCCTGATCCTCCGCCAGGTCGGGCCGGATCACCTTGAGCGCCACCCGCTGGCCGCGCCGGTCGGAGCCGAGGTAGACGACGCCCATGCCGCCCGCGCCGAGCCGTCGGTGCAGCCGGAACGAGCCGACGAGACGCGGGTCCTCGCGCCGGAGCCGCATCATCGCCATCGTCTGCCCATCCCCGCTGCCTGGTCCGCCTGACGAGGCACAGCTTACGTACCCCGCGCCCGACGCGCTCAGAGGCCGCGCCCTCACGGGGGATTCGATTGTCCGTGCCGGACGGGAGAGGTGAAGAGGGGGCAGGGGGCGGCGGATCCGGGCCCCTCGGCCGGCCGGTCCGCTCAAAGGGCCGTCGGGCAAGGGGGATTGGATCATCACGGGAACCCCGCCGCGCGGCCGTCACGGAGGCTGTGAACACCGCCCGGGCCTACGGGGTGGGGCTGCCCCTCAGGGTGCCCGGCGCCGGGGCGGCAGCCCGCCGGGGTGATGGGCGTGAGTGAAGTCACCCGGCGCACACGCCCCCGGGGCAGGCCGACCGGTACCGGTCGGTGTGCCGGACGGGCCCGGGCGTCCCCTCCGGGATGACCCCAACCTCCGGTGGTCCGTCTCCACCCAGGGGAGTACGCCGGTCGACCACGGCTCATCCTCCGGGAGGCCCGGGATTAGGTACGCGGGCATGACGCCCTGTGCTCGCCGGTTACCTAAAGTTGAGGTCAAGCGGCGGGCGCAGCACTCGTCCCCCGAGGTCACACGCCCGCCGCTCCCCATCAGGTCAGGAGAGGAACCATGTCGGACACGGCAACACGGACCATGGTCCGTACGCAGGGACGCAGGGCGTACGCCGCGTTCGGCACCCGTTCGTCCGGCACCCGTCACCCCTTGGTGGCGACGGCGATGGTCCTTCCCCTGGCGGCCCTGCTCGCGGTCGTCTTCGGCGGCTGGGAAGCGGTGGTCACACAGGCGTCGTCCGTGGCGGTGATGCTGGGGCGCTGAGCGGCGCCCGGGGTCCGGAAGAGCGGTCCGGACCCGCACATCCGGCCAACAGCCCCGTGGGGACGGGGGTGCGGCGGACGGCAGCGTTTGTCCGGTCAGCTGGGGAGCTGACCGGGCATCGCGCTGTCCGGGCCCGTCTGTGTTTCTCCGCCGGGCCGACGCACACAGCACCAACCACCCCGGGACGTGTTCCGGCGCTCCAGCCCCGAAGGGGTGTGTCCCACGGAGCTCCGGCCCGGGCAGCGGCTTCCGGACCGGGTCGGCCCCCGGGCGGGCTCGCGCGTTACGCTCACGGCGGGGCCGGTGCCACGGCCGGGCCGACCGCCGCCGGGGGAGCCGTTGACCACCACTCAGACCTCAGTCGTCCATGACCTGGGCACCCTCGCGCACGGTCTCTCCCACCCCGCCGGGGCGCGTTGCGTGTGCGAGCCGCCGCAGGTCCTCGCGGACCGGCCCGACGGCACGGTCGTCCGCAGCGGCGCGATCGTCGCGAAGGCCCACGCGGCCGACACCGACCGCGAGGCGCTGGCGGCCCGTATCGCCCTGGCCGCCGCCCCGCAGCTCACCGGAATCCTGCTCCCGCCGCTCACCGTCCCGGGACACCCGGAGCCCTCCGGGCACTCCGCTCCCGCCCCGCGTCCGGTCACCCTGTGGCCGCTCGGCGCGCCCGTCGACCCCACCGACCCCGACGCGGCCCCCTGGGCCGAGGCCGCGGTGCTGCTCGCCCGCCTCCACCGGACGGAGCCACCGTTCCGGCTCCCGCCGATGCGCGGACCGGCCAAGGCCGCGCGGGCCGTCGCCAGGATGTCCGCCGCCCTTCCCGGCGACCCGGCCGTCCTGCCCGTGCTGGCCGGGTGGCGGTCCCTGCCCGCCTGGGCCCGGGGCGAGGCCCCGGCACCCGCCCGGAGGGCCGGCTTCCTGTGCCACGGGGACCTCCACCTCGGCCAGCTCGTACGCCACCCCGCTCCGGACGGGCCCTGGCTGCTCATCGACGTGGACGACGCGGGGGCGGGCGATCCGGCCTGGGACCTCGGCCGGCCCGCCGCCTGGTACGCGGCCGGACTCCTGGCCTCCGAGGACTGGTCCGCCTTCCTGGACGCCTACCGGTCCGCCGGGGGACCGGCGGTGCCCGCCGACGGGGACCCCTGGCCCGCACTGGACGTCCCGGCCCGCGCGCTGACGGTGCAGACGGCGGCGCTCGCTCTGGCCAAGTGCGCCGCGGAGCAACGGGATCCGGACGAGCTCGAACAGCTGATGATCGAATCCTGTGCCCGAATCGCTACGTTGCCGCCCGAGTTGGCCGCCGACCACGCGTCGTAGGGTGAACGGACCGCCGCCGGGCAGACATTCCGGCGACGGCACAACGAGGGCGAGGAGCCGAGCCGATGATGCAGTGTCCGAAGTGTCACGCGCAGATGAACACGTACAACCGCAACGGCGTCCAGATCGAGCAGTGCAGCGGTTGCCGGGGCATATTCCTGGACTACGGCGAGCTGGAGTCGCTCACCCGCCTGGAGTCCCAGTGGTCCCAGCAGGCCCCGCCCGCGGCCCCCGCCCCGCAGGCCTACCCGGCCGCGCCCCCCGCCCCGCAGGCCTACCCGGCCGCGCCCGCCGCCCACGCCCCCGCCTGGGGTGCGCCGCAGCACGGTGGACACGGCGGGCACTACGGCCACCACCGCCAGAAGGGCTTCGGCCGGATGCTGTTCTCGTCCTGATCGTTCTGATCGGCCCCCCGTGCCCCGGCTGGCCACCGTGCCACCGGGGCACGGAGGCGGACGGACGGACCGTACGACGAAAGAACCCCCGGTCGTGGAGACGACCGGGGGTTCTCGGTGGTGCGCGATACTGGGATTGAACCAGTGACCTCTTCCGTGTCAGGGAAGCGCTCTCCCGCTGAGCTAATCGCGCAGGGGCGAACCTGCGTGTTGCTTGTTACTGCGTGCGCGATACTGGGATTGAACCAGTGACCTCTTCCGTGTCAGGGAAGCGCTCTCCCGCTGAGCTAATCGCGCGGGGATCCTTGCGGACCGATGATCCTTGCGGACCAGTGGACGATACTGGGATTGAACCAGTGACCTCTTCCGTGTCAGGGAAGCGCTCTCCCGCTGAGCTAATCGTCCTTGGAGGTGGAGACGGGATTTGAACCCGTGTAGACGGCTTTGCAGGCCGTTGCCTCGCCTCTCGGCCACTCCACCAGGGATGGGGGCTCGGGAAGAATCCCCCACCTTCTGCGAGCGGACGACCAGGTTCGAACTGGCGACCTCAACCTTGGCAAGGTTGCGCTCTACCAACTGAGCTACGTCCGCTTGTCCTTGTCCGGCCCGCTTGCGCGTCCCGGCGACGTGTTGAACTCTAGCGGATTCCTGGGCCAGCACAAAAACGCGTTTGTGCAGCGTGCTGCGGTGACCTCGCCCCGGCGCAGGTCACCGCGCACCGTCCTAGACTCAGTCGCGTGCCCGACCTCGCCCCCTTGGCCCGTTTCGACGGCCTCATCGCCTCCGGTCTGCGGGATGTGACCCACGATCCCGCGGCTCTCGACTCATCCGGTTTCTGGGCGGTATGTGCCGATTTCGAGGGGCGTATCGTCTGCGCCCGCTTCTCGGATGTGCGCAAGGAGGCAGTGCCCCCTCCCGTGCCCGGAGCATGGCGCGGTCCCGCCACCGAGGACTGGACCTCCTCGCTGGACCGTGACGCCTACACGGCGGGCGTACGGCGGATCCGTGAACATATCGCGGCGGGCGACGTCTACCAGGCCAACCTCTGCCGGGTACTGTCCGCACCGCTCCCCGGCGGCGGAGCCGACGCCGACGTCGATGCCCTGACCTCCCTGCTCGCCCGCGGCAACCCCGCCCCGTACGCGGGAACGATCCGGTTGCCGGGCCACGGCGTGGAGGTCTCCACGGCGTCGCCGGAACTCTTCCTCCGGCGCGACGGGCGGACCGTGGAGTCCGGGCCGATCAAGGGCACCGGCCGGACCGAGGACGACCTGCTGGCCAAGGACCACGCGGAGAACGTGATGATCGTGGACCTGGTACGCAACGACCTGGGCCGGGTCTGCGCCACCGGAAGCGTGAGCGTGCCCGATCTCTGCGTCGTCGAGAAGCACCCGGGTCTCGTCCACCTCGTCTCGACCGTCCGGGGCCGACTGGCCGACGGTGTGGGCTGGCCCGCGCTGTTCTCGGCGGCCTTCCCGCCCGGCTCGGTCACCGGGGCGCCGAAGTCCAGCGCGCTGCGGATCATCGCCGAGCTGGAGCGGGCCCCGCGCGGGCCGTACTGCGGTGCGATCGGCTGGGTCGACGCCGACCGGGGTACGGCCTCGCTCGCCGTCGGGATACGGACGTTCTGGATCGACCGGACCGGTCCCGCGCCGCTGCTGCGGTTCGGGACCGGGGCCGGGATCACCTGGGGATCCGACCCGGATCGCGAATGGGACGAGACCGAACTCAAGGCCGCCCGGCTGCTCGCTGTAGCGTCGGGCGCGTATCCGGAGACAGGAAGGACCGCGCTATGAGGATCTGGGTCAACGGCGGACTGCGGGACGCCGACGACGCCCGGCTGTCGGTGCTCGACCACGGGCTGACCGTGGGCGACGGCATCTTCGAGACGGTGCGCACGAGCGAGGGGCGCCCCTTCGCGCTGACCCGGCACCTCGACCGCCTCACCCGGTCCGCCCGGGGCCTGGGTCTGCCCGAGCCGGACCACGACGAGATCCGCCGCGCCGCCGCAGCGGTCATCGACGCCAACCCCGTCGCCCTGGGACGCCTGCGGATCACCTACACCGGCGGGCTGTCCCCGCTCGGCTCGGACCGGGGCACCGACGGGCCGAGCCTCGTCGTCGCCCTCGACGGGGTGAAGCGCCGCCCGGACAGCACAGCGGTGATTACTGTTCCCTGGACGCGCAACGAACGCGGCGCGCTCGCCGGCCTGAAGACCACCTCGTACGCCGAGAACGTCGTCGCCCTGGCACGGGCCCGGGAACGGGGCGCGTCGGAGGCGCTGTTCCCCAACACCGCGGACCGCCTCTGCGAAGGCACCGGCTCCAACGTGTTCGTCGTCCTGGACGGCCGCGTCCACACCCCGCCGGTGACCTCCGGCTGCCTCGCCGGGATCACCCGCGCGCTGGCCGTGGAGTGGACCGGGGCCGAGGAGACCGACCTTCCGATGGATGTCCTCGCCGAGGCCGACGAGGTGTTCCTGACCTCGACGCTCCGCGACATCCAGGCCGTGCACCGACTGGACGATCGCGAGCTGGCCCAGGAGATCGGACCGGTGACGGCGAAGGCCATGCGGATCTTCGCCGAGCGGGCCGGCGACGACCTCGACCCGTAACGGGCCCGGGCGGCCCCACAGCCCCGGCGGCCCCGAAAAGAGCGTGACGGGGCCTCGCGCAGGGGATACAAACCCTTGATGACCACGACACTCCGGCCGTCCGGGCCGCTTCAGCAGGGCGCCGACGGCGCGCGGGCCCGCCAGTACGACGTGTGCGACAACGGGCGGCCCGTCGGCGCCGTCGCGATCAGCACGGACGACGCGTTCGGCGCGACCGCCGGGGTGCTGCGCTCGCTCAGCGTTGAGGAGCCCCGGCGCAGACGCGGCCGGGGCACCATCGCCGTGCTCGCCGCCGAAGAGGTGCTGCGGGGGTGGGGCTGCACCCGGGTGCGGGTGGAGGTCCCCGCCGACAACGACCCGGCCCGCCGCCTCGCGGCCGCCCTCGGCTACACCGAACGCAGCCGCAACATGGCCAAGGACCTCGGCCCGGACACCGTCCCGCTTCCCGCGGGCCTCACCTCGCGCGCGATGGGCGACGAGGAGTTCGCCGCCTGGCGGCAGGACACGGTGCTCACGTACGCACAGGACTGGGTCGACCGGGGCGTGCCGCCCGAACAGGCCAGGCTCAAGTCCGAGGCCGACCACGCCACCCTCCTGCCGGACGGACTGGCGACCGCCGGGGTGTGTTTCGAGGTGCTGGTGCACGCGGGCGAGGTCGTCGGCCATGTGTGGGTGGCCCGCCGGGAGCTGCCGCCCGGTGGCGACGCCGGGTTCGTCTTCGACGTCGAGGTGCGTGCGGAGCACCGGGGCCGGGGCCACGGCAGGTCCCTGATGCTGCTCGCCGAGGACCTCACCCGCACCTGGGGCGGGGACCGGCTCGGCCTGCACGTCTTCGCCTCCAACACGCCGGCCCTGCGGCTGTACGAGTCCCTCGGCTACGCGACGACGCGCTACAACCTGGCCAAGGCGCTGTAGCCGCTCCCCGGCCGCTACCGGCCTTGTCTGCCCGTTACCGGTCTTGTCTGCCCGCTACCAGTGGCCGCCGCTGACCGCTACCGGTCCCGTGCGGCCAGGACGCCGTCGACGATCTCCTCGATCCGCTCGCGCAGCCCGTCCTGGCTCTTGCCGCCGTCCAGCCGCTCGTCGCCGATCACATAGGTGGGCGTGCCGGTGACGCCGATCGCCTTGCCCTCCGCCTGGTCGGCGTCGACGATCAGCAGGTGCCGGCCGTCGATCAGCGCGGTGTCGAACTCCTCGGCGTCCAGGCCCAGTTCCCGTGCCACGGCGAGCAGCACCGGCTCGCCCGTGCGGCCGAGGTCGGCGGTGCGGGACAGCAGCGCCTCGATGTACGGCCAGCCCTTGCCCTGGTCCGTCGCCTCCTCGGCGGCCTGGGCCGCGGCGTAGGCGTGCTTGTGCTTGTCCAGCGGGAAGTGGCGCAGCCGGATCTCGACGCGGTCCCCGTACCGGGCGCGCAGGGCGTGCACGTCGTCGAGGGCTCGGTGGCAGTCGGGGCATTCGAGATCGCACCAGAGGTCGAGGACGACCGGTGCCGCGGGGGAGGAATCGCTCATGCGCCCAGTCTTTCAGGCCGGGCGGGCGCGACCCAACCGGGACCTGAGGGCTGCCCCGTCATCCCTGGCGGGCGCACCACGACAGCTACGGCGCCTCGCCGCGTTGTCGGAACATCCCCATACATCCAGTATGCGGACGTCCCTCCGCCTTGCGATGCACCGCATACTGACGCCGCGCGCTGATTCAGCAGGGATGACGGGACAGCCCTTGGCCACCCCCCGGGGAGGAGTCCGGCCCTGAAATGTCCCTGAGGTGGACGGCCAACGTGGCCCCGACGGCGGTCGCCGGTGCAGGATGGAAGGGACGTATCCCCTGCGCCTGGAGGCCCTGATGCTTGCCGAGACCATCTGTTCCGCGGTGTCGGCGGCCGGCCTCGGCATCGCCGCGGTGACCGCGTACCGCAAGCGGTTCCTCACGGCCACGAGGATCGCCGCCTACTCCCTCGTCCCCGTCGGGCTCGTGCTGACCGGGGTCGTCGAGTGGGTCGCCGGGATCGCCTTCAAGCCGAGCGTCTGGCTCGGCTTCGGAGTGCTCGGCCTCTCCTGGCTGCTGTTCATGACCACCCGCGCCATCGAGCGCCGCAGCGGCACCACCCGCGCGGAACGCAAGGCCGCGCGGGCGGCCGGACGGAACGAGGCGGTGGCCCCGGCCGCCTCCGCTCCCTCGCTCGGCGCGGGCGGTACGGCGGGACCCGCGGCAGCGTCCGCGAAGCCGACGCCGCAGCCGAAGAAGAAGCAGGAGGCCACCGCGCCCGGCGACGACTTCAGCGACATCGAGGCGATCCTCAAGAAGCACGGCATCTGAGACGGCGGACGGTCCTGCGGGCGCGGGCACTCGCGCCACCGGCCCGAATGCCTGACGGCTCCCCGTACGCGGGAGCGATTATCGATGGCCACGGGACGGTGAACTCCCGGGGCAATGACCCCGGTTGATCGCCAACCCGGCCGCGGGTGCGTCATGATCACCCCGAGATGGTGGACACTTCCCGGGGCGATGCCCCCGCACCCCCCGCCGAAGAGCCCCGCGGCTGTCTCTTCGCGCTCTCCCAGCCGCCCCTGATGATCTTCCTGACGGTGATCGGGGGCCTGCTGCTGATGGCCGCCCTGCACGATCTCTTCGTGCTGTGACGCCTCGCGCCACCGTGCGGGGGCGCGGCCCGGGCTTCAGCCCGCGGCTTCCTTGCGCCGGGCCCGGTACGCCGCGACGTGGAGCCGGTTCCCGCACGTACGGCTGGAGCAGTAGCGGCGGGAGCGGTTGCGCGACAGGTCGACGAACGCGTGCCCGCAGTCCGGGGCCTCGCAGCGCCGCAGCCGCTCCTGCTCGCCCGCCACGATGATGAAGGCAAGTGCCATGCCGCAGTCGGCCGCGAGATGGTCGGCGATCGAGGCGTCCGGGGCGAAGTAGTGCACGTGCCAGTCGTAGCCGTCGTGGTCCGTGAGCTGCGGGGTGGTCCCGGCCGCCGCGACGAGCCGGTTGACCAGGTCGGCGGCGGCGCGGGGGTCCGGCGCCGCGAAGACCTCGGCGAAACGGGCCCGGACGTCGCGCACGGCGGTCAGGTCCTTCTCGCCGAGCGCGCCGACCCCGCTGATGAGATGCCGCTCCGCGAAGGCGTACAGCGCGGCGATATCGCCGAGGCCGTCCTGGGGCCCGTCCGCGAGTCCGCCCCTGGGGTCGTCCCGCGGCGGCTCGTTCTCCGGTGCGGTGTTCACCAGATCGACCACCGTGTCGAGGGCGATCCGGGTGTCGTGAGGGATCAGCACGCTTCGCTCCCTGGCCTTCCGGCGGGCGGGCGCCTGCCGATGGCGGCTGACTCTACTGGCTCGGCCCGCCGGTGCCGGGCCCGGTGCGGGCCCGGCGGGGAGTGGAACGGACCCCTCCGCCCCTGGGAGGAGGAGCCGGTGCGCCCGGGCGCGCCGGCGCCGTCGTCGCGGTGGTTTCCGCGACGACGGCGCCGGTGTCTGCCCTATGCGGTTGTCAGCACGACGCCGTCGCCCCGAGTCGGACGGCGTAGAGCGGCTCTCTGCCTGGCTCAGCTCTCGGCCAGGATGTGGGAGAGCTCCGTGTCGAGATCGAAGTGACGATGCTCGGTGCCGGGCGGAACCGCGGCGTCGGTCCTCTTCAGGAACGACTCCAGGGCTCGCGCCGGGGCTTCGAGCAGGGCTTCTCCCTCTGGAGAGCTCAGGGCGATGCATACGACGCCTTGACCGTGACTACGAGATGGCCAGACGCGGACGTCTCCGGTGCCGGTGGGCCGGTGCAGCCCTTCGGCAAGGAGGTCGCGGGCGAATACCCATTCGACCGTCTCCTCCGCTCCGGTGTGGAAGGTGGCGTGCACGGCATAGGGATCGGCCGTGTCATACCGCAGGCCCGCGGGTACAGGCAGTGAGGACTCGCTCGACACAACGAGGCGCAGGTGCAGCTCGCAGCTGACCGTGGTGTTCATAAGCGCCAGGGCCTTTCGCTCAGTGTGCGCTCGGGGATTCGCACGTCGGCGAAATCGACATGCCACCTACGGTGGCGTTGTAAACCCCTCTGACCCATTTGTGATGCTTCGGGTCCCTCGCTCAGCGGCGTGTAACTTTGAGTTATGCGCCCATTCCAGTGACGAGGACAGGTCGGGTAAGTTGAGCTTCATGAACGCGGAGAGTGACGAGCGGAGCGAGGTCGCCGACCAGGCGGCCCCGGCACCCGCCACGGGGGAATCGGACCGGGTGGAGCGTGAGCTGGGCTCGCGGGCGCCGGGTTTCATCAAGGCGTCGAAAGCGCTCCATCTGAGCTGGCAGGTCGGCGTCTTCATCGTCGGTCTCGGCGTGGTGATCGCGGGCGTGCTCATGCTGGTGCTGCCGGGCCCCGGCTGGCTGGTGATCTTCGGCGGTATGGCGATCTGGGCGACCGAGTTCGTCTGGGCCCAATTGGTGCTGCGCTGGACCAAGCGCAAGGTCACCGAGGCGGCGCAGCGGGCCCTCGATCCCAAGGTCCGGCGACGCAACATCATCCTCACCACGCTCGGGCTCGTGATCATGGCGGTGCTGGCCGGAATCTACGTCTGGAAGTTCGGGCTCACCATGCCGTGGAAGATCAGCGAGTAGCCCGGGGACGGTCCAGGAGCACCGCTGACATGGGGTAATGTTTGCGGTGCGCCCGGGCGATTAGCTCAGTGGGAGAGCGCTTCGTTCACACCGAAGAGGTCACTGGTTCGAACCCAGTATCGCCCACCCGGACAGAGGGCCCGGGAGACGGAATCCGTCTCCCGGGCCCTCTGCGTTGCCCGCCGGGGCCCGGTCCCGGAGCCGCTGTGACCAGCGTGATCCCGGACCGGGTGTTGCTCACCGCATCCGCCCCAGCGCCTCCCTGAGCCGACGGGCGTCGCGCAGCCGCTGCTCGTACGTCGCTCCCACCACCAGCAACAACAGCCCGGCCAGGGCCGGCGGCAGCCAGCGGGGGAGGGCGCCCGCGACCTGCACCACGTACGGGGCCAGCTCGTGCAGCCCGTCCAGTGCCAGCACGACCCCACCGAGCAGCAGCAGCGCCTGGAGGCGGTAGCGCGCGCCGAGCAGGGTGATCACCAGCGCCGCCACCCCCAGCAGCAACGGCCGGAGCCAGTCCGTGTCGGTCCAGGCGACCGCCATGCTCGGCAGCAGCGTCGCCGCGAGCCCCGGCCCGTACGCCGTCCACGACGAGGCCTCCGGGTCCCGGCGCCGCCGCAGCACACCGACCATCAGCGCGGGCACGGTCACCGGCAGCGTGTACGCCTCCGGGAACGACACCTCCGAGGCCGCCAGCCGCACCCACGTGGCCAGCACGAACAGCGCTGCCGCCAGGTAACCCGCCACGGGCCGCCGCTCCGGCCGCACCGCAGCCCCCGCGGCCAGCACCCCGCACAACGCCAGCACCAGGGCCAGGAACGGCGCGTCGGACACCGCGAGCCCCACCGCGATCAGCGCGCCCAGCGCGCCCGTCAGCTCCACCGGCAGCGCCACCGGGTTCCGCCGCAGCCGTGCCCCGAGCAGCACCGTCAGCGCGGGCACCACGAGCACCAGCGGCGCGGTCTCCTGCGGGGCGAGGCCCAGCGACCGGCCCGCCAGCCCCGTGAGCACGGTGCCCCAGACCACCGAGGCGACCGCGAACACCGCACGCGGCACCTCTGCTCCCGCCCGGACCGCCGCCCCGGCGAACAGCGCCGCCAGCGCGCCGAACACCGCGTAGGAGGCCCCCTCGGACGCCAGTGACAGCACTCCGACGCTCACCGCTCCGGCCACCGCCGTCACCAGGGCGCACACCGGCACCGCCGTCGCGCCCCGGCCGCTCCCGGCGCTCCGGACCGCCAGAGCGAGCAGACCGCCCACCAGAGCCGTCTCCCCGGCCACCGCGAGCGCGTAGGGCACGTCCAGCAGCGCCCCGGACAGCAGGATCGCGCCCCAGCCGAGAGCTGCCGCCCCCGCGCCGGCGGCCCCGCGCAGGGCCGCCCCGGAAGGCCGCTTGCGAGCACCGGCCCCAGGACCGGACCAGGCGGGCCAGCCGGACCAGCCGGGCCAAGGCGCTGCGGCCCCGGCCGCTCCCGGAGCTCCCGGTACTCCCGCTCCCGGCGTGCCGGTGTCCGCCGTCCGCGGCGCGGCCAACGGCGCCGTGATCCGCACGACCGACGGCCACCACCGGTACGCCGCCCCCAGCAGCCCGGCCACCAGCGCGAGCACCACCGGGGCCGCGGCCAGCTCCGACCACGGCAGCGTCGACCCCAGCGCGGAGCGGAAGCCCTCCGGCGACCCCGCCCACACGTCCGACAGCAGCGTCCCCGGGCCCAGCAGCACCGCCGCGAGCGGCGGCAGCGCCCACACCAGGGCACCGGCCACCACCACCCCCGACGCGGCCAGCACCCCGCGTGCTGCGTCCCTCGGCACCCCCGCCCGTACGACCCCGGTCAGGGCGAGGCCGCACAGCAGATACGCGAGCACCCGCCAGCCGTCCGGCAGCGCGGCGGCCGGCGCGCCGCCCACCGCGGCCACCGCCGCGAGGCCCGCCACCACCCCGCCCACCCGTGCGAAACCTTGCGGTGCGCGCCATGCCCCGGCCAGAGCCGCCGCAGCCGCTGCCAGCAGCAACGCGCCCGGAGCCGCCGCCCCGAGCGGCCCGGAGGCCGTCGTGGAAAGCGCCAGGCCCACCATCAGGGCCGAGAACCCCATCGCCGATCCCCCGACGCACGCCGTGACCCGCACCCCGGCGCCCTTGCCCCACAGGGCGATCGCTCCGTCCAGCACCGCGGTCGCCAGCAGTGCCCACCCGACCACCAGCGCCGGAGCGCCCGCGGCCCAGGTCCAGAACAGCAGCGGCCACTGCGCCAGCACCACGGCGGCCGGCAACGGCAGGCGCAGCGTGCCCAGCGCCAGCCCGTACGCCGTCCACAGCGCCGCGAGCACCGCCGCCGCGACCGCCGTGAAGCCGAGCCCGTCGGTGTCCGGCGCGGCCACCGCGTGGACCGCGTAGACGTCCAGCAGCGTCAGCACCAGGGCCAGGGCGGCCAGCGCCTCGGCGGTGGCCACCAGCCCCCGCCGCAGCAGCACCGCCGGGGCGATCAGCGCCCCCAGGGTCACCGCGGCCAGCACGGCCGACCGGCCGCCGATCCCCATCGAGCCCCAGCTCACCAGGGTGAACGCGACGGCCGCGACCGTCAGCAGCAGACCGCCCAGCGTCAGCAGGACGTTCTGCGCGCCGCGCGGGGCGGACGGCTGCTTCGGCACATAGCCCCACGGCTGCGCGGGGGCGCCGGAAGGCGCTCCCCAGCCCGGGGCGGCCGTCGGCGCGGGCGGCCGCAGCGCGGCGAGCAGCCAGGTGCGCCGGGTCAGCAGCTGGGCCCTGCGGGCGTCCAGCTCGGCCAGTTCTCGGTCGAGGAGGGCCAGTTCCTCGGCGGGCGGGGGCACGTGTTCCATGTACGGGAGTGTGGGCCCGGCCCCCCCGGCCCGTACATGCGCTCGGATACTCACTTCCCGGCCGCGGCGCCCTGAGTAGAGCCCGACCGGAAGGAGTTTGAACGAAGCCCTCGAAGCCCTGTATGGTTCAACCCGTTCCCGGGCGATTAGCTCAGTGGGAGAGCGCTTCGTTCACACCGAAGAGGTCACTGGTTCGAACCCAGTATCGCCCACCGGGGAAAGCCGGTCCGCCAGCATCACGCGGACCGGCTTTCGCATGTCCCACACCTCGAACCCCTCACGCCGCCGCGGGCAGTTCCGGGCGCAGCGGCCACGCCGGATCCACCGTCTCCGGCGTCCCGCTCTTCGCGAACCACGCCTCCAGGCCACGCGCCTGGGCCGCGTGCCAGGTCGCCTGCAAGGCGTGCAGCTCGGACGGCGACAGCCGCTCCAGCCGGGCCGAGAAGCGCCGGCACACCGCCCGTACCAGCTCCAGCGAGGCCGTCGCGTCGGCCGCCGCGTCATGGGCGCCGTCGAGCACCACCTCGTAACTCGCGCACAGATCCGTGAGCGTACGACGGCCCTTGCGGTAGCGGTCCAGGTGCTTGTCCAGCACCCGCGGATCCACGACGCGCATCGGCACACCGTCCAGATAGCCGGCCAGCGACGACGCCCGGTGCCGTCTCAGCTCCCGGTCCAGCAGCGTCAGATCGAAGGGGGCGTTCATCACGACCAGCGGCCGCCCGGTCGCGCAGCTCTCCGCCAGGGCCCGGGCTATCTCGTCCATCACCGGGGCGGGCCAACGCCCGTTGCGCTGAAGGTGATCGTCGGTCAGACCGTGGATCGCGGTCGCCCCCGGCGGGACCGGAACCCCCGGATTGACCAGCCAGCGCGTGACGCGGACGCGACCGCCCGCGGTGTCCTGCGCGACGAGAGCGGCCGAAACGATCCGGTCCCGCTCAACGTCCACGCCTGTTGTCTCCGTGTCAAAAGCGGCCAGCGGCCCCTCGAACCAGTGCATCATCCCCGAACTCCTCGCACCCGCACGGCAGATGGAATGTTTCCTCCGCCCGATATCGGTGATACCCGGGCTGTTTGCCTGATACGCCGTTTGCGGGCGGTCCGATGCGGTGACAACACAGGTGAGACGCCGGGGAGTTGCCTCCGGCGTCCGTCGATCCGTCCAGCCCACCACTCCCCGCCGGCAGACCACCTGCCATCGATCGGCACGCCCGGAAGGCACACGGAGCCATGGCGCTCGCGCAGCCCGACCCCGGGGGAACCGCCCGCGCCGAGGCCCCCGGGCCCCGGCCGCCGCAGCAGCTCGACGCGCCGCTGCGCGGCTCCCTCGCCACCACCGCCTGCATGGAGACCCTTCAGGTGGGCTACCTGCACGCCGTCGCGGCGGCGGCGGGATGCTCCCTGTCCCAGCCCTTCCCCGACAACGGCATCGACTGGCACGTCAGCCACGGCGCCCCGGCCCACACCGTCGACGACGAAGTGACCATCAAGGTGCAGCTCAAATGCACCTACCAGATACCGCCGCACCCGGCGGGCGGGGCGTTCTCCTTCACGCTCGACAACGCCCACCTCGTCAAGCTCGCCCGCAGCCCGGTGTCGGTGCACAAGATCCTGGTCGTGATGATCGTCCCCCGCAGCCAGGACGACTGGCTGCGCGCCGGGCCCGGGGGCCTCGACCTGCGCCACTGCTGCTACTGGACCAACCTGGCCGGCCACGCGGTGACGGGCCGGCACCGGACCACTGTGCGCATCCCGACCTCACGGATCTTCGACGACCGCGCACTCTGCGACATCATGGCCCGGGTCGGGGCCGGAGGGAGACCCTGATGCACCGGTCGATGGACGAGCCCACGGGGGGAGCGGGACTGCCCGCCGCCCGCTCGCATCCCACCGCCCGCCCCGGGCCCCCGCCCCTCGCCGGGACCGGTGAGGAACGCCCCGACCCCGCCGTCCTCGGGGCCCTCCTGCGCCGGCACGGCTGGCAGCGGCGCGGGGGAGCACCGGGACGCTACGGCCGCTGGACCCCACCCGGATCCGCCGCCGGGACGACCAGCCTCCTGGTGCCCGAGAGCGCGGGCTTCCCCGACAGCGGGGAGCTGATCGAGGAGGCCCTGCTCGCCCTCGGCCGCAGCGCCGCCCCCTCCGCCCGCGACATCCTCCTCTCCCTCACCCTGCCCAGCGACGAGATCCGCTGGTGGCGCGAGGTCCCCGAGACGGCGGCCGGAGCCGCGGGCGCCTCGGGCTGGACCGAGGCGGAGGAGCTGCGCTCGGCCGCCCGGCAGGTCCTCATGGCCGGAGCCCTCGCGGCCCGCGGCCGGGCCGGCTACCACGGGGCCCGGCACCGCCGGAAAGCGCGCGCCGCCCTGGACGACGCCCTGATCGGGCCCGGAGCCGACGGCCGGAGCCTCACCGCGTACGTCCCCGTCGCCTCCGGCCGCGCCGTCGCGGTGCGGCTCTGCCACGCCCTGCACGCCACCCGCGAGGCGGTGGACTACCAGCGGGCCACCGGCGGCATGGAGGCCTTCGACAGCGCGGTCGCGGCGGGCGTCGGCCGGGAGCTGACCGAGGCGCTGATCGCCCTGGTGCGCGGCTCCGAGGGGGCCCGGATCGACCTGCGGTGGGCGCCCGCCGCAGGCACCCCGGACGGCTGCCCGGCCCGCCCCGCGCCCGTCGAGTTCTCCCCGGGCGACCTGCCCGCCCTGCGCGCCGCCGGAGCCCGCTACCTCCGCGACGAACCCGCCGTGCAGGTGCGGCTGACCGGCGCGGTGGTCCGGCTGCGCCGCTCGGGGCCGCGCGGCGCCGGAATCGTACGGCTGCGGGTACTGGCCGGGGCCGAGGTCGCGCACGTCCGCGTGGAGCTGGACGAGGAGGCGTACCGCATCGCGGGCCACGCCCACCTGGTCGGACTGCCGCTCCGGGTGGAAGGGCGGCTGGAGAACCGGGGCGGCTTCCGGCGGCTCACCGGGGCCTGTCAGGTCGCGCCCGTCCAGGTCGACGAGGCCGAACGGGACCGGCTGATGAAGGCCCTCCAGGAGAACGTGGACTTCTTCGAGGAGGCGTGCGCGGGGGAGGAGGGGTAGCGCTGCCCGGAAGGCGTTCGCGTCGGGGGCGTACGGCTCGGTACGATTCGCAGTGCTTGGCCATGTGAAGGCAGGCGCCCCCTCAGTCAGGAGAGACCGGTGTCAGACGTCCGTGTGATCATCCAACGCGATTCCGAGCGGGAAGAGCACGTGGTGACGACGGGCACGACGGCCGGCGAGCTCTTCCCCGGTCAGCGCACCGTCGTCGCCGCGCGCATCGGCGGCGAGCTGAAGGACCTCTCCTACGAGCTCCAGGACGGCGAGTCCGTCGAGCCGGTGGAGATCTCCTCCGAGGACGGCCTGAACATCCTGCGCCACTCCACCGCGCACGTCATGGCCCAGGCCGTGCAGGAGCTCTTCCCCGACGCCAAGCTCGGCATCGGCCCGCCGGTCAAGGACGGCTTCTACTACGACTTCGACGTCGAGAAGCCGTTCACGCCCGAGGACCTCAAGGCCATCGAGAAGAAGATGCAGGAGATCCAGAAGCGGGGCCAGAAGTTCTCCCGCCGCGTGGTCTCCGACGAGGCCGCCCGCGAGGAGCTGGCCGACGAGCCGTACAAGCTGGAGCTCATCGGCATCAAGGGTTCCGCCTCCTCGGACGACGGCGCGGACGTCGAGGTGGGCGGCGGCGAGCTGACCATCTACGACAACCTCGACCCGAAGACCGGCGACCTGTGCTGGAAGGACCTCTGCCGGGGTCCGCACCTGCCCACCACCCGGTTCATCCCGGCGTTCAAGCTGATGCGCAACGCCGCTGCCTACTGGCGCGGCAGCGAGAAGAACCCGATGCTCCAGCGCATCTACGGCACCGCCTGGCCGACCAAGGACGAGCTCAAGGCGCACCTGGAGTTCCTGGAGGAGGCCGCCAAGCGCGACCACCGCAAGCTCGGCAACGAGCTGGACCTCTTCTCCTTCCCCGACGAGATCGGCCCCGGCCTCGCGGTCTTCCACCCCAAGGGCGGCGTCATCCGCCGGGCCATGGAGGACTACTCGCGCCGCCGTCACGAGGAGGAGGGCTACGAGTTCGTCTACAGCCCGCACGCCACCAAGGGCAAGCTCTTCGAGAAGTCCGGCCACCTGGACTGGTACGCCGACGGCATGTACCCGCCCATGCAGCTCGACGACGGGGTGGACTACTACCTCAAGCCGATGAACTGCCCGATGCACAACCTGATCTTCGACGCGAGGGGCCGCTCGTACCGCGAACTGCCGCTGCGCCTCTTCGAGTTCGGCACCGTGTACCGGTACGAGAAGTCGGGCGTCGTGCACGGCCTGACCCGCTCGCGCGGCTTCACGCAGGACGACGCGCACATCTACTGCACCAAGGAGCAGATGGCCGAGGAGCTCGACCGCACGCTCACCTTCGTGCTGAACCTGCTCCGCGACTACGGGCTCACCGACTTCTACCTGGAGCTCTCCACCAAGGACCCGGAGAAGTACGTCGGCTCCGACGAGACCTGGGAAGAGGCCACCGAGACGCTGCGTCAGGTCGCCGAGAAGCAGGGCCTGCCCCTGGTCCCGGACCCGGGCGGCGCCGCGTTCTACGGCCCGAAGATCTCCGTGCAGTGCAAGGACGCCATCGGCCGTACCTGGCAGATGTCGACCGTGCAGCTCGACTTCAACCTGCCCGAGCGCTTCGACCTGGAGTACACCGGGCCCGACGGCTCCAAGCAGCGCCCGGTCATGATCCACCGTGCCCTGTTCGGCTCCATCGAGCGTTTCTTCGCCGTGCTCCTGGAGCACTACGCCGGCGCCTTCCCGGTCTGGCTCGCGCCGGTCCAGGCGGTCGGCATCCCGATCGGCGACGCCCACATTCCCTACCTCCAGGAGTTCGCCGCCAAGGCGCGCAAGCAGGGGCTGCGGGTGGACGTGGACGCGTCCTCGGACCGGATGCAGAAGAAGATCCGCAACCAGCAGAAGGCCAAGGTGCCCTTCATGATCATCGCTGGTGATGAGGACATGGCCAACGGCGCCGTCTCCTTCCGCTACCGCGACGGTTCGCAGGAGAACGGCATCCCGGTCGACGAGGCCCTCGCCAAGATCGCGAAGGCCGTCGAGGACCGCGCACAGGTCTGATCCGTCACGCAGGAACGGCCCTCGGAGCGTCAACCGCGCTCCGGGGGCCGTCTCTCGTCCTCCCGGGTGAACACCTGGATCAGCCACGACGAGAACGACCCCGTGACCGCACCCAGCAGCGCCAGGCCGCCGGCCATCAGCCCCGCCGCGACCGTCCGGCCCCAGAACGTGACCGGTGCGGCGTCCCCGTAACCGACGGTCGTGAGCGTCGCGCACGCCCACCACACCGCGTCGCCGAACGTGCGGATCGAGGCGCCGGGAGCCGTGTGCTCCAGGTGGTAGACCGCGAGCGAGGCGGCGAAGCCGAGCAGGGCGGCGGTCAGGCCCGCGTACGAGATCACTCGCGCGTACAGACCGAGCCGCGGGCGGTCGCGGCGTTGCTGCACCGCCGTGTACACCTTCACCATGCGCAGCGGGCGCAGCAGGGGCAGCAGCAGGACCAGGGTGTCGAGCCAGTGTGTGCGCGGGAAGCGCGCGCCCAGTCCGCTGAGCCGCAGCCGCGCCCCGTAGTCCACGAGGAACAGCAGCCAGGTCGACCAGACGAGGGCCAGGGCGAGGTCGTTCCAGGGCCCGTCGTCGTGCGGGGTCAGCACCCGGACCGCGTATCCGGTCAGGAAGAGCAGTCCCGCGGCGAAGAGCGGAACCTCCATGCGCCGCTCCCAGCGGGTCAGCCGGGCGGGTGGCTCGGGGGCGGGTCGGTCGCTCATCGCCTCAGCATCGCGGGCGGCCGGGCGGTGCGGCCCCGGCGACACGCTCCGCCGTGGTGACGCAATATGCTGATCGGCATGACGAGTGAGCCGGAGCAGCAGATCGGCGTGGGGACGCCCGACGCATTCCAGCGCCTGTGGACTCCCCACCGGATGGCGTACATCCAGGGCGAGAACAAGCCGAGCGGCCCGGGCGCCGAGGACGGTTGTCCGTTCTGTTCGATCCCCGCGAAATCCGATGAGGACGGGCTCCTCGTGGCGCGCGGCGAGCACGTCTACGCGGTGCTGAACCTGTACCCGTACAACGGTGGTCACCTCATGGTCGTCCCCTACCGTCATGTGGCCGACTACACCGAACTGGACGGCCCGGAGACGGCGGAGCTGGCGGACTTCACCAAGCGGGCGATGGTCGCGCTGCGGGCGGCCTCCGGGGCGCACGGCTTCAACATCGGCATGAACCAGGGCTCCGTGGCCGGCGCCGGGATCGCCGCGCATCTGCACCAGCATCTGGTACCGCGCTGGGGTGGGGACGCCAACTTCATGCCCGTCATCGGCCACACCAGGGTGCTGCCCCAGCTGCTGGGCGACACCCGGGCGATGCTGGCCGACGCCTGGCCGCAGGGCGAGCTGCCTGCCCGCTGAGCGCGGTAGGTGAGAGGGGGAGGCCCGGCCGGGCCTCCCCCTCTCCCGTTGCGCTGCTACGCGTCGTAGACATCGGCCTTGCGCGGGGCCGGGTCCTGGACGAGGCCGCTCAGTATCATCGAGCGGTTGTCGAAGCGCTCCGTGTCGACGCCGTTCTCCGCGAGGACGCGCATCGCCGCCGTGTGCACGGCCCGCAGCACCGGGGTGGCGGCGCGCATCGCGTCGTCCGCCATGAAGCGGTGGTTCCACGGCTTGGCCGCCCACGCGTGCCGCAGCCCGAACGGCTCGGGCAGCACTATCTTCCCGCCCAGGTAGTCCAGCAGCGGCGGATACCAGGTGAGCGGGGCCCGCAGGGCGAGCCGGACGACCTCCTTGGCGTCCACCAGCGCCAGCTGGACGTCCCGGGTCTCCCAGAAGCGGACGGTCTTGTTGACGGTCTTCGTCTTCGCCGCCGGCTTGGAGAGGAACAGGCCGTGCACCGGCCCCAGCGCATGGCCCGTGACCTCGATGCGCAGGGTCTCGTGGAGCACGGTGACGGTGATCATCATGGTGATCACCAGCTGGCCGTCCCACAGGGTGAACTGGACGCCCAGGTAGTGCCGGTCACCGCTGCCGAACTGCTGATGATTGCAGATCCGCTGTATCTCGTGGGGCTTCACCTGGAAGGTGGCGACGTCCTCGCCCGCCGGGCGGGTGACGGAGTCGGCGTTCTCCCCGATGGGCGAGACGATCCAGTGCTTCACGGACGGTTTCGGGAAGCCGCCGGTGTTCAGCGGTCCGCGCTCCAGCATCTTCAGCTGGTCGTGGATGATCCGGATCAGGTCCCAGCTGCGGAACTGGTGGATCTCCCTCGTCGGGTCCTTGGGGAGCAGTTCCTCGGCCAGCTGCCAGCTGCCCCAGCGGGTGCCCATCCCGAGAACGCCCTTGGGACCGGCGTAGAAGACGGCGTTCGACTGCTGCTCGGCCGACAGCTTCTCCAGGCCCTGGCGGAGGGCCTCGCGGGCGGTCTCGTTGGGGTTCTTCGGCACCGCCTCGGGGATCTTCGCGATCACCCCGGCGCCGGAGAGCAGGCCTTCCCAGCGGGCCCGCATGTCCTTGGCCGAGGTCTCCGCGATCCGCTTGGCGATCAGCCAGCCGATCACCGGGGCGATGAGCGCGCCCCGGACGTAGAGCGCGAGCAGCCCGTCCAGGGGGAGCTTGACCATCAGGACCAGCGCGCCGATCCCGAAGGCGGCCAGGAGGACCGTGCCGACCGCGCGGAACGCCGTGTCCTTGGACTTGTTGAGCGCGTCCCGGACCCGGAAGGCGATTACCCAGGCCAGCATGCCGGGCAGGAACAGGACGCCGAACACCACGGTCACCAGGGTGAGCCGGGTGTCACGGGCCTTGCGCAGGTTGTTCGCCGACAGGCAGTGCTCCACCACGGTCTGCGGGTCCGTGCCGAAGGACTGGATGAGCGCCTTGCGGGCGCCGCCGAGCATCCGCTCCTGGACGGCACGGGCGAACGCCTCGCCCAGATTCGGCTTGAAGTAGTCGGACTTGAAGAGTTTCGAGGAGCCCGGCTTCACCACCGATTTGTGCCACTCACTGTTGGCGTCGAGGATCGTCTCCACCGGACTGTCCCGATACGCCGCCGAGGCCAGGGCGTTGGTCGCCACGGTCTGGCCGCCCGAGCCCTGGATCGGGATCTGGGCCCCGGGTGAGAAGTCGAATCCGTCGTTGGCCACCTGTCGCCCCCACTCGCCGCACGTCTGCTCCTGCGGTGTGCCCAACTACCGTACGCGGCATACCTTCTGAGCTGCGACCACAGCGTATCGTCCGGATCACCCCACCACCGGTCACCGGCGCGCACCGGAGGGCGTGTGCGACAGTGCGCCGGTCACGCGCCGGGTGGCCCGTCCGCCCGCTCCGCACGGACCCGGTCCGCCACCTGCGGCGGCATCGCCTCGTGCCGGGCGTACGCGCGGTCGAAGCGGCCGGTGCCGTGCGACAGGGAGCGCAGGTCCACCGCGTACCGGCCGACCTCGGTCTCCGGTACCTCGGCCCGTACGACGGTGCGCCCGCCCGGACTCTGCTCGGTGCCCACGACACGGCCCCGCCGCCCCGAGAGGTCGCTCATCACCGGACCCACGTAGTCGTCGGGGACCAGAACGCTCACCTCGCACACCGGTTCCAGGAGCTGGATGCGGGCGTCGGACGCGGCCTCGCGCAGCGCGAGCGCCCCGGCGGTCTGGAACGCGGCGTCCGAGGAGTCCACCGAGTGCGCCTTGCCGTCCAGCAGCGTGACGCGCACGTCGACCAGGGGGCGCCCGGCGGCCAGCCCCCGGGCGGCCTGGGCCCGCACGCCCTTCTCCACCGAGGGAATGAACTGACGCGGCACCGAACCGCCGACGACCTTGTCGACGAACTCGATGCCCGAGCCCGGCGGCAGCGGCTCCACCTCGATCTCGCAGATCGCGAACTGGCCGTGCCCGCCCGACTGTTTGACGTGCCGTCCGCGCCCGGCGGCCCGCCCGGCGAACGTCTCGCGCAGCGGCACCCGGTGCGGTTCCGCGTCGACCTGGACGCCGTAGCGGCTGCGCAGCCGCTCCAGGGCCACCTCCTGGTGGGCCTCGCCCAGGCACCACAGGACGACCTGACCGGTCTCCGGGTTCTGTTCGAGGCGCAGCGTGGGGTCCTCGGCGACCAGCCGGGCCAGGCCCTGCGACAGCTTGTCCTCGTCCGCCTTGCCGTGCGCCCGTACGGCCAGCGGGAGCAGCGGGTCGGGCGTCGACCAGGGCTCGATCAGGACGGGGTCGTCGGCCGGGGAGAGCGTGTCGCCGGTCTCCGCCTCGCCGAGCCGGGCCACGCACGCCAGATCGCCCGCGACGCACCGGTCCAGGGCGTGCTGCCGGCGGCCGAACGGTGAGGTGAGCGCCCCGACGCGGATCTCCGCCTCGTGACAGGGGCGCGGTGCGCGCCCCGTCGCGTCCAGGCCGTGGCCGCAGAGGTGGACGGAGTCGTCGGGGCGCAGGGTGCCGGAGAAGACGCGGACCAGCGAGACCCGGCCCACGTACGGGTCGGAGGCCGTCTTGACGACCTCGGCGACCAGCGGGCCCCCGGGATCGCAGACCGGGGCGGGCCGCGGCTCGCCCGACGGGGTGGTGACGGCGGGCGGGGTGCGCTCCAGCGGGGTCGGGAAGCCGCGGGTGATCAGGTCCAGCAGTTCCACCGTGCCGATGCCCTGTCGGGCGCCCTCGGCCGCGGGCGCCGCGGTGAGGACGGGGTGGAAGGATGCCCGGGCGACGGCCTGTTCGAGGTCGGCGATCAGCGTGGCGACGTCGAGGTCCTCGCCGGCGAGATAGCGGTCCATCAGGTACTCGTCCTCGCTCTCGGCGATGATCCCCTCGATCAGCCGGTCGCGGGCCGCCCGAAGGGGTTCCTCCTGGTCGGGCGCCGGGGGCCGCTCGGCGCGTTCCCCCGAGGAGTAGTCGAGGATCCGCCGGCTCAGCAGCCCGGTGAGCCCGGTGAGCGGGGCGTGCCCGTCGGCGCCCTCGGGCCCCAGCACGGGCAGGTACAGCGGCAGTACGGCGTCGGGGTCCCCGCCCCCGAAGGCCTCGGCGCAGATCCGGTTCATCTCCCGGTAGGAGGTGCGGGCGGTGTCCAGGTGCGTCACGACGATCGCGCGTGGCATGCCGACGAGCGCGCACTCCTCCCAGGCGGCCCGGGTGGTCGCGGCCACGGACGCCGCGTCCTGAGCGGCGGAGACGACGAAGAGGGCCGCGTCCGCGGCGCGCAGACCGGCCCGCAGCTCCCCGACGAAGTCCGCGTAGCCGGGGGTGTCCAGCAGATTGATCTTGCAGCCGTCCCAGGCCACCGGGACCAGCGAGAGCTGCACGGAACGCCGTCGGCGCCGCTCGATCTCGTCGTAGTCGGAGACGGTCGCCCCGTCCTCGACCCGCCCGGCCCGGTTCACGGCTCCCGCAGTGAGGGCCAGGGCCTCGACCAGCGTGGTCTTGCCCGATCCGCTGGGGCCGACCAGCACCACGTTCCGTACGGCGGAGGGGTGGCCGGCCGTCGGTACTCCTCCGGCGGCCCCGGGGTGTGCGTGTGCCTTGTCGCCCATGGTGCGTGCCTCCCGGTCGATGGCGCGGTGCGGGGGAGGGCGACCGCGCGCGGAGCAGCGGTGGTCACGGGCACGGGGAGGCCGCCGCGGCGGCTTCGGCGACGCCCGCGGTCCTTCGAGCTTGGCACCGCTCCGGGGACCCGTCCATACGTCGCGCACGGCCCCGTCCGTACGTCGCGCACGGCGCAGTTCGTACGGCGCGCACCGGCGCACGGCCCGGAAGCCGGGCACCGGAACGGGCCACAGCGTCCCGCACGCGCCCGCCCCGTGGCGGGGGCCGGTGTGACACCCGGCGGCGGGTGCCCGTCCGGTGGAAGGCACCGGCGGTGACTACGATGGGCCAGCCGGTGGCCGAAGGGGCCGCTCGGCGAACCGAACCCTCGGGAAGGCCATGCTGAACAAGTACGCGCGTGCATTCTTCACGCGTGTCCTCACACCGTTCGCCGCTCTGCTGCTCCGCCTCGGGGTCAGCCCCGACGCGGTCACTCTCGTCGGCACGGCCGGAGTGATGGCAGGTGCGCTGGTCTTTTTCCCCATGGGGGAGTTCTTCTGGGGCACGATCGTCATCACGATCTTCGTCTTCTCCGACCTCGTCGACGGCAACATGGCGCGGCAGGCCGGGATCTCCAGCCGGTGGGGCGCGTTCCTCGACTCGACGCTGGACCGGGTCGCCGACGGAGCGATCTTCGCCGGATTCGCCCTCTGGTACGCGGGCAGCGGTGACGACAACATCCTGTGCGCCGTCGCGATCTTCTGCCTGGCCAGCGGCCAGGTGGTCTCGTACACCAAGGCGCGCGGCGAGTCGATCGGCCTGCCGGTCGCGGTCAACGGTCTCGTGGAGCGCGCCGAGCGCCTGGTGATCTCGCTGGTCGCCGCGGGCCTCGCCGGACTGCACGCGTTCGGCGTCCCCGGTATCGACGTCCTGCTGCCGATCGCGCTCTGGATCGTCGCCGCGGGCAGCCTCGTGACGCTGATCCAGCGCGTGGTGACCGTACGCCGCGAATCCGCCGAGGCGGACGCGGCGGAGGCCGCCGCGGGACCGGCCGTCGTGGACCCGTCCGCCGCCGGTCAGGTCGGTCAGGCCGGTCAGGCCGGTCAGGTCGGTCAGGCCGGTCAGGTCGGTCAGGGGAGCGAGGGCGACCGGTGAGCGCCCGCGCGTCCGACCTGAAGGGGCGGCTCACCGACGGGCTCTACGGACTGGGCTGGGGCGCCGTCAAGAAGCTGCCCGAGCCCGCCGCCGCCCGGCTCTTCCGCACCATCGCCGACCAGGCGTGGAAGCGGCGCGGCAAGAGCGTGCTGCGCCTGGAGTCGAACCTGGCCCGGGTCGTCCCCGACGCGGGTCCGGAACGGCTGGCGCAGCTGTCGCGGGCCGGGATGCGTTCCTACATGCGCTACTGGATGGAGTCGTTCCGGCTGCCGGCCTGGAGCCCGGAGCGCATCAAGGACAGCATCGACATCGCCGACACCCACCACCTGACCGAGGGTCTGGACGCCGGGCGCGGGGTCATCGTCGCCCTGCCGCACCTGGCCAACTGGGATCTCGCCGGCGCCTGGGCCACCACCGACCTGAAGATCCCCTTCACCACCGTCGCCGAACGCCTGGAGCCCGCGACCCTCTACGACCGGTTCGTCGCCTACCGCGAGGGCCTGGGCATGGAGGTCCTCCCGCACAGCGGCGGGTCCGCCTTCGGCACGCTGGCCCGGCGGCTGCGCGCGGGCGGGCTGATCTGCCTGGTCGCGGACCGGGACCTGTCCGCGTCCGGTGTCGAGGTGTCGTTCTTCGGTGCCACGGCCCGGATGCCCGCGGGCCCGGCGCTGCTCGCCCAGCAGACGGGAGCGAGGCTGCTGCCGGTGACCCTCTGGTACGACGGCCCGGTGATGCGCGGGCGCATCCATCCGGCGGTCGACGTGCCGCGGGAGGGCACCCGCGTCGAGAAGGCCGCCGCCATGACCCAGGCGATGGCCGACGCCTTCGCGGGCGGCATCGCCGAACACCCGGAGGACTGGCACATGCTCCAGCGGCTCTGGCTGGACGACCTGGACCCCCTGGGGGAACCCACGTGAAGATCGGCATCGTCTGCCCGTACTCCTGGGACGTACCTGGCGGCGTGCAGTTCCACATCCGGGACCTCGCCGAACACCTGATCCGGCTCGGCCACGAGGTCTCCGTCCTGGCCCCCGCCGACGACGAGACGCCACTGCCTCCTTACGTCGTCTCGGCGGGCCGGGCCGTCCCCGTCCCGTACAACGGTTCCGTCGCCCGGCTGAACTTCGGTTTCCTGTCGGCGGCCCGGGTGCGGCGCTGGCTCCACGACGGCACGTTCGACGTCATCCACATCCACGAGCCGACCTCCCCGTCGCTGGGCCTGCTGGCCTGCTGGGCGGCGCAGGGGCCGATCGTGGCCACCTTCCACACGTCCAACCCGCGCTCCCGGGCGATGATCGCCGCGTACCCGATCCTCCAGCCCGCGCTGGAGAAGATCAGCGCCCGGATCGCCGTCAGCGAGTACGCCCGGCGCACCCTGGTCGAGCACCTCGGCGGGGACGCCGTCGTCATCCCCAACGGCGTCGACGTCGGCTTCTTCGCCAAGGCCGAGCCGAAGTCCGAATGGCAGGGCCGGACCCTCGGCTTCATCGGCCGCATCGACGAACCCCGCAAGGGCCTGCCCGTCCTGATGAAGGCGCTGCCCGCGATCCTCGCCGCCCACCCCGAGGCCCGGCTGCTGGTCGCCGGGCGCGGCGACGAGGAGGAGGCGGTTCAGACCCTGCCGAAGGAACTGCGCGAGCGCGTCGAGTTCCTCGGCATGGTCAGCGACGAGGACAAGGCCAGGCTGCTGCGCAGCGTCGATGTGTACGTGGCCCCCAACACCGGCGGCGAGAGCTTCGGCATCATCCTGGTCGAGGCGCTGTCGGCCGGTGCTCCGGTGCTGGCGAGCGACCTGGACGCCTTCGCGCAGGTGCTGGACCAGGGCGCGGCGGGCGACCTGTTCGCCAATGAGGACGCCGACGCGCTGGCCGCCGCCGCGATCCGGCTGCTGGGCGACCCCGAGCGCCGGGCCGGACTGCGCGAGCGCGGCGAGGCCCACGTACGGCGCTTCGACTGGGCGACGGTGGGGGCCGACATCCTCGCGGTGTACGAGACGGTGACCGACGGGGCCGCCTCGGTCGCGGCGGACGAACGCTCCGGGCTGCGGGCCCGGTTCGGGCTGGCCCGGGACTGAGCCCCGGGGGCTCCTGTTGAAGCGGGGGCCCCCGGCGACGGTAGCGTGTGGGCCCGTGACCGTAACCCTCATCGTCTGGATCGTCGTCGCCCTCATCGCGGTCGGCGTGTACCTCAGCTGGACCGCCGGCCGGCTCGACCGCCTGCACTCCCGGATCGACGCCGCCCGCGCCGCCCTCGACGCCCAACTGCTGCGCCGCGCCTCGGTCACCCAGGAGCTGGCCACCTCCGGCGTCCTGGACCCGGCCGCCTCGATCGTCCTGTACGAGGCCGCGCACGCCGCCCGGCAGGCCGAGGAGGACCACCGCGAGGTCGCCGAGAGCGAACTGAGCACCGCCCTGCGCGCCGTCTTCGGCGAACCGGCCCAGGTCGACGCGGTGAAGGAGATCCCCGGAGGAGAGGACGCGGCCACCGAACTGGCCGCCGCCGTACGCCGCGTCCCCATGGCCCGGCGCTTCCACAACGACTCCGTACGCGCCGCCCGCGCGCTGCGCCGGCACCGTACCGTCCGGCTCTTCCGGCTGGCCGGGCACGCCCCGTTCCCGCTCGCCTTCGAGATGGACGACGCCCCGCCGGTGGCCCTCGCGGACCGGCCCGGCACCTGACAGCCGCTGAGCCAGGATTGATTCAGGGGCCGATCCGGGGATCGATCCCAGGGCCAAAACGATCCACGGCCTGTCCATTGGCCCTTGCTGTGGACTGGTCCCGGGGCGTTTGCTCGGCGTTGCAGTATCCAGCGTCTTTCCACCGAGTGAGGTCCCGTGTCCACGCTTCCCAGCACCCCGCAGTCCGCCGAGTACCCCGCCACCGGCACCGCCCGCGTCAAGCGCGGCATGGCCGAGCAGCTCAAGGGCGGCGTGATCATGGACGTCGTCGACGCCGAACAGGCGAAGATCGCCGAGGACGCGGGCGCCGTCGCCGTCATGGCCCTGGAGCGGGTCCCGGCCGACATCCGCAAGGACGGCGGCGTGGCCCGGATGTCCGACCCCAACATGATCGAGGAGATCATCGGGGCCGTCTCCATCCCGGTGATGGCCAAGTCCCGCATCGGCCACTTCGTCGAGGCCCAGGTGCTCCAGTCCCTCGGCGTCGACTACATCGACGAGTCCGAGGTCCTCACCCCGGCCGACGAGGTCAACCACAGCGACAAGTTCGCCTTCACCACCCCCTTCGTCTGCGGCGCCACCAACCTGGGCGAGGCCCTGCGCCGCATCGCCGAGGGCGCGGCCATGATCCGCTCGAAGGGCGAGGCCGGCACCGGCAACGTCGTCGAGGCCGTCCGCCACCTGCGCCAGATCAAGAACGAGATCGCCCGGCTGCGCGGCTTCGACAACAACGAGCTGTACGCCGCCGCCAAGGACCTCCGCGCCCCCTACGAGCTGGTCAAGGAGGTCGCGGAGCTCGGCAAGCTGCCCGTCGTGCTGTTCTCCGCCGGTGGCGTCGCCACCCCGGCCGACGCCGCGCTGATGCGCCAGCTCGGCGCCGAGGGCGTCTTCGTCGGCTCCGGCATCTTCAAGTCCGGCGACCCGGCCAAGCGCGCCGCCGCCATCGTGAAGGCCACCACCTTCTACGACGACCCGAAGGTCATCGCGGACGCCTCCCGCAACCTGGGCGAGGCCATGGTCGGCATCAACTGCGACACCCTGCCCGAGTCCGAGCGCTACGCCAACCGCGGCTGGTAACCACTGATGAGCGACACCCCCCTGATCGGCGTTCTGGCTCTCCAGGGCGACGTACGGGAGCATCTGATCGCCCTGGCCTCGGCGGACGCCCTGGCCAGGCCGGTCCGGCGTCCCGAGGAGCTCGCCGAGGTCGACGGCCTGGTCATACCGGGCGGCGAGTCCACCACCATGTCCAAACTGGCCGTGCTCTTCGGCATGTTGGAGCCGCTCCGCGAGCGGGTCCGGGCCGGGATGCCGGTCTACGGCACCTGTGCCGGAATGATCCTGCTGGCCGAGAAGATTCTCGACCCCCGCTCGGGCCAGGAGACCGTCGGCGGCATCGACATGATCGTGCGGCGCAACGCCTTCGGCCGGCAGAACGAGTCGTTCGAGGCCGCGGTCGAGGTCGGCGGCGTCGAAGGCGGCCCGGTGGACGGTGTGTTCATCCGTGCGCCGTGGGTCGAGTCCGTCGGGGCCGAGACCGAGGTCATCGCCGAACACGGCGGGCATATCGTGGCCGTCCGGCAGGGAAACGCCCTCGCCACCTCGTTCCATCCCGAACTGACCGGCGACCATCGCGTACACGCTCTGTTCGTGGACATGGTGCGCGCGGTGAACTGAGCGGACCCCGGTAGGATCTCTCGGGTTCGACTCGATTTTGGTGACGCGAAGGAGAAGGCAGATGTCCGGCCACTCTAAATGGGCTACGACGAAGCACAAGAAGGCCGTGATTGACGCCAAGCGCGGCAAGCTCTTCGCGAAGCTGATCAAGAACATCGAGGTCGCGGCGCGCTCCGGCGGCGTGGACCCCGACGGTAACCCCACGCTCGTCGACGCCATCCAGAAGGCGAAGAAGAGCTCCGTCCCGAACAAGAACATCGACTCCGCGGTCAAGCGCGGTGGCGGTCTCGAAGCGGGCGGCGCCGACTACGAGACGATCATGTACGAAGGCTACGGCCCCAACGGTGTCGCGGTGCTCATCGAGTGCCTCACCGACAACCGCAACCGTGCCGCGTCCGACGTACGTGTCGCGATGACCCGGAACGGCGGCTCCATGGCCGACCCGGGCTCCGTCTCGTACCTGTTCAACCGCAAGGGTGTCGTGATCGTGCCCAAGGGCGAGCTGACCGAGGACGACGTCCTCGGCGCGGTCCTCGACGCGGGCGCCGAGGAGGTCAACGACCTCGGCGAGACCTTCGAGGTGGTCAGCGAGGCCACCGACATGGTCGCGGTGCGCACCGCGCTCCAGGAGGCGGGCATCGACTACGACTCCGCCGAAGCCAACTTCCTCCCGACCATGCAGGTCGAGCTGGAGGAAGAGGGCGCCCGCAAGATCTTCAAGCTCATCGACGCGCTGGAGGACAGCGACGACGTGCAGAACGTCTTCGCCAACTTCGACGTGTCCGACGAGGTCATGGAGAAGGTCGACGCCTGACGGCACGGCCGACAGGTCTCCCACGACGGGCCGACGGGGCACTCCCCGTCGGCCCGTCGTCCTGTGGTTGCGACGGATTGTCAGTGCGAGCCGATAGCCTGCGGGAACAGATGATCGAGCGGACGCAGATGACCGAGCGGGCGCGGCGCGCGCCGGCGACGGGCTGAGGACAGGGGGCTCCATGCGCGTTCTGGGCATTGACCCGGGGCTGACCCGGTGCGGCGTCGGCGTGGTCGAAGGAGTCGCGGGAAGGCCCCTGACCATGATCGGCGTCGGCGTCGTGCGCACCTCCTCCGACGCCGAGCTCGGCGACCGGCTCGTCGCCGTCGAGCGCGGCATCGAACAGTGGCTCGACGAACACTCCCCGGGATTCGTCGCGGTCGAGCGCGTCTTCGCCCAGCACAACGTCCGCACCGTGATGGGCACCGCCCAGGCCAGCGCGGTCGCCATGCTCTGCGCCGCCCGCCGCGGCATCCCGGTCGCCCTGCACACCCCCAGCGAGGTCAAGGCGGCCGTCACCGGATCGGGCCGCGCCGACAAGGACCAGGTCGGCGCCATGGTGACCCGCCTGCTGAGGCTGGACGCACCGCCCAAGCCCGCCGACGCCGCCGACGCCCTGGCGCTGGCCATCTGCCACATCTGGCGCGCCCCCGCGCAGAACCGGCTCCAGCAGGCCGTCGCCGCCCACCGCGCGTCCGGCCCGTCCCGCACGTCCGGGGCGGCCGGCACCCTCGGCGCCTCCCGTACCCCCGGGGCTTCTCGCCCGCCCGGCCCGCCCGGGGCCCCCGGCACGTCCCGCACGCTGAAAGGCCGCACCACATGATCGCTTTCGTCTCCGGCCCGGTGGCAGCCCTCGCCCCGACCACCGCCGTCATCGAGGTCGGCGGCATCGGCATGGCGGTCCAGTGCACCCCGCACACCCTCGCCGACCTGCGTGTCGGCAAGGAGGCCAAGCTCGCCACCTCACTGGTCGTCCGCGAGGACTCGCTCACGCTGTACGGCTTCGCGGACGACGACGAGCGGCAGGTGTTCGAGCTCCTCCAGACCGCCAGCGGCGTGGGCCCCCGTCTCGCCCAGGCCATGCTCGCCACCCACAGCCCCGACGCCCTGCGCCTCGCGGTCTCCACCGGCGACGAGAAGGCGCTGACCGCCGTCTCCGGCATCGGAAAGAAGGGCGCGCAGAAGCTGCTCCTGGAGCTCAAGGACCGGCTCGGCGAACCGGTCGGCGCGCACATCGGCCAGCAGGGCATCGGCACCCCCGTCACCTCCGGCTGGCGCGACCAGCTCCAGGCCGCGCTGATCGGCCTCGGGTACGCGAGCCGCGAGGCCGACGAGGCCGTCAACGCCGTCGCCCCGCAGGCGGAGGCCGCCGTCGCCGAGGGCACGGCGCCCCCCGTGCCGCAGCTGCTGCGGGCCGCCCTGCAGACTCTCAACCGCGCACGCTGACCGGCACCGAACCACCGAAGAGGCCCCTTGATGAACTGGGACGAGACCGGACCCGAGACCGACGAGCCCACCGGCCCGGTCCTCGACGACCGGCTGGTCGACGCCGGCCATCTCGACGGCGAGGACACCGCGGTCGAGGCGGCGCTGCGCCCCAAGGACCTGGACGAGTTCGTCGGCCAGGAGAAGGTCCGCGAACAGCTCGACCTGGTCCTCAAGGCCGCCCTCGCCCGCGGGGCCACCGCCGACCACGTACTGCTCTCCGGCGCCCCCGGCCTCGGCAAGACCACTCTTTCGATGATCATCGCGGCGGAGATGAACGCCCCGATCAGGATCACCTCGGGCCCCGCCATCCAGCACGCCGGCGACCTCGCGGCGATCCTCTCCTCCCTCCAGGAGGGCGAGGTCCTCTTCCTCGACGAGATCCACCGCATGTCCCGGCCCGCCGAGGAGATGCTCTACATGGCGATGGAGGACTTCCGGGTCGACGTCATCGTCGGCAAGGGCCCCGGCGCCACCGCCATCCCGCTCGAACTGCCCCCCTTCACCCTGGTCGGGGCCACCACCCGGGCCGGGCTGCTCCCGCCCCCGCTGCGCGACCGCTTCGGCTTCACCGGACACATGGAGTTCTACGCCCCCGCCGAGCTGGAGCGCGTCATCCACCGCTCCGCCCGCCTCCTCGACGTCGTCATCGACGTGAAGGGCGCCGCCGAGATCGCCGGCCGCTCCCGCGGCACCCCCCGTATCGCCAACCGCCTGCTGCGCCGCGTCCGCGACTACGCCCAGGTCAAGGCGGAGGGCACGATCGACCGGGAGATCGCAATGGCCGCCCTCAAGGTGTACGAGGTTGACGCCCGCGGACTCGATCGGCTGGACCGTGCCGTCCTCGGCGCCCTGCTGAAGCTCTTCGGCGGCGGCCCGGTGGGGCTGTCCACGCTGGCGGTAGCGGTGGGGGAGGAGCGGGAGACCGTGGAGGAGGTCGCCGAGCCCTTCCTCGTACGGGAAGGACTGCTGGCCAGGACCCCGCGCGGCCGCGTCGCCACCCCGGCGGCCTGGGCGCATCTGGGGCTGGTCCCGCCGCAGCACGGAGCAAAGGGACAACAGGGTCTGTTCGGGGCGTGATGGGTCACAGGTTCGCGTGCACAGGAACCCCGGTGCCATGCTGGGCGTTGTTCCAACGATGCGGACTCGCTTAGACTCCGCCGATGCCGCCCTTACCGGTCGGTGTACCCACCCCCGTATATACAGGCCGCATTCCAGCGCGGTCGTGCGAAGGAATTCCCGTCCCGTGGATATCTTGACTCTCCTCCCCTTCATCGTGCTCATCGGGGCCATGTTCCTGATGACCCGTTCCGCCAAGAAGAAGCAGGCGGCGGCCGCGCAGATGCGCAACGACATGCAGCCCGGCACCGGCGTCCGGACGATCGGGGGCATGTACGCCACCGTCAAGGAAGTCCACGACGACACCGTTATCCTCGAGGTCGCTCCCGGCGTGCACGCCATCTACGCGAAGAACTCCATCGGCGCCGTCCTGGACGACGCGGAGTACAACCGCATCGTGCACGGTGACGACCCGGAGCTGGACGCGGACGGCACCGTCGTTCCCGACGACGCCTCCTCGCTGACCGGCGAGTCCGACTCCGCCGAGGTCGCCAAGATCGACCTGGCCAAGGACGACGCGGCCGACGACGTCGAGCCCGAGGACGCCGCGGTCAAGGACGCCAAGGACGCCAAGGACGAGAGCAAGACCGACGGCGACGCCGACTCCAAGTAGTTCTCACGATCCCGGGGACGTCGCGCGCCCACCGGCGCGGGGCGTCCCCGGGACCGTGCGGTCGTCTGCGGGGGCAGGGTCCCCACTACACTTCGTGGCCGCTCGGGCGCGTACCCGGCGCGGGGCGGTTGGACAGGGAGAAACGAGAAGGTGGCAGCACCCAAGAAGGGCCGAGGGCCGTCCGGCGGTCAAGGCAGGCCGGGGCGGGCCCTGGCTCTGATCCTCATCGCCATGGTCGCGCTCACCGGCGGGATGTTCCTGTCCGGGCACACGACGCCGCGGTTGGGCATCGACCTGGCCGGCGGGACGTCGATCACGCTGGAGGCACAGAACCAGCCCGGCAAGCCGAACGCGATCAACCAGACCAACATGAACACCGCGGTCGGGATCATCGAGCGGCGCGTCAACGGTCTGGGCGTCTCCGAGGCCGAGGTTCAGACCCAGGGCTCGAAGAACATCATCGTCAACATCCCCAAGGGGACGAACTCCAAGCAGGCCCAGGAGCAGGTCGGCACCACCGCCCAGCTCTACTTCCGGCCTGTTCTGACAGTTCAGGCGAGCGGCCCCGAGCAGCCCACACCCTCCGGCTCCGGAACTCCCTCGGGCAGCGCAACCCCGAAGCCCGGCGAGTCCGCCGAAGGTGAGGACAAGCCCAAGGACGAGGGCGAGAAGGCCACCGATGCGGAGGCCACCCCCTCGGCGAGCGCCACCACCCAGGGCCGCGCGGTCACCGGGGCACTGACGAAGGACGACCCGACCCCCGGCGCCTCCGACAAGCCGAAGCCGTCCGACTCCCCCGAGGCCTCGCCTCCCGCGGACCCGGCCACGGCCAAGCTCCAGGAGGAGTTCGCCAAGCTCGACTGCACCGATCCCAAGCAGCGCTCGGAGGCCGGCGAGAACGCCAAGCCCACCGACTCGATCGTCGCCTGCGGTTCGAACGTCCCGGGCAGCTACGAGAAGTACGTCCTCGGCCCGGCCGAGGTCTCCGGCAGCGACGTCGACGACGCCAAGGGCGCCATCGAGCAGCAGACTGGCGAGTGGATCGTGTCGATGGAGTTCACCTCCGCCGGCGCCAAGAAGTTCCAGACGATCACCAGCCGGCTCTCGCAGCAGCAGCCGCCGATGAACCAGTTCGCGATCGTCCTCGACGGCGAGGTCGTCTCCGCGCCCTCGGTGCGCACGGCGCTCAGCAAGAACGCCCAGATCTCCGGCAGCTTCGACCAGCAGTCCGCCGAGGACCTCGGCAACATCCTGTCGTACGGTGCGCTTCCGCTGACCTTCGAGGAGGTGAGCGTCACCACGGTGACCGCCGCCCTCGGCGACGAACAGCTCAAGGCGGGTCTGATCGCCGGCGCGATCGGTCTCGCGCTGGTCGTGATCTACCTGGTCGCCTACTACCGGGGGCTGGCGTTCATCGCGCTGCTGAGCCTCCTGGTCTCGGGCGTCCTGACGTACACGATCATGGCCCTGCTGGGACCGGCCATCGGCTTCGCGCTGAACCTCCCGGCGGTCTGCGGTGCCATCGTCGCGATCGGTATCACAGCCGACTCGTTCATCGTGTACTTCGAACGCGTGAGAGACGAGATCCGCGAGGGACGCACGCTGCGCCCGGCCATCGAGCGCGCCTGGCCACGCGCCCGGCGCACCATCCTGGTCTCCGACTTCGTATCGTTCCTGTCCGCGGTCGTCCTCTTCATTGTCACCGTCGGCAAGGTGCAGGGCTTCGCCTTCACGCTCGGCCTCACCACCCTGCTCGACGTCGTCGTGGTGTTCCTCTTCACCAAGCCCCTGATGACGCTCATGGGCCGGACGAAGTTCTTCTCCAAGGGCGGACCGTGGTCCGGGCTGGACCCGAAGCGGCTCGGCGCCCAGCCGCCGTTGCGCCGCTCGCGCCGTGTCAACGCCCCCACCGAACCGAAGGAGGCGTGAGATGTCGCGACTCGGCAATCTCGGCGCCCGGCTCTACCGCGGCGAGGTCGGCTACGACTTCATCCGCAACCGCAAGATCTGGTACGGCATCTCGATCCTGATCACCATCACGGCCATCATCGGCGTGGCGGTCGGCGGCCTCCGCATGGGCATCGAGTTCAAGGGCGGCGCGGTCTTCACGACCGACACCAAGGCCCAGATCTCCACCGCCCAGGCCACGGACGTGGCGACCGAGGCCTCCGGCCACCTGGCGATCGTGCAGGAGCTGGGCAACGGCGGTCTGCGCATCCAGATCACCGAGGTCGACACCGCCAAGGCCAACGAGATCAAGGAGACGCTCTCCGACGAGCTCGGCATCCCCGCCAACGACATCAACGCGGACCTGGTCGGCCCCAGCTGGGGTGAGCAGATCGCCAACAAGGCGTGGACCGGCCTCGGGGTCTTCATGATCCTGGTGGTGATCTATCTGGCCATCGCCTTCGAGTGGCGGATGGCCGTCGCCGCCCTCATCGCGCTGATCCACGACATCACCATCACGGTCGGCGTCTACGCCCTGGTCGGCTTCGAGGTCACACCGGGCACGGTGATCGGTCTGCTGACCATTCTCGGTTACTCCCTGTACGACACGGTGGTGGTCTTCGACAGCCTCAAGGAGGGCCAGAAGGACATCACCAAGCAGACCCGCTTCACGTACAGCGAGATCGCCAACCGGTCGATCAACAGCACGCTCGTCCGCTCCATCAACACCACCGTGGTGGCGCTCCTGCCGGTGGCCGGTCTGCTGTTCATCGGCGGTGGCGTCCTCGGCGCGGGCATGCTGAACGACATCTCGCTGTCGCTGTTCGTCGGTCTCGCCGCCGGCGCCTACTCCTCGATCTTCATCGCCACGCCGCTCGTCGCCGACCTCAAGGAACGCGAGCCGCAGATGAAGGCGCTGAAGAAGCGGATCCTCGCCAAGCGGGCCGCCGCGGCCGCCAAGGGCGAGTCCCCCGACGACGACGGCCCCGAGGACCAGTACGACGACGCCGAGACCGCGGGCACGGCGATCGGCCGTCCCCGGTCGCACGGCCGCACCCCCGGGAAGCGCTGAGCGATGACGAGCACCACCGAATCCACCAGGGAGCTGCTGCTCAGCCGGATCCGCGATGTCGCGGACTACCCGAAGCCGGGCGTGATGTTCAAGGACATCACCCCGCTGCTCGCGGACCCGGTGGCCTTCACGGCGCTCACCGACGCCCTCGCGGAGCTGTGCGTACGGCACGGCGCCACGAAGATCGTCGGCCTGGAGGCGCGCGGCTTCATCCTGGCCGCGCCCGTCGCGGTCCGGGCCGGCATGGGGTTCATCCCGGTCCGCAAGGCCGGGAAGCTCCCCGGCGCCACGCTGAGCCAGTCCTACGAGCTGGAGTACGGCAGCGCGGAGATCGAGATCCACGCCGAGGACCTCGACGCGGAGGACCGGGTCATGATCATCGACGACGTCCTCGCCACCGGCGGCACCGCCGAGGCCTCCCTGGAGCTCATCCGGCGGGCCGGCGCCCAGGTCGCGGGCGTCGCGGTGCTCATGGAGCTCGGCTTCCTCGCGGGCCGGGCCCGCCTGGAGCCGGGCCTCGCAGGCGCACCGCTGGAGGCTCTGATCACGGTCTGATCCGCTCGGTCACCGTCTCGCGACGGGCACCGAGCACGAGGGAGGGGCACCCGGGAACACCGGGTGCCCCTCCCTCGTTGTGCAGGCTCCCACCGTCCCCGGGCGAGGTCCCGCCGGGGGGTCGATACCATGGGCTCTCCGGGTACCCCGGATCCGCACGAGGAGCGCTCTTGCCAGACGAGGCCCAGTCAGCCGCCGCCCCGCAGCCCGACAAGCCCGTGGCGGCCCCCGCCACGGGCGAAAAGGCCGCGCCCTCGAACGCGCCGGAGCCCGCGCCCGCCGCCGACGCCGCGCGCCCCCCGGCCGCCGCGAAGCCCGCCGGGCCGGCCGCCCCTCCGGCGAAGCCCGCAGGCCCCGAGACTCCGCCGACTCCGGCCGGGACGACCGGGCCCGCGCAGCCACCGGCAAGGAAACCGGCCCCCGAGGCGCCCAAGCCCCCGGCTCCTGGCCCCCCGGCGAGGACCGGGGCCACCGCCGGGTCCGCCTCCCGCACCGGCGGCTCCTCCAACCGGGTGCGGGCCCGCCTCGCCCGCCTCGGCGTACAGCGCTCCAGCCCGTACAACCCGGTCCTGGAACCCCTCCTGCGTACCGTCCGGGGCAACGACCCCAAGATCGAGACGGCCACGCTCCGCCAGATCGAGAAGGCCTACCAGGTCGCCGAGCGCTGGCACCGGGGCCAGAAGCGCAAGAGCGGCGACCCCTACATCACCCACCCGCTGGCCGTCACCACGATCCTCGCCGAGCTGGGCATGGACCCGGCGACGCTGATGGCGGGCCTGCTGCACGACACCGTCGAGGACACCGAGTACGGCCTGGACACCCTGCGGCGCGACTTCGGCGACCAGGTCGCCCTGCTCGTCGACGGCGTCACCAAGCTCGACAAGGTCAAGTTCGGCGAGGCCGCACAGGCCGAGACGGTACGCAAGATGGTCGTCGCCATGGCCAAGGACCCCCGGGTCCTGGTCATCAAGCTCGCCGACCGCCTGCACAACATGCGCACCATGCGCTACCTCAAGCGGGAGAAGCAGGAGAAGAAGGCCCGCGAGACGCTGGAGATCTACGCCCCGCTGGCGCACCGGCTGGGCATGAACACCATCAAGTGGGAGCTGGAGGACCTCGCCTTCGCGATCCTCTACCCCAAGATGTACGACGAGATCGTCCGGCTCGTCGCCGAGCGCGCCCCCAAGCGCGACGAATACCTCGCCATAGTGACCGACGAGGTCCAGGCCGACCTGCGCGCCGCCCGCATCAAGGCCACCGTCACCGGTCGCCCCAAGCACTACTACAGCGTCTACCAGAAGATGATCGTGCGAGGCCGCGACTTCGCCGAGATCTACGACCTGGTGGGCATCAGGGTCCTCGTCGACACGGTCCGCGACTGCTACGCGGCGCTCGGCACCGTCCACGCCCGGTGGAACCCTGTGCCCGGGCGGTTCAAGGACTACATCGCGATGCCCAAGTTCAACATGTACCAGTCACTGCACACCACGGTGATCGGTCCCAGCGGCAAGCCCGTCGAGCTCCAGATCCGCACCTTCGACATGCACCGCCGCGCCGAGTACGGCATCGCCGCCCACTGGAAGTACAAGCAGGAGCCCTCCGCCGGCGCCTCCAAGGTGCGTACCGACGTACCCAAGAGCACCGGGCGCGGGCAGGACACCGTCAACGACATGGCGTGGCTGCGCCAGCTGCTGGACTGGCAGAAGGAGACCGAGGACCCCAGCGAGTTCCTGGAGTCCCTGCGCTTCGACCTCTCGCGCAACGAGGTCTTCGTCTTCACGCCGAAGGGCGACGTGATAGCGCTGCCCGCCGGCGCGACCCCCGTCGACTTCGCGTACGCCGTCCACACCGAGGTCGGCCACCGGACCATAGGAGCACGCGTCAACGGGCGGCTCGTCCCGCTCGAATCGACGCTCGACAACGGCGACCTGGTCGAGGTCTTCACCTCCAAGGCGGCCGGCGCCGGGCCCTCCCGGGACTGGCTCGGCTTCGTCAAGTCACCGCGCGCCCGCAACAAGATCCGCGCCTGGTTCTCCAAGGAGCGCCGCGACGAGGCCATCGAGCAGGGCAAGGACTCCATCGCGCGCGCCATGCGCAAGCAGAACCTGCCGATCCAGCGCATCCTGACCGGCGACTCCCTCGTCACCCTCGCCCACGAGATGCGCTACCCGGACATCTCCTCGCTGTACGCGGCGATCGGCGAGGGCCATGTCGCGGCGGCGGGCGTCGTGCAGAAGCTGGTGCAGGCACTCGGCGGCCACGACGAGGCCAACGAGGACCTCGCCGAGTCCACTCCGCCCTCGCACGGCGGTCGCGGCAAGCGCCGGGCCAACGCGGATCCGGGCGTCGTCGTCAAGGGCGTCGAGGACGTCTGGGTCAAGCTGGCCCGCTGCTGTACGCCCGTCCCCGGCGACCCGATCATCGGCTTCGTCACCCGGGGCAGCGGCGTCTCCGTGCACCGGGCCGACTGCGTCAACGTGGAGTCGCTCTCGCAGCAGCCCGAACGGATCCTGGAGGTCGAGTGGGCCCCCACGCAGTCCTCGGTCTTCCTGGTCGCCATCCAGGTCGAGGCGCTGGACCGCTCCCGGCTGCTCTCCGACGTCACCCGGATCCTCTCCGACCAGCACGTCAACATCCTGTCCGCGGCCGTCCAGACCTCCCGCGACCGGGTGGCCACCTCGCGCTTCACCTTCGAGATGGGCGACCCCAAGCACCTGGGCCACGTCCTGAAGGCCGTGCGCGGCGTGGAAGGCGTCTACGACGTCTACCGGGTCACCTCGGCCCGCAGGCCCTGAGGGCTGTCCCGCCCCTAGCGGCGGCAACGGAAAGGCCCCGGTACACGCGACGCGTACCGGGGCTTCTGGCAGCCGTTGTCTCAGCCGCCGAACTCCTCCAGGCCCTTGAGCGCCTGGTCCAGCAGCGCCTGGCGGCCCTCCAGCTCCTTGGCCAGCTTGTCCGCACGGGCGTTGTTGCCCTGGGCGCGCGCGGTGTCGATCTGGCCGCGCAGCTTGTCCACGGCGGCCTGGAGCTGCCCGGTCAGACCCGCGGCGCGGGCCCGCGCCTCCGGGTTCGTCCGGCGCCACTCCGACTCCTCGGACTCCTGGAGCGTCCGCTCCACCGCCTGCATCCGGCCCTCGACCTTGGGGCGGGCGTCACGGGGTACGTGGCCGATGGCCTCCCAGCGCTCGTTGATGGACCGGAACGCGGCCCGGGCGGCCTTGAGGTCCTTCACCGGCACCAGCTTCTCGGCCTCCGCGGCGAGCTCCTCCTTCAGCTTGAGGTTCTCGCCCTGCTCGGCGTCCCGCTCCGCGAAGACCTCGCTGCGGGCTGCGAAGAAGACGTCCTGGGCGCCGCGGAAGCGGTTCCACAGGTCGTCCTCGGACTCGCGCTGGGCGCGCCCCGCCGCCTTCCACTCGGTCATCAGGTCGCGGTAGCGCGCGGCCGTGGTCACCCAGTCCGTGGAGCCGGACAGCGCCTCGGCCTCGGTGACCAGCTTCTCCTTGGCCTTACGGGCGTCCTCGCGCTGGGCGTCCAGGGCGGCGAAGTGGGCCTTGCGCCGCTTGGAGAACGCCGAGCGGGCGTGCGAGAAGCGGTGCCACAGCTCGTCGTCCGACTTGCGGTCGAGGCGGGGGAGACCCTTCCAGGTGTCCACCAGCGCCCGCAGCCGCTCACCGGCCGAGCGCCACTGCTCGCTCTGTGCCAGCTCCTCCGCCTCGGCGACCAGTGCCTCCTTGGCCTGCTTGGCCTCGTGGGTCTGTTTGGCCTTGAGGACCTTGCGCTCCTCGCGTCGCGCCTCGACCGTCGCGACGAGCGCGTCCAGCCGCTTGCGCAGCGCGTCGAGGTCGCCCACCGCGTGGTGCTCGTCGACCTGCTGCCGCAGGTGGTCGATGGCCGTCGTCGCGTCCTTCGCCGACAGATCGGTGGTCTTCACCCGCCGTTCGAGGAGGCCGATCTCGACCACAATGCCGTCGTACTTGCGCTCGAAATAGGCCAGAGCCTCCTCGGGCGAACCGGCCTGCCACGATCCGACGACCTGCTCGCCCTCGGCCGTACGCACGTACACGGTGCCCGTCTCATCGACGCGGCCCCACGGGTCGCTGCTCACAGCGCCTCCTCCACCTGATGCCTGCGAGGGGGTTCGCCCCCCGGGCATCGTCCACAGTTTCCTGGGGCGGGCATCGCCCGCCCTGCACAACGCCAATCTAGGCGACCGGCCACCCGGCTGTCCGCACTCAGCACGGCTGAAATTCTTCGCTCCGGCTCCCGGCAGCGCTCCGCCCGCCGGTGGCCGCCCGGCCGGTCGCCGTACCGCCGTTCCCGTCCCGCCGGATCAGCCCTTGCCGACCGAAGCCTTCTCGACCGTCACGGCCTTCTTGGGAGCGCCGTCGCCCGCACCGCCCTCGACACCGGCCTCGCCGACCTTCTGGACGGCCTTCAGCGAGGCGTCGTCCATCGTGCCGAACGGGGTGTAGGTGGGCGGGAGCTTCGTCTCCTTGTAGACCAGGAAGTACTGGCTGCCACCGGAGTCCGGCTGGCCGGTATTGGCCATCGCCACCGTGCCCGGCGGGTAGACCACCGTGCCGTCGGCACCCGCCTTGCCGAGCGCGTCCAGGTTCTCGTCCGGGATGTTGTAGCCCGGACCGCCCGTGCCGTCGCCCTTCGGGTCGCCGCACTGGAGCACGAAGATGCCCTGGGTGGTCAGCCGGTGGCACTTGGTGTCGTCGAAGTAGCCCTTGTCGGCGAGCGCCTTGAAGGAGTTCACCGTCTCCGGAGTCTTCGCCGCGTCCATCGAGAACGCTATGTCGCCCTGGCTCGTCTTGAGCGACATCGTGTACTTCGCCTTTTTGTCGATCTTCATCGGCGGCGTGGGAGCCTTGCTCTCGCTCTCCGAGGGCTCCGGAGCGGGGCTCTGGCTCGACGCCGCGTCGCTCTTCTTGTCCTTGTCGTCGTCCTTGCCCGCCACGACGAACGCGCTCACGCTCACGACGGCGACCACGGCCACCGAGGCCGCGACGATCGCGGTGATACGCCTCGTCCTGCTGCGGGCCTCCTCCCGGCGCTTCTGCTGGCGCTCGAACTTTTCCCGGGCGAGCTGCCGCCGCCGCTGTTCGCTGCTGGACACCGGTTGGGCTCCTTGTTACGTCGTGAGATGAGGGCCTGAGTTGCCCGTACCGTATATGGGTTACCTGTGTCATGAGGAGCGCCGGTAGGCTCTGATCCGCCGCATCCTTCGCCGTTGCCGCATCCTCCGGACGAACATTAAGGACGATCGTGCTCATTGCCGGGTTCCCCGCCGGGGCCTGGGGGACCAATTGCTATCTGGTCGCCCCCGCCGCCGGTGAGGAGTGCGTGATCATCGACCCGGGCCACCAGGCCGCCCAGGGCGTCGAGGAGACGTTGAAGAAGCATCGGCTCAAGCCCGTTGCCGTCGTCCTCACCCACGGCCACATCGACCACGTCGCCTCGGTCGTCCCCGTCTGCGGTGCCCATGACGTCCCCGCCTGGATCCATCCCGAGGACCGCTACATGATGAGCGACCCGGAGAAGGCGCTCGGCCGCTCGATCGGGATGCCGCTCATGGGCGAGCTGACCGTGGGGGAGCCGGACGACGTCAAGGAGCTGGCCGACGGCGTGAAGCTGACCCTGGCCGGTCTGGAGTTCGGCGTCTCGCACGCGCCCGGCCATACCAAGGGGTCGGTGACGTTCGGGATGCCCGAGGCCGCGGACGTTCCGCCGGTCTTCTTCTCGGGCGACCTGCTCTTCGCCGGCTCCGTCGGACGCACCGACCTGCCCGGCGGCGACCATGCCGAGCTGCTCGAGTCGCTGGCCCGTGTGTGCCTGCCGCTCGACGACTCGACCGTGGTGCTGTCCGGCCACGGCCCCCAGACGACCATCGGCCGCGAGCGCGCCTCCAACCCGTTCCTGAACGGTCTGGACGCGGCGCCGCGCCGAGGAATGTAGACGAGAGACGTAATCGTGAGCACCTTCCAGGCACCCAAGGGCACGTACGACCTGACCCCGCCCCGGTCCGCGACGTTCCTCGCCGTGCGCGAGGCCATCGCGGCCCCGCTGCGCGACTCGGGCTACGGCTACATCGAGACGCCCGGCTTCGAGAACGTCGAGCTCTTCGCCCGCGGTGTCGGTGAGTCCACCGACATCGTCACCAAGGAGATGTACACCCTCACCACCAAGGGCGGCGACCAGCTGGCCCTGCGCCCCGAGGGCACCGCGTCGGTGCTCCGCGCCGCCCTGGAGGCCAATCTCCACAAGGCGGGCAACCTCCCCGTCAAGCTCTGGTACTCCGGCTCGTACTACCGCTACGAGCGCCCGCAGGCGGGCCGCTACCGCCACTTCTCGCAGGTCGGCGCCGAGGCCATCGGCACCGAGGACCCGGTCCTGGACGCCGAGCTGATCATCCTCGCCGACCAGGCGTACCGCTCGCTGGGCCTGCGCCGGTTCCGGATCCTGCTGAACTCGCTGGGCGACAAGGAGTGCCGCCCGGTCTACCGCGAGGCGCTCCAGACTTTCCTGCGCGACCTGGACCTCGACGAGGAGACCCGCCGCCGCATCGAGATCAACCCGCTGCGCGTCCTGGACGACAAGCGGGCCGACGTACAGAAGCAGCTCACGGACGCCCCGAAGCTCCGCGACCACCTCTGCGACGCGTGCAAGGCGTACCACGAGGAGGTCCGGGCGCTTCTCACGACCGCCGGGGTGGCCTTCGAGGACGACGAGAAGCTGGTGCGCGGCCTCGACTACTACACCCGTACGACCTTCGAGTTCGTCCACGACGGTCTCGGCGCCCAGTCCGCGGTGGGCGGCGGCGGCCGCTACGACGGACTGTCCGAGATGATCGGCGGCCCCGAGCTGCCGTCCGTCGGCTGGGCGCTCGGCGTGGACCGCACGGTCCTCGCGCTGGAGGCCGAGGGCATCGAGCTCGACCTGCCCCGCACCACCAGCGTGTACGCGGTCCCGCTCGGCGAGGAGGCCCGCCGGGTGCTGTTCGGCGTCGTCACCGAACTGCGCCGCGCGGGGATCGCCGCCGACTTCGCGTTCGGCGGCCGCGGTCTGAAGGGCGCGATGAAGAGCGCCAACCGCTCGGGCGCGCGCTACACCCTGGTAGCGGGGGAGCGCGATCTCGCCGACGGCGTCGTCCAGCTCAAGGACATGGAGTCCGGCGAGCAGGGCCCGGTGGAGCTGGCCGAGGTCGCGGCGGAGCTGACGAAGCGCCTCGGCTGACCGAGTCGTGAGCGGGGCGCGGGCGGCGGGACCTCAGGTCCTGCCGCCCGCGCCTTTCTGTCCGCCGTCAACCAGGCGAGAGGGGATTCATCCTCGCCGGTGACCCCGACTTGGGGCCGCCCGCGCGGGCGGCGTCGCCGGACCGGCGCGGGGGACCCGTACATCTTCCGTCGTCCCGGCCCCGCCACCCCGTGGCCCCGCCCCGGGGGAGCGCTCGCGGACGCACACCTTTATGTCCATCGAACAGTTGATCCGTCCGGGGGTGCGGCACAATGACCATGCCCGGCTGACCACTCGGTGACGGAACGGCGATATGACGACTGCAGCGGTAGACCACGATCTCTCCTCCGACCAGGACGAGGGCGGCCGCAAGCGCACCTTCGGGGCCGGACGCGGTCTCGCCCTGCTGCTGGTGATCACCGGCGCGGCCGGACTGCTGGCCGCCTGGGTGATCACGCTCGACAAGTTCAAGCTGCTGGAGGACCCCTCCTTCACCCCCGGGTGCAGCCTCAACCCCGTCGTCGCGTGCGGCAACATCATGAAGAGCGAGCAGGCCTCCGTGTTCGGGTTCCCCAACCCGATGCTGGGCCTCGTCACGTACGGCATGGTCATCGCGATCGGGACGGGGCTCCTCGCCGGAGCCCGCTTCCGCGGCTGGTTCTGGCTCGGGCTGAACGCCGGGACGCTCTTCGGCGTCGGCTTCTGCACCTGGCTCCAGTACCAGTCGCTGTACAACATCAACTCGCTCTGCCTGTGGTGCTGCCTGGCCTGGGTCGCCACCATCGTCATGTTCTGCTACGTGACCACGCACAACGTCAAGCACCGCATCCTCCCGGCCCCGGCCTGGCTGCGGAATGGACTCACCGAGTTTCCGTGGGTGCTGCCGGTGATGTGGATCGGGATCATCGGCATGCTGATCCTGACCCGCTGGTGGGACTTCTGGACCAGCTGACCCTCACCTACCAATCTGGTAGGTGACCGGCGGCGCTGTCAGTGGGGTCGCATAGGCTTCATGACGTGGAGCCCGACCTCTTTACCGCAGCCGCCGAAGACCGCCAGGAGAAGGACCCGTCCAGCAGCCCCCTCGCTGTCCGGATGCGTCCCCGTGTCCTCGACGAGGTCGTCGGCCAGCAGCATCTGCTGAAGCCGGGCTCGCCGCTGCGCCGCCTCGTGGGTGAGGGGGGCGGCGGTCCGGCCGGCGCGTCCTCGGTCATCCTGTGGGGCCCGCCCGGCACCGGCAAGACGACCCTGGCGTACGTGGTCAGCAAGGCGACCAACAAGCGCTTCGTCGAGCTCTCCGCGATCACCGCGGGCGTCAAGGAGGTCCGCGCCGTCATCGAGAGCGCGCGTCGCGCCACCGGTGGCTTCGGCAAGGAGACCGTCCTCTTCCTCGACGAGATCCACCGCTTCTCCAAGGCCCAGCAGGACTCCCTGCTCCCCGCCGTGGAGAACCGCTGGGTGACCCTCATCGCCGCCACCACGGAGAATCCGTACTTCTCGATCATCTCCCCGCTCCTGTCGCGGTCCCTGCTGCTCACCCTGGAATCGCTGACCGACGACGACCTGCGTGATCTGCTGCGCCGGGCGCTGACCGACGAGCGGGGCCTGGGCGGGGCGGTCACCCTGCCCGAGGACGCCGAGGCGCATCTGCTGCGCATCGCGGGCGGCGACGCGCGCCGGGCCCTGACGGCGCTGG